>CAYLTG010000041.1:0-25274 GCA_964386225.1 uncultured Bacteroidales bacterium
AAAAAGCTCGACATCGGCAAATCGACCATCTATCGCATGTTGAAAAATAATGAGATATAGCTTGTGAACATTCTGGTGTTCATATAAAATTTTCGTACATTTACGTTCAGAGAATAAATTGTCGTAATTTCCCTATTTTAAAACAGGAATTCCAAATAGAGAAATTGCGCCATATCAAACGCCTAATTAACAGCCACTTGCATTAGTGGTATAAAACTTGCTAACTTCTCTTGACAATCAACGAAATCATAAATCCTACAAATAACAGATAGATGGATTCGAAAAGACTTTTTGATCTGACAAACCTCAACGAAATGCTTGGCGGGGATAAGAAGGCCATTTTACAGATGGTGAAGATTTTCCTGCAGGCTACTCCGGAGAGCCTGAGCGAATTGAACAAGTGCTTTCAGAAGGATGATATGCAGGGGGTCAGCAAACTGGCGCACAAGCTTAAGTCGTCGGTCGACATTTTCTCGATCAACGACATCAAGCAGGACATCCGGCGTCTTGAGAACATCACCCGGGACAATGTGAACCTCGACGAGGTCCCCGAGTTGGTGGAAAAGATCAACAAAGTCCTGGACGAGACCATCGCCCAGGTGGAGGTAGAGAAGGAAACCCTCAACAAGATCCTCTACCACAACGAAAAAGCATCCAACACCTGATCCCTAGAGGGGGATATTCCCATGTTTCTTGGCGGGATGTGACTTGGTTTTGTTCTGGGTCATCTCCAGCGCCTGCACGATCTTGAACCGTGTCTGTTTCGGATAAATGATCTCGTCGATATAACCCAATGCCGCGGCCTTATAAGGGCTGGCAAAGGTATTCTTGTATTCCTCCACCGCTTTTTTCTTGTCCTTATCGCTGAGTTTATCCCTGAAGATGATGTTGACCGCCCCTTCGGGCCCCATCACGGCGATCTCGGCGGTGGGATAGGCGTAATTGACATCGGCGCCGATGTGCTTGCTCGACATCACATCATAGGCGCCCCCGTATGCCTTGCGGGTGATGATCGTCACCTTGGGCACCGTGGCCTCGGCAAAAGCATAGAGCAGCTTGGCGCCGTGCTTGATGATGCCGCCGAACTCCTGGGCGGTACCGGGCAGGAAGCCCGGGACATCCACGAAGGTCACCAGGGGAATGTTGAACGCATCGCAGAAGCGCACGAAGCGGGCTCCTTTCACGGAGGAGTTGATGTCGAGCACCCCGGCGAGGCTGGCCGGCTGGTTGGCGACGATCCCCACCGAACGTCCGCCGAAACGGGCGAACCCGACGATGATGTTCTGGGCATAATAGGGCATTACCTCGAAGAAGTTATTCTCATCGACCACCGCGTTGATGATCTCCTTCATGTCGTAGGGCTTGTTGGGATCGTCGGGCACGATGGACTGCAGCGCCTCGTCCTCCCGGTGCACGTCGTCGGTGCAGGGTTTCATCGGCGGGTCTTCCATGTTGTTGGAGGGGAGGAAGCTCAGCAGCTCGCGCAGCATCATCATGGCATGCTCGTCGTCCTCTGCGACGAAGTGGGCCACCCCGCTCTTGGAGTTGTGGGTGATGGCCCCGCCCAGGTCCTCCTTGGTCACCTCCTCGTGGGTCACCGTCTTGATGACATCCGGGCCGGTGACGAACATATAGCTCGTGTTCTTCACCATCATGATGAAGTCGGTGATGGCCGGCGAGTAGACGGCGCCGCCGGCGCAGGGCCCCAGGATGGCGGAGATCTGGGGGATCACGCCGGAACTGATGGTGTTCCGGTAAAAGATATCGGCATACCCGGCAAGGCTCTCCACCCCTTCCTGGATGCGGGCACCGCCAGAATCGTTGAGCCCGATGACCGGCGCTCCCATCTTGAGGGCCAGGTCCATGATCTTGATGATCTTGTCGGCATTGGCCCGGCTGAGGGTGCCGCCGAACACGGTGAAATCCTGTGCAAACACATACACGAGCCTGCCGTCGATCTTGCCGTAGCCTGCCACGACGCCGTCGCCCAGGATCTTGTTCTTGTCGATGCCGAAATCGGTGGCCCGGTGGGTCACGAACTTGTCAACCTCCACGAAGGTCTTCTTGTCGAGCAGGTCCTCGATCCGCTCGCGCGCCGTTTTGCGGCCCGCATTGTGCTGCCTGTCGATCCGCTCCTTGCCACCGCCCAGTTCAGCGAGCTTGTTCCTGTTCTCAAACTGTTTGAATTTATCCTCTAATGACATAATGGTTGATTTAAATCGTCAATTATTAAGTTATTCCACAATGACCAGGGGCTGGTTGCCGTCGATGGTATCGCCATCCTTGACCTTGACCTCTTTGACGACCCTGTCTTTCTTGACCTTGTATTCACTTTCCATCTTCATGGCCGAGATGATGATCACCGTATCGCCGGCCTTCAGCTTGTCGCCCTTTTTCACCAGCACCCTGACCACCTTCCCGGGCATGGGCGATGAGATGACGGCCCCTTCATCGAGGTCATCGTGCTTCCTGCTTCTCAGGTACTTGGCCTCCGCATCCAGGATGTCGACCTCGAATGAATTGAATAATGTACTGATGTTGTAGGACTTGGGCTCCTTGCCGGGAGTCAGTTCCACGTTGTAGGACTTGTTCTTGTAGATGATGGAATAGACGCCGCGCTCCACCTCCACCAGGTCGACCTCGTAAACCTTGCCGTCGATGGAGACCTGGTGATTATTGCCCTGTTTGGAGAGCAGTTCCACGCTCACGGATTGTCCGTCGATGTTAATTTCAAGAGCCATACTTTTGATTTTTTGTCGTTAATACCTGTTCATGGCGACACGGCGGCCGGCCATTTTCCAGTTGCTGCCCGAGGAGGATTCCGCCGGTTCGGCCTTCACCTGCGCCAGGCGGTTGTTATAATCGATAAAGGCGGCGATGATGGCAATGGCCTTGCAATCCCCCTTGCATTTGTCAGGCTGCTCGAGCACCGACTTGTTATTCTCGATAAAATGAGTGTTGTATTTCCCCTTGACGAAATCGGGGGTGGTCATGATCCGCTCGAGGAACTTGATGGTGGTCTTCACCCCGGTGATCTTGTATGAATTGAGGGCCCTCCGCATCCTGGCGATGGCTTCCTCGCGGCTCTTGCCCCATACGATGAGTTTGGAGATGAGGGGATCGTAATAGATGGGGATGCGGTATCCTTCATAGACGTATCCGTCGTGGCGCACCCCGAATCCGAGGGGCTCGGAAATGTGGTGGATGACACCGGGGCTGGGCATGAAATTGTTGTCAGGATCCTCGGCATAGATCCGGCACTCGATGGCATGCCCGTTCTGCCGCAGCTCCTCCTGCTTGTAAGACAGGGGGAGGTTATTGGCGATGTTGATCTGCTCCCTGACCAGGTCGATGCCCACAACCCGCTCGGTGATGGGGTGTTCCACCTGCAGGCGGGTGTTCATCTCCAGGAAATAATAATTGAGGTTGTCATCCACGATGAATTCGATGGTGCCGGCACCGGAATAATTGCATGCCCTGGCCGCCGCCACAGCGTGCTCGCCCATTTCCATCCGCACCTCGGGCGTCATGAGGGGGCTGGGGGTCTCCTCGATCACCTTCTGGTGCCTCCGCTGCACGGAGCACTCCCGCTCGAAGAGGTGGATCACGTTGCCGTGGTTGTCGGCGAGGACCTGGAATTCGATGTGGTGCGGGGAGGATATGTACTTTTCAATGTACACGGCGTCGTTGCCGAAGGCCGACATGGCTTCCGACTTGGCTGCCCGGATGGAGGAAATGATGTCCTCCTTGTTCTTTACCAGCCGCATCCCTTTCCCGCCGCCGCCGGCCGAGGCCTTGATCATGACGGGCAGGCCGATCTTCTCGATCACTTTCACGGCCTCCTCCTCCTTGACGATGGGATCGGCCGTACCCGGGACCACCGGCACGCCGGCCTTGGTGATGGTCCGCCGGGCGGTGATCTTGTCACCCATCATGGAGATCGATTCGGCCGAAGGGCCGATGAAGATGATCCCTTCCCTCCTGCACCGATCCGAGAACTCGGCATTCTCGGAAAGGAACCCATAGCCGGGGTGGATGGCATCCGCCTTCGATATCTTTGCAGCTTCAATGATCCTGTCGATGTTCAGGTAACTCTCGTTCGACGGGGAAGGACCGATATGATAGGCCTCATCCGCATACCGCACATGCAGCGAGTTCCTGTCGGCATCGGAATAAACAGCCACGACCTTCAGGCTCATCTCCCGGCAGGTCCGCATGACACGCACAGCTATTTCACCCCTGTTGGCAACAAGTACTTTTTTGATCATATAGTTTCAGCTAAAAAATTTGACTCCTTATGAATACGAAATGTCTGGAACAGAGCGACATCGTGCTTTTTCACTGTTTAGAATGCGTAAAAGTAAGCATTTTTTTTAAGGGAGGATTCAAAATTTTTCCACAGCAGACCATTGAAAACCGGCTTGTTACGGCCCGACACCCGCATTTTCCCTGCATGGCACGGGTACCGCAAACCGGTCCGGGGACCCAGGTTCGCTGATTCTGTCGTAAATTAGCCATAACAAATCCGATGTCCATCATGAAAAAGACCTTGTCGCCCGTCCTCGCGGTCCTGCTGATCCTTTCAGTCGCCGGCTGTCACCGGCCCGCCGCCGATTTTCTGAATGAAGACCCTGCCGCCAGGAAGGCCCGGATGGAATGGTGGGAGGATGCCCGCTTCGGCATGTTCATTCACTGGGGGCTGTATGCCGTGCCCGCGGGCGAGTGGAACGGCGAGACCAGCCACGCCGAGTGGATCAGGACCACGGCCCGCATCCCCCTCGGGACCTACAGCAGGTTCGCGGACGAATTCGACCCGGTGAAATACGACCCGGACGCCTGGGTGAAGACCGCCAAGGCCGCCGGCATGAAATATATCGTGATCACCTCCAAACACCACGACGGTTTCTGCCTTTTCGATTCCAGGCTCACCGATTTCGACGTAATGTCGACCCCCTATGGGAAGGATCTCCTGGCACCCCTGGCCGAGGCCTGCCGGAAGGAGGGGATCCGAATCTGCTGGTACCACTCCATCATGGACTGGCACCACCCCGACTACCTGCCCCGCAGGGCCTGGGAGGAGGACCGTCCGGCGGAGGGTGCCGACTTCGACCGGTATGTGGCCCACATGAAAGGCCAGCTGGAGGAACTGGTGCACAACTACGGCGACATCGGCGTTCTCTGGTTTGACGGGGAATGGGAGGAAACGTGGACCCACGAGCGGGGGCGCGATCTTTACAACTATGTCAGGGGCCTGCAGCCCGACATCATCATCAACAACCGCGTGGATGTGGGCCGGGCGGGCATGGCCGGGATGACCCGCGAAGGCGAATTTGCCGGCGATTTCGGGACACCGGAGCAGGAGATCCCCTCCACCGGGCTTCCCGGGGTGTACTGGGAGACGTGCATGACCATGAACAACCACTGGGGTTACAACAAGGCCGACGGCAATTGGAAGAGCGCCGGCGACCTGATCCGCAAGCTGTCGGACATCGCCTCCAAGGGCGGCAACTTCCTGCTGAACGTGGGCCCGAAGGCCGACGGCACTTTCCCTGACGAGAGCATAGCCATCCTGTCGGCCATGGGTGACTGGATGAAAGTGAACGGCGAGGCGATCTACGGCACCTCCGCCAGCCCCTTCAGGAGCCTGGCCTTCGGGCGGTGCACCCAAAAAGACCTGGGCGACGTCACCCGGCTGTACTTTCATGTGTTCGATTGGCCGGACGACGGAGTCCTGAAGGTTCCAGGCATCGGGAACACACCTACCAGGGCCCGCCTCCTGGCGGATGAAAACACCGACCTGCCGGTGCACCGCTTCGAGGATGCCATTCACATCCGCCTGCCCGGGCAAGCGCCGGACAGCATCAATGCCGTGGTGGTGCTGGACATCGCCGGGTCACCTGACATCCACAACCCGCCGGTCATTCAAAGCGACAACGGCATCTTCATTGATACATGCCGCCTGGTGATCACGGCAGAGAGGGCTGGCACCGTGGTCCGCTACTCCCTCGACGGCACGATCCCCGACGCCACCTCGGCAGCAGCCACCGCACCCCTGGTAATAAGCCGGGATGCCCACCTGGTGGCCAGGGGCTTCCGCAACGGCAGCCCTGTCAGCGATACAGCCGCACGAATATTCAGGAAGGTGACCCCCTATCCCGCAACCCGTGGGATCGACCCGCAACCCGGGATCATCAGCAGCTATTTTGAAGGGGAGTGGGATGCACTGCCATCATTTGAAGCACTTGAAGCCCTGAAAAAAGTGACCGACACGGCCTTCAGCCTTGCCCCCAGGGACAGGAACGACCGCTTCGGATTCAGCTTCGAAGGGTACCTGGAGATCCCGGAGACCGGGATCTACAATTTCTTCACCCTGTCCGACGATGGCAGCAGGCTTTACATCGATGATCTCCTCGTGGTCGACAATGACGGGCTCCACAGCACGGAGGAGGCCGGGGGCGCCATCCCCCTGGTGCGGGGCCTCCACAGGATCAGGGTGGATTACTTTGAGAAGGGCGGTGACGACACCCTGCAGGTGCTTTTCAGAGGTCCCGGCATGGACCGGCAACCCATCCCGGCGGCGATGCTGTGGTACGATGCCCGGGACTGACAACAAAAAAAGCCCGTCGACCTGACGGGCTTTGATTTTATGGGTGATTGCCCTAGCCGTTCATGGAGATGAGGAATTCCTCGTTGGTGTCCGTGAACCGCATTTTGTCCTTCAGGAATTCCATGGCCTCGAGCGGGTTCATGTCGGCCAGGTGGTTCCGCAGGATCCAGATGCGCTGCAGCTGATCCTTGTCGACCAGCAGGTCTTCGCGCCGTGTGCTGGAGGCCACGATGTCGATGGCGGGGTAGATCCGCTTGTTGGAAAGCCTCCTGTCGAGCTGCAGTTCCATGTTGCCGGTCCCCTTGAACTCCTCGAAGATCACCTCGTCCATTTTGGACCCGGTATCGATGAGTGCGGTGGCGATGATGGTGAGCGAGCCACCGTTCTCGATCTGGCGGGCGGCGCCGAAGAAACGCTTGGGCCTCTGGAGGGCGTTGGCCTCCACACCGCCGGAGAGCACCTTGCCGGACGCCGGCGCCACCGTGTTGTAGGCGCGGGCCAGGCGGGTGATGGAATCCAGGAGGATGACCACGTCATGGCCGCATTCGGTGAGGCGCTTGGCCTTTTCGAGGACCAGGTTGGAGATCTTCACATGGCGTTCGGCCGGTTCGTCGAAGGTGGAGGCGATCACCTCGGCCTTCACGCTCCGTTCCATGTCGGTGACCTCTTCGGGGCGCTCGTCGATGAGGAGCACGATGAGGTAGGCCTCCGGATGGTTGGCCGCGATGGCATTGGCGATCTCTTTCAGGAGGACGGTCTTACCGGTCTTGGGCTGCGCCACGATCAACCCGCGCTGTCCTTTGCCGATGGGGGCGAACATATCGATGATCCGGGTGGAGATGGTGCTTTCGCGGTGACCGGTGAGCCTGAACTTGGACTCGGGGAAGAGGGGTGTCAGGAAGTCGAACGGGATCCTGTCACGGACCTCCTCGGGGGTCCTGCCGTTGATCATTTCCACCTTGATAAGGGGGAAGTACTTCTCGCCGTTCTTCGGCGGGCGGATGCTGCCGCGCACCGTATCGCCGGTCTTGAGGCCGAACAACTTGATCTGTGACTGCGACACATAAATATCGTCGGGGGAGTTGAGGTAATTGTAGTCGGAAGAACGGAGAAACCCGTATCCGTCCTGCATGATCTCGAGCACGCCTTCGCTCGACACCATGCCCTCGAATTCGAACGGGAATTCATCCTTGTCCTCTTTCTTCTCCCGGTCCTTTCTTTTGTCAGGACCCTTGAAGTCCTGCCTTTCGGCGCTTTCGTAGCGGTCGTACTTTTCGTTGCGGTCCTCCATGGGCTTACTGGCCGGCTCTTCGTCGCGGCCGCCTGCAAAGGAGATGGTCTCACCTTCGAGCGGCGAGAATGAATCCTCCCGGTCGGGGGTACGCTCCTCTTTTCTTTCCTGCCTTTCCTGCCTTTCTTGCGGTTCTTGTCTTTCTTGCTTTACCGGGGCGGCCGATTCGGAGGGCTTGTGGTCGGTGGATGCCACCCGCTCCGTCTCTTTCCTGACCCGTTTCCGCTTGCGACCAAGCTTCTTGTCTCTGTTCTCTCTGTTCTCTTTGCTCTCTTTGTTTTCATCGTCAAGGCTGGCCTGGGAGGGATTTAATGCCTGGTGATCGAGGATCTGGTAGATGAGGTCCTGTTTCTTCAGACCTTCATATTTCTCGATGTTAAGTTCCTTGGCGATCTCTTTTAATTCTGCCACGAGCTTTCCATTGAGCTCAATAATATCGTACATGTAAGTGAAATTTTTAAAATGAAATTGATTGCTTAGCTTAATCTTAAAGATTCAACCAAAAATATTTGGGAGATTAATAATAAACTTGAGTTAGTTCACCATACTATCCTGCCTGCTTCTCTTTCCTGCCCCGCTTTTGAGATAATGAATTCCTACAGTGAAAAAATTCAGGGAATTAAGAACGGTGCAAATATATGAATAATTTGGTAATGCAAATTTTTTTGAACCTATTTTGAGAATTTTTATTTACTGGGGCCTACCCTATTAAGACGTTTTTTCGCGGAAATTATTGTGATAGATGTCCAGGGCTACCAGGATCGCGATGAAACCCCAGACGGGCACGGATGCCTTGTCGGAATCGAGGAAGTTGTTGAGGAAGCCGTGAAGGTAATAGGAGATGAGCCCGATCACCACCGTGAGGGTGATGATCCTGAGGTCCCGGTCCTTCATCCTGCGGTACACCATGAGCCCGGTGTAAACCGAAAAACTGAAAATGAGCAGCACCGACAGCATGCCCAGGAATCCGCTTTCGGCGAGGGGGCCGATATACTCGCTGTGGGCGTTGCCCAGGTCGCCGGCATTGGTGCTGATGATGGTCTTCTCCTTCGACCGCTGGAACGGGGCATAGAGGAACTGGTAGGTACCCGGGCCCCAACCCCAGAACGGCCTTTCCTCGAACATGCGGATGGCCGACTGCCAGCGGTTGATGCGCTCGAGGTTCGACGCATCGCTGGAGATGTTGGTGATGGATTGGATATGTTCCACGAAATTGGCCGAGGAATCCTGTTTGTTCTTCTCCAGTTTGTCGAAGATCTGCTGCTGGAAGGTGACGAAGGTCACCAGCAGGCCGACGGCCATGACCAGGACCCACTGGAATCGGATCTTGAGCAACACGATGACCAGCACCACCAGGGCCAGGGAAAGGCTGAGCCAGGCGGCCCGGCTGTATGAGAGGACCAGCGCCACGGTGAGCAGCAACCCGATGGAGAACGACAGGACCCTGGTCCCGATGCCGTAGGTGCGCATGAGCGCGAAACCGAAGACCGGCGGGATGAATATGGTCAGGACCGCCCCGTATGCCGTATGGTCATTGTAGAACGGGGTCATCACCCAGTGCCCCGACTCCTCGTCGAATCCGCGGAGGGAATGGTGATAGAGGGTATAGAACACCACGATCACAAGGCCCATCATGTAAAGCCAGATGAAGGTCTTGATGTTCCCTGGCTTCTTGAACAGCAGGATGAGGAAAAAATAGAACGGCACCACGAACCACAGCCGCGAGAGCAGGAACTTGAACGACACCAGCGGGATCTCGCTGGTGATGCTCGTGAACAGCAGCCATACCAGGTTGAAGAGCACCAGGATGGTAATGGGATGCCGGAGGATCCGACCGTCGTAGTGCCAGTCGTGGAGGATCTTGATGAGGAAGAAGACCAGGACACCGAGCATGAGGGGTTCCGTAGGCAGTGAAATGCCATAGCCGAACTCCAGGTCGCGGATGTTGATCGCAAGGGGTGTCAGCAAAGTGATCAGGAAGATGATTTTGTCAATGGAGATGAAATAGAGCAACAGGATGATCAGCGCGAGGGGTGCCAGGGCGCCCCACATATGATGGTTGACGATCAGGTAGGTATTGATGCCGATGAACGCCCCGCTGATCAGGTATACCCATATGAGCTTGCTCGTTTGTGTCAATGGACCTGTTTCTGTTTGGGGTTAGGATTTCCTGGTCATCCCCTTGTAGTTCTCAAGGATAAGGATGACGACAAAAGCAATGAAGAAGGATGCGAGTGCGGAGATCACGACAATGAGCCACCGGATCGGGTAGGCTTTCTTGTCGGCCGGGAAAGGCTTCGTCAGCACGTTGGTATAGGTGAACCTCCTGTCATAGTCCATGTAGGCCTGTTCGTAATTGGCCTTCAGTATGGCGTACTGGTCGGCCTCGTTCTCGATGAGGTTTTGGAGCACCAGCATCTCACCGCCTTTGTCCGCCAGGTTCTCCTTCAGTTTGTTCACCTCCTTGTCGTTCACATGCCCGGCGCCCGACCCGTCGATCGTCTTGAGGAATCCCTTGGTGACCTGTTCCGACTGTGACTCGTAGTCCATGAGGCCGTATTCCTTGCTGAGGAAGGTAAGGCGGGCATTGAGGCTGTCGAGGTAATCCTCCTTCTTTTTCAGCGCCCGCTCGTACATGGCCACCACTTCCCCGAATTTATCTTCATGAAGCCGCCGCACCTTGTTGTTGTATAGCTCGATCATGCTCTCCACCATATTGCAGGCCACTTGCGGGTCCTTGTCGAGCACCTCGATGCTGACCGCTTCGTTGGGGGTTTTGCTGATCTTGACATTCTGCGAATACTCCCACAGCATGGTGGTGTAATAGTACTTGTAGCTTTTGTCGATCCCGTAATGCTCCGCCAGGTTGTACTGTTCGATGATGCTGTCGGTGATGTCGTTCGACTGGAATATCTGAAGCATCTGTTCCGTTTCGTTCTCATCCGAATAGGGGGCGATATTTGACGGATACACGACCGCCCTTGACTCGAACTTGGGCGTGATGAAGGCAGGGCCGCTGAAAATCACCGCCAGCAAAGCCGCCACCAGCACGATGACCCCCAGGTGGTATTTCCATTTCAGCAGCTGCTGCAACAGGTTGATCTGATAAAACTGACTCTCCATATTGATCCTTATTTTAAATAAACCAGGACGATCCTGTGCTTCCCTTCCTGGTGCTTGCTCTTTTAAACTATCTTTTACCCCTGGGGGGGTGTCCTTAATTTCCTGCTGCTCCCCGGCGCTTCGAACGAAAAAATTCCTGATCTGATGCACTGCCTGCTCGACGTCGAGAAAACTCAGGTCGATCTCAGGCTTTTTTTTTTAGTGTAGCGCGTGAGGCTATCGAGTATCGCCAGGATCAGTATCCCGAGGATCAATGCCGAGAATGTCGATACCAGGACGATGATCCAGCGGATGGGATACGATTTCTTTTCTGCCGGGTAGGCCCATTCCACCACGAATTTCTGCGGCAGCACCTCTTCGGCGTCGATCTTGGCCTCTTCGTATTTTGCCTTGATCTCGCTGAGCTGTTTCTTCTCATGCTCGAGCTGGTCGCGGATCGACACGTAGGGTCCGCCATACCTGGCCAGGGTCTCCAGCCTGTCCTCCAGCACCTTCACCCCATTCCTGTTCCCTTTGGCCAGTTCGATGGCCAGCTGCTGGTTGATCATTTCGGCCTGGGATTCATAGTCATGCACCCCGAGTTTCCGCAGCGCGGTGAGGCTGTCCTCCATCGCCTGGACCTCGTTCCTGAGCTGCAGGTATTCCGCTTCCACGATGCGGTAGGCCTTCAATGCCCGTTCCTTTTGCATGATGTTCTTGGTGGAATCAAGTAGTTCCGCGATGTCGTTGGCGATGCTGGCCGCCGTTTCCGGGTCCCGGTCGAGGACCGTGATCTTTACGGCCATGTATTCGGTCCGCCGGAATTTGATGTTCTCCTCATAGGCGTCGAAAAGCCTGGTCCTCCGGTACTTGGAGCCCGGATCGATCTCATAGTGCTCCATGAGGTCGTACCGGTCGATGATCTTGTCACGGATCATGCTGGAACTGAGTATCTGCAGCATTTGCTCCGTCTGTTCCTCCTCCCCGAACTGCATCACATCCTGCTCCACGCTGGGGTTCTGCGAAAGGAGGGCCTTGGCGATGGAGGTGGATGTGGTGGGATACAGCACCACGGTGGATTTGAACTTCGGGGTGATGAACCAGGGTGACGAGAAAATGACGGATGCCAGGAAGGCGACTGCCGTGATAATAATGAGGGGCTTGCGCCAAAGGTAGAGGAAGATGATGAAATTCGTTGAATCAAAATCCTCGTTGCCTTTCACTTTTTTGATCATCATGGCTGACTACCTGTTTGACAAGGGGGCAAATTTATACAATTTTTTCATTCTGCCCCTATTTTTTATGGTCCTGCACCCGCCCGCCCGGTCCGGACAAGTCAAATATCATCCCGGCCGTCAATTTTCTTACTTTTGCAAAAAGCATTTGCCTTGAGTTTCGAATTGTTCATTGCCAGCCGCATGTTCCTGAAGGGGAAGGCCAACTTCTCAAGACCCATCGTGCGGCTGGGCATCGTCAGCGTCATGCTGGGCGTGGCCGTGATGGTCCTCTCGGTGTCCATCGTCACCGGCTTCCAGGAGCAGGTGAGGGACAAGGTGACCGGGTTCGCCGCCGACATCCGGATCACGAGCTACGAGATGAGCTCCTCGCAGGAGTTCTCCCCCATCGACCGGGAGCAGGGGTTCCTCGCCTCCCTCGACACGGTGGAGGGCATCCGGCACGTGCAGGCGTTTGCGAGCAAGGCGGGGATCATCAAGACGGACGACCAGATCGAAGGGGTGATCCTGAAAGGGGTCGGCAGCGACTTCGACTGGAGTTTCTTCCGCGCCAGGATGACCGCCGGCCATGTGCTCCGCGTCGCGGATACGGCCGTCACCGACGAGGTGATCATCTCCAGGTCCCTGTCCGACAGGCTTTTCCTGCGGACTGGGGACCCTGTGCGGATGTATTTCATCAACAACAACGAACTTCAGCCCCGGGGCAGGAAGTTCACCGTTGCAGGGATCTATGAAACCGGCCTGGAAGAGTTCGACCGCCTTTACGTGATCGGCGACATCGGCCACATCCGGAAGCTCAACGGCTGGGCGGAGGGGCAGGTGGGCGGCTTCGAGGTGTACCTCGACGATTACCGTGACATGGAGAGGCTCGGCGGGGAGGTGAACGCCCTTATCGGTTATGACCTGCGTGCCGAGACGGCCCGGGAGCTGAACCCGCAGATCTTCGAATGGCTCGACCTCCACAACATGAACGTGATCATCATCCTGGCCCTGATGGTCCTTGTGGCCGGCATCACCATGGTATCCACCCTGCTCATCCTCATCCTGGAGAAGACCAACATGATCGGCACCCTCAAGGCACTGGGCACC
Organism: uncultured Bacteroidales bacterium; assembly: GCA_964386225.1. GTDB lineage: Bacteria > Bacteroidota > Bacteroidia > Bacteroidales > JAADJA01 > JAADJA01. The sequence continues at coordinate 13,325 of CAYLTG010000041.1, forward strand.
AAGAACAAATCGGTGCGGCTGATCTTCCTGGTGAACGCGGTCTATATCATTGGTCAGGGCCTGCTTTGGGGGAACCTGCTGGCGCTGAGCCTGTCCTTGCTGCAGCTGAAGACCGGCATCTTCAAGCTGAACCAGGAATCGTACTATGTTTCGGAGGTCCCTGTCAACCTGGAGTGGTCCCATTTCCTGCTGATCAACCTCGGCACGGTGCTCATCTGCACCCTGATGCTGATCATCCCCACCTACATCATCACCCGCATCACCCCCGTCAGGGCCATCCGGTTCGACTGACCTATCGGAGGCGGAGGTCGAGGAAAACGGGCAGGTGATCGCTGTAACCGCCCAGGTACCTTGGCCCTGCCCAGGTGCGGAAAGGCTTTCTACCCGGATAGGCGGGATCGTCTGCAAGCAGGAAATCAGGGTCATGTATCCGGGCCCCCTCTTCCGTGACGCGGAGCCGGCCCGGCCCGTCGAGGAGCGACGTGCTCACCACCAGCTGGTCGAACACATCCCAGTTCTCCCTGTACTTGAGCGTTCCTGTTCCCGGGATGCGGTCGAGGCGTGCGGTCAGGTTGACCAGTCCTGCCGGCCCCTGACCTTCGGGGCTCAGGGCCGCCCCGAGGTATTGCAGCATGCTTTCGTCGGCGGGGCCGTCGTTGAAATCGCCCATGGCCACGATGGCCGCCTCCGGATCGGCCGAGAAGAGCGAGTCGACGGCCGTGCGCAGGACGCGGGCCGCCTGCCTGCGCAAGGGCCTGGTGGCCTCATAGCCGCCGTAGCGCGATGGCCAGTGGTTCACGAAGAGATGGACCGGCTCACCGGCAATGCGGCCGCAGGCATACAGGATATCACGGGTCTTCTGTCCGGGGTCGTCGGGGAACCGCACCGGCACGGGGTAGGCGGTGTCAGGCTCGAACCGGTCCCCCCGGTAGATGAGCGCCACGTCGATGCCCCGCTCATCGGGCGAGTCGAAATGGATGATGCGGTACCCGAATCTTTTGAGGGGCGTCTGCCCCACCAGGTCCTCGAGCACCCGCCGGTTCTCCACCTCGCAGAGCCCCACCAGGGCAGGCAGCTCCCAGCCGCCGCAACTGATGATGACGCGGTAGATGTTGTTCAGCTTCTCGTAGTATTTGCCCTGGTCCCACCCTTTCTCACTTCCGGGAAGGAACTCCGCATCGTCCACCAGGGTGTCGTCGACCGTATCGAAGAGGTTCTCCACATTGTAGAACATCACGCGGAAGCGGGCGGTATCCGCCGCGGCGGCCGGCGGCTGTGCGGCAGCCGGCGCGATGAGAACGGAAGCCAGCAGAAGGACGAATGCGGGAAGGGATGCGCTGTTTTTCATGGTCGGGTCATCAGGTATGTAAGGGTCCGTAATTGCAAAATTAGAGATAAACTGCAAAAATAACCCCCCTTTCACCACATTCGTTTTTTTTGAAAAATTATGAACCCCCCTTGAAAATGTGGCATAAATCCATACTTTTGACCGCTGTTTAATCCAAGAAATCAAAGGGAATGCAGAAGCAGTTCGACGCATCGGAAAATTACAGGGCCACGCGGGAGGCCATCGGTTACGTACCCCGCAAGGAGGCGACCCAGGAGGACTATGACCGGATCGGGTTCATGTCGGGGCTGGAGGTGCACCAGCAGCTCAAGACCCGCCACAAGCTCTTCTGCAAGTGCCCGGCGGGCATCTACCAGAAACCCCACGAATACGATGCGGAGGTGATCCGGCACATGCGGCCCACGCTTAGCGAGCTGGGAGAATACGACGGCACCGCCCTGATGGAGTTCAAGACCAGGAAGGAGATCGTCTACCACATCGCCAACGAAACGGCATGCACCTACGAGGTGGATGACACCCCGCCGTTCCACATCAACCGGGAGGCCCTCGAGATCGCCATCAGGATCTCGCTCCTGTCCAAGCTCAACATCGTCGGCGAGGTGCACATCACCCGGAAGCAATACCTCGACGGCAGCATCCCGACGGGGTTCCAGCGCACGGGCATCATCGGTGTTGAAGGCGAGATCTACCTGAAGCACAAGAAAATAAGGCTCATCCAGCTGAGCCTGGAGGAGGATTCATGCCGGGAGGTCTCCGACGTCGGACATACCCGGGTATACCGCACCGACAGGCTGGGCATGCCCCTGATCGAAACGGTGACCTATCCCGACTGTGTCAATCCTGACGAGGTGAGGGAAGCCTGCGACTACATCCGCTTCCTGAACCGGAGCACGGGCCTGGTGCGCACCGGCATGGGCGCCGGCCGCCAGGATGTGAACGTGAGCTGCCGCGGCGGTTCCCGCGTGGAGATCAAAGGGGTGGCGCACACCCGCTGGATCCCCGAGCTGACCCACAACGAAAGCTTCCGGCAATGGGCCCTGCTGGCCATCCGCGACCGGCTGAAGAAGGCGATCCGGAACACCGTTTCATGGAAAATCACCTCCCTGGAGCTGAAAGGCAAGACAAGCCCCGAGCTGGCCGTGATCAACGAGGCGCTGAAAAAGAAAATGGAGGTTCATGCCGTCAACCTGCCCGGCTTCAGGGGTATCCTCTCCCATTTCACCCAGCCGGGGAAGATGTTTGCCGACGAGCTCCATGACCGGCTGAAGGTGATCGCCTGCCTGAACCCGCCTTTCATGGTCCACTCGGAAGAGCTGGAGCCCCAGCTTGACGGCAAGGAGTTCGACCGTGTCCGGGCCCTGCTCGGAGCGGCCGACGACGACGCCCAGCTGATCTTCTGGGGTCCCGACGACGACGTCGCCACCGCGCTGGAGACCATCGAGGAGCGCTGCCGGATGGCCTTCGAGGGCGTTCCCAACGAAACCCGCAAATCGTTCGAGGACGGCACCACCATCTTCGAACGGGTGCTGCCCGGGGCCGACAGGATGTACCCCGACACCGACACCGCTCCGCTGCCGCTGGAGAACGACTACATCGAACGCCTCAAGGAGGGCCTTCCGACAGAGATCATCGACCGGTTCAGGCAATTGAAGGCATGGGGCATCCCCGAGGACACCTACACCTACCTCTTCAGCAAGAACCACTACCCGCTCATCGAACGGCTGGTGACGGAACTCGACCTGGACCCGGTCTTCGCCGGCACTTTCATGGGCCACACTTTCAAGCACATCGAAGGGCAGAACCACATGCCGGAAGCCAACTACCCGGGCATCATCTTCAACATGTTCAAGTTCCTGAAGAAGAACGACCTCAGCCCCGAGCTGGCCAATTACATGATCCCGGTGGTCCATGAGCACCCGAAAATGGACTTCGAGTCGGTGCTGGAGAGCATCCATTTCAGAAAGGCGGAACGCGACGACCTGCTGTCGCTGATCCCTTTCCTGAGGAACAAGTTCAGGGAGACCGCACGCTCGGCCACCGCCGCGAACGAGATGAACTGGATCATGGGCGAACTGCGGAAGAAGGCGGTGGGGAACATGATGCTGAAGGAACTTGCAAGTGAAATCAAAAACTAAAGCAACAGGAATGGATCAGGATTTTTTCCAGGGTTACAAGGGCGATTCCCTGGCCACGCTAAAAAAATACAACGTCCGTGTATGGGGGCAGACGGAGATCGAGACCACCCGCGGGCCGTTCAAGGGCACCGTGCTTCCCCGTGCCGAGAACGACGACGACCAGCACATCGTGCTCAAGATCCCCACGGGCTACAACGTGGGCATCGACATCCGCACGATCACCGGCATGGTTGAGACCGGTTACAAAAAGGCCAATTACAAGATCCCGGAGAAGGAGTTCCCGTTCACGCCCGGCCTGCCGAAGGTGAAGCTGATCGGCACGGGCGGCACCATCGCCTCGCGGCTCGACTACCGCACGGGTGCGGTGATCCCCGCCTTCTCGCCGGGCGAGCTGTACGGTGCCGTGCCCGAACTGGCCGACATCTGCAACCTGGAGACCGAAAAGGTGTTCGCCGTGTTCTCCGAGAACATGGGACCGAAACAATATGTGGCGCTGGCCAGGGCCATCGGCAAGGAGATCGAGAAGGGCATCGACGGCATCGTGATCGGTCACGGCACCGACACCCTCCATCATACCGGCGCCGCCCTCACCTTCATGGTGCAGAACTCCCCGGTGCCCATCGTGCTGGTGGGCTCTCAGCGGTCGTCCGACAGGCCCAGCTCCGACGCCGCCCTCAACCTGATGCATGCCATGCATACGGCCGGCCATTCCGACATCGCCGAGGTGATGGTCTGCATGTTCGGCCCCACCTCCGACGAATACGGCCTGCTGCACAAGGGGACCCGGGTCAGGAAGATGCATTCGTCGTACCGCTCCACCTTCCGGACCATCGGCGACACCCCCGTGGCCATGGTCAGCAGGAAAGAGATCATCCCCATCAAGAAGAACTACCAGCACCGGAGGAAAGACCGCAATGTGAAGATCATGCCCTACTTCAGCGACAAGGTGACCATGCTGTATTATTACCCGGGCATCCAGCCCGACACCATCGACATGCTTGTGGAAGCGGGGTACAAGGGCATCGTGATCGTCGGCACCGGCCTGGGCCACGTGAACAAGGAACTGTACCCGGCCATCGAAAGGGCCCACGCCAAAGGGGTGCACATGTACATGACGCTGCAGACCATCTGGGGCTACGTGCACATGTTCGTGTACGACACCGGCCGCGACATGATGGCCAAGGGGATCATCCCGGCCGGCAACATGCTGCCCGAGGTGGCCTGGGTGAAGCTGAGCTGGGCGCTGGGACAGACCGAAGACCCCGAAGAGGTGAAAAGGATCATGCTGACCCCCATCAACGACGAGATCACCGAACGTGAACCATATAACGGCTATCTTGTTTATCAGGGTGGAGTGCCGGAAGTGGAGGACTTCGTCAAATCGGTGCACAAATAACAGGAGGCTATCAAATATTTGTATCTTTGAAAAACCAATCCGATCGCAATGAGTCAGAAAAAGATCTTCATCGTTGACGACAACGAGATGTTCGCCGAAATGGTCAGGGACCACCTGAGCCAGTACCCGCGTTTCACCACCCGCATCTTCAACACCGGGGAAGAGTGTCTCAGGCACATGCATGACAACCCGGACCTCGTCATCCTCGACTACCACCTCAACGATGTGTTCAAGGATGCGGCCGACGGCCTTGCCATCCTGGAAAAGATCAAGAAAGAGGCCCCCGGGGTCACCGTCATCATGCTCTCGAGCCAGGGCAAATACACCGTCGCCGCCCAGACCATCTCCAAAGGGGCGATCCAGTACGTGGTGAAGGACGAGAATGCCTTCCAGAACATCAGCAAGATCGTCGAGGGCATCTTCTAATTCGCGGGCCGCAGCAGTTTTTTCATCTTCCCGAGCAGTTCACCCGTATCAAAAGGTTTTGATATGTAGTCGTCCATGCCTTCGCTCAGCGCCCGGCTGATCTCCTGCGGCATGACGTTGGCACTCATGGCGATGATGGGCACCGTGGCCCTGCCGTCGCCCATCTTCCGTATGTTCCGGGTGGCTTCGTACCCGTCCATGACAGGCATCTGCACATCCATGAGCACCAGGTGGTAGGGCTGCTGCTCCAGCCGCTCCAGGGCCTCCTTTCCGTTGGAGGCCACGTCGAGCTGAAGGCCGGCGATCACCGATTCCAGTTCGGTGCTGGCCACCATGACGTTGAACTCATTGTCCTCCACCAGGAGCACCCGGATGTCGCGAAGCTCGCATTCCGCCCCCTCCGTCTCCTCCCCGTCCCGCACGACGGTCTCCGCGCTCCTGCGGTAGGGGATCTCCAGGTGGAAGGTGGTGCCCACCGACGGTGTGCTTTCAAGTCGTATGCTCCCTCCCTGCAACTCCACCAGCTGGTTGATGATGGCCAGTTCCAGCCCGCTGCCCTCATACTGCATGGTCGACCTGTCGTACACCTTGACGAAGGTCTTGAGGATCTTTTCCTGCTTCTCGGGCACGATGCCCATGCCGGTATCGCTGACCTCGAAAAGCAGGGTCACCTGGTCGCCCGCGGTGTCACCCACGCTGCAGGTGATCTCCACGCTGCCCCGGATGGTGAAGGTGATGGCATTGGTGAGCAGGTTCAGGAGGATATTGGAAAGCACGTAGCCGTCGCCGGTGAGGATCTCGGGCACGCCGTCGGCCACCTCCATGCGGAGGCTCAGCCCTTTGTCCCTGGCCTTGCCCTTGAGCTTTTCATAGAGTTCCGAGATGATCTCCCTTGGGTTGAAGGGAGTCTTGAGCAGCTCCATCTTTCCGGCCTCCAGTTTCGACAGGTCGAGGATGTCGTTGATGAGCACCAGCAGGTTGCTGGCGGAGGCCTGCATGGCCACCAGGTATTTCTCCTGCTCCGCGAGGTGCTCGCTCTTGATGAGGATATTGGTGATGCCCATGATGGCATTCATGGGGGTCCGGATCTCATGGCTGACATTGGCAAGGAACTGCTCCTTGAACTGTTCGCTCTGCCGTGCCCTCTCCTTTTCGTGCTGCAGCTGCACCGCCTTTTCCTGGAGCAGGTCGCGGGTCTTCCGGATGGTCCGGATGCGGTGGTAGATGGCCGAGGCAAAGATAAGCAACAGCACGAGGGTGACGATGCTCACCCACAGCTGGCGCGTGCTGCCCCGGATCTTTTCCTCGATGAGGATCCGTTCGTTGTTGAGGAGTCGGATCTCCTGGTCGCGCATGTTCATCTCCAGCACCTCCTCGAGCGTCTCCCGTTTCTTTTTCAGCTGGGCCGCGGCGGCCTCGTCGGCAAACCTGAGGAGCCTCCTGCCATACCGGTAGGCGGTTTCATGATCCCCGGCCAGGCGGTGCCGTTCGAAGGCTTCGCGGTACATGGCGAGGGTATCATCCCCCGTCACTGCGGGAGGGCGGTTATCTGCCGGTCCGGTGACGGCGGCACCTGCGGCCGGCACCACACCGGCTTCCCCTTCCTGGCCTGCAGCGCGCAGTGCCAGAAGAAATAAAATCACAAGCAGTATGTCGGACATCCTTTTCATCACTTCCCTGCATACTGTTGTTTGCTGATCAACTGGTTTATCTTCAGGAGGAGGTCATCCGGATCGAAGGGCTTGGGAATGAACTCATTCATGCCGGAATTGAAGCATTCCTCCATCTCCCGAGGCAGCGCATTGGCCGTCATGGCGATGATGGGCACCCCGTTGCCTGTCCTGCCCGACCTGCGGATGGCCCGTGCCACTTCGTGGCCATTCATCTCGGGCAGCTCGATGTCGAGGAGGATGATGTCGGGTTCGCCTGCGGCCCAGAGGTCCAGCGCCGCCCTGCCATCGGTGGCCACCTCCAGCCTGACCTCCTCGAGGGCTGTCGACAGGGTATCGCGGAGGACCATGACATTGAACTCATCGTCCTCCACGATGAGGACCTTCAGTCCTTTCAGCACTTCCTCGCCGGGCCCGGGGTCCCGTTTCCGGCTTCTGTCCTCCCGCTCTTCGACCCGGTAGTCCAGCTCGACGAAGAAACAGCTGCCCATTCCCGGCTCGCTGGTCACGCCCAGGTGGCCCCCCTGCATTTCCACCAGCTGTTTGGAGATGGTGAGGCCAAGGCCGGTACCCCCGTACTTCCTGGTCGTTTCGCTGTCGGCCTGTGTGAAACTCCGGAAAATCCTGTCGACCCGGTCGGGCGGAATGCCGATGCCGGTATCCCGCACCTCGAAACGGAACCGGAACCGGTCCTCCTCCCGGCCCGCGACCTGCACCGCAATGGTCACATGACCTTCATCCGTGAACTTGATGCCATTGCCTGCCAGGTTCATGAGCACCTGGCTGAGCCTGATGGGATCGCCGATGACGGTTTCCGGGAGGTGGTCAGGGATTTCGATCCGCAGGTCCACCCCCTTCTCGGCCGCCTTGAAGCTGAGCATCTGCCCGATGTTATCGAGCTCGCCGGCGATGCTGAACGGCACCGCTTCCAGTTTCACCCTCCCGGCCTCCAGGCTGGTGAGGTCGAGGATGTCGTCGATGATCACCAGGAGGTTCTCCGACGACTGGCGGATGGCGCTGAGGTATTTCCCCTGGCTGTCGAGGTGTTTGTTCTTCAGGAGGATGTTGACGCTGCCCACGATGGTGGTCATGGGGATGCGGATCTCATGGTTCATTTTGGAAAGGAATTGCTCCTTCACCTGTTCGCTGTTTTCGGCCTTGTGCTTTTCAGTCTCGATCTGCCGGTTCTTCTGTTCCAGCTCCCGGCGTGCGCGGTTCATGAAGGCCATGCGGTTCAGCAGTCCGATGATGAGGATCACCAGGGATATCCCGCCCAGCACGTAAATGATGCGCTCGATGCGTTGTTGTCGCATGCGGGCTTCCTGCACCTTCTTCTCGCTTTTGAGCAACATGATCTCCTGCTCCTGACGGTCGCGCTCGAAGCGGGTCTGCAGCTCGGCCAGGCTCCTGTTCTGGTCGGCGCCTGCCACGGAGTCCTTGAGCTTGTAGAGGGCCTCCTGGTACATGACGGCATCGCCGTATTCGCTGAACGCCGCCGATGCACGGACCAGCGTTTCATAGGTCTCGACCAGATCGGTGTAGTTGCCGATGGTGCGTGCCTCCTGGAGGGCATCGCCGAGGAGGTTGAAGATCATCTCCCGCGATGGTGCGGGGGCCCCTTCCGTGCTCGCCCCCATCGACTCGACCTGGCTGAGGTAAACGCCCGCGATGTTGACCCTGGACACCATCAGCCCGTGGCTGATCCCCAGGTCGCGCCGGATGTCGAGGGCCCGGTTGAAGAACTGCAAGGCCTCGGCATACTTTGCCTGGCTGTGGTACACCCGCCCCAGGTTATCAAAACCCTCGGCCATCTTCCGTAGGTTGTTATAGTACCTGGCCAGGTTGAGGCTTTTCTCATAGGTGGCCATGGCTTCCTGGCTGCGGCCCGATTCCTGGTAGAGCATGCCGAGCTCGGTGTAGATGTCGATCAGGTCGCGCGTGGGCCCCACCTCCATGTTCAGGGAGAGGGCGATGTCAAGGTAGTCCTCCGCTTTCCCATACTCGCCGAGCATGCAGTAGATGGAGCCGATATGGTTGTAGGTCAGGCTCATGCCCAGGGCATTACCCGCCGACTGGTAGAGGTCCATGGCAGCCATGAAGTTCTCCAGCGATTCCTCGTAGTCACCCCAGGCCCCGTAAACCAGGCCGATGAGGTTGAACGTGGCCGCCAGTTCCTGGTCATCGCCGATGGCCCTCAGGATCTCCCTGGACCGGTAGAAGTAGACCAGCGCCGTATCGAACGAGGAGGTGTTCTTGTAAACGAGCCCGATGCTGTTCATCGTCCGGGCCATGTTCACCGAATCGTCGAGGTACTCGAAGGTGTGGAGGGAGGTGGAATAGGCGTCCAGGGCTTCACGCGACTGGTTCCGGTAATCATGGTACAGGGCAATGTGGTACCATGAAAGCGCCTCGCCCCGCAGGTAGCCGGTCTTCCTGGCCAGCTCATAGGCCTCACGGCTCCTCTCCAGCCCCTTGTTGAACTGGTTCAGCTCCAGGTGTTTCAAAGCTATGCGATTGAGGACATTGACGCGGGTGCTGTCATCGGCGGCCGATTGCAGTTCGTCCAGGAGCGACACCATCGTGGGGCCCTGCGCGTTCAGGCCCTGTGCCAGGAACAACCCTGCCCACAGCAGCGACACTGCGAGGGCCCGCAGGAGGCCACTCCGGTCTGCGGATCGCGGGGATTGTGAGTTCCGGCCTGACACGGTACGGGGTCATTGAGGGTCTCCGTCGCGGCCCTGGAGGTAGGTCATGAGCTCGATGGACGACCGTTTGTATATGTCGATGGCCTGCTCCACCAGGTCGGCAAGGCTCACCGCCCCGGGTTCGATCTTGGCGCGGTTCTCGATCTCGAGGATGATCTCCATGAGCTGTCCGATCCCCATGTACTGCACCTGCGGCTTGACGGTGTGCGCCTTGGAATAGGCATCGTCCCAGTTGCCGTCACGGCCTGCCTTTTCAAGCTCGTTGAAGATGCGCTCGGAAGTCCTCAGGTAGGTCTGGATGTATTTTCCCACCTTCGCTTCATCGTTGTTCGTGAACTTCCTCAGGTATGTGAGATCAAAAAGCGTCGTGTTATTTCCCATCTGCTTGCAAGTTTGTGTATGATTGGTCGGGGCCACCCTGCGGCAATGGCCACTAGTATAACAAACAAGGGCTGACATGGTTCAGGTAAAAATTTCGGTTTCAGCAAATTGCCGGTCATGGCCCTGAATCATCCCGGTTGCGGCGCCATGAACCGCGGGGCAGGACCGCATCCACGGGCGCCGGCCACAGGCCGGGGGTCAGGCGAATTTTTCGATGAGCTCCACCAGCCGGTGGGCATAGCCCACCTCGTTGTCGTACCAGGCCACCACCTTCACCAGCTTGTTGCGTTCACCCAGCACAGCGGTGAGCTGGGCGTCGAAAAGGGCGGAATGGGGGTTGCCGATCACGTCCATGGAGACGATGGGGTCCTCGGTATATTCCAGGATGCCTTTGAGGGTGGTCTCGGCCGCCTTTCTGAAGGTGGCGTTGATCTCCTCGCGGCTGGTAGGCCGGGAAAGGGTGCAGGTGACATCGGTGAGGGAGCCGTCGGGCACGGGCACGCGGATGCCGGCACCGCCAAGGTTCCTGGCCAGGTGCGGGAAGATCCGCGTGACCGCCTTGGCGGCCCCCGTGGTGGTGGGCACGATGGAGTAGGCGGCGGCCCTGCCGCGGCGCAGGTCCTTGTGAGGGCCGTCGAGGATATTCTGGTCGCGGGTATAGGAGTGGACCGTGGTGATGAACGCCTTCTCGATGCCCCAGTACTCGTCGAGGATCATGATGAGCGGGGCCACATTGTTGGTGGTGCAGGAGGAGTTGGAGATCACCGTATCCTCCCGGTTGATGAGGTGGTCGTTGACACCCAGCACGATGAACTGCACCCCGTCGGGCTCCCCCTGGGCAGGGGCGGAGATGATCACCTTGCGGGCACCCGACTGCTTCACATGCCTGAGGGCATCCTCCTTGCGGGTGAAGAGGCCCGTCGACTCGATCACCACATCGATGCCGAGGTCCCTCCACGGCAGTTTCCCAGGATCGGGCTCGGTATAGACGTTGATCTTCTTGCCGTTCACCAGGATATGGCTGTGGTTGAACTCCACCGTGCCGTCGAACTTCTTGTGCACCGAATCATACTTCAGCAGGTGCGCCATGGTATAGGGTTCCATCACGTCGTTGATGGCCACGATGTCCAGGTTCCTCCTGTTATGGGCAACCCGCAGGAACATGCGGCCGATGCGGCCGAAACCGTTGATGGCGATGCGGATGGGGTTCATGATACGGGGAATGTTTCTAGTTGGTTTGATTTCATTTCAGCAGAATGCTTAACATACTTGATACGGGTGTATATGGTATATAAGGTGTATAGGTGTATAGCAGGATCATGAGAAGTTAGTCGGATGATTTTTTGACTTTCTGAGAATTATAATTAATGAAACCATTTAGGCTGATTTTCGCCTTTTCAATTTTTTCGATGCCAAGTTTAGTTATTTTTTCACAAATATACCCAAGATCGTCACAGCTAATTATGTGATCCTTCAATTCCGATAATGATCCGCGAGCTATCCTGTAAAATTGTATGGCTTCCTTATAATGGTATCTGCCGTGGCCTTCCGATATATTCGCCGTAATGCTGCAAGTTGCTTTCCTGATCTGGATATCGAGGTTGTTTTTTTCAGCCCAGGGCAACTTTGGAAGGATTTGCCGGTAAAAAAAGATCTTTACGTCCCTGGCATCCATCCAGCACCTGAGCGATGTAAAATCCTTTCCTGAATTATAATAAAAAGCCTTCTCCTCCAACACCAACTGCTTTTCTTTTTTGTTAATCACCAAAAACACCGAAAGGTTACCCGATGCCTGATCATTTCAATTCTCAGCTATACACCATATACACCTTATATACCATATAAACCCCTTTACCATAGAAAATCCACAGCGAAATACAGTCCGGAAA
>CAYLTG010000042.1:0-25211 GCA_964386225.1 uncultured Bacteroidales bacterium
GGAGGGGACTGGTCTACGGCATGACGGCGAGGATCTATGGCGACACGGACCCGCGGCCGCTATGGAAACTATTTGACGACTACGACATCGCCCACAGCGAGATGCTGGGATACTGGGTGGAGCGGTCGCCTGTAAAAACGGATGTAGAGGGCATAAGAAGCACAGCCTACCTGCATGAAGGTCATGTCGTGGTTGCCATCGGCTCCTGGTCGGACAGGGATGAGCAGGTGCCCCTGCGGATCGACTGGGAAAAGCTGGGCTGGGGTAAGGAAGGTTGCCGGATGTACAAACCCCGGATCGAAGGTCAGCAAGAACAGGAAGAACTGGATCCAGGCAAGCCTGTGCCGGTGGAAAGGCAGCAGGGCTGCGTGGTGGTGCTGGAAAGTAAAAATGCAAAATCGGCCCGCAGGGCCTCACAATGAAAAATGAAAAATGAAAGTAATCAGAGTATCAAATAAGGACTGAAGATGGCAGGTCCCCAACAATTAACAAATAACTTATAACAAGCAACAACCCCTTACCGCCACCGCGGCCCGCCCTTATTGACCCCGTTCATCGCCTTGTAGCGCTTCAGCGAAAAGGTGGAATTGATCATCCAGGTGATGCCCACTGCGAACCAGGAGTAATAATCATAGTCCTTGCTCGCGATGTATTTGTCGATGTTGTCGTTCTGCGCCTGCCGGATGGAGAGGTCGGCCGTGGCCCTGAACCGTTCGCCCATCTTGTAGTAGAAAGTGCCTCCGAAGAAGTAGACGAACTCGGGTGTTCCGTCAAGGATGGAGCCCGACGGCTCGGGCCTGTCAGCCGCCGCAGAGCTCACCCGGGTGTGAAATAGGAACTGCCCCAGGCCGGCATAGGCCTCCACGCCAAAGGGCGTGGTCCAGTGCCTGAAGATCAGCGGGCTGGCGTCGAAGACCGCCTGCAGGTTGTACTCCAGCAGCTCGAGTTCGAACGTGTGGTCGGGGAGCATGTCGGATTTGAACCCGCCATAGATCACCTGGCCGGAGAGCCCGATCAGGGGGTGGAAGTATTTGGTGAGCTCCGCCCCGAAGGCCGGCTTGCTCTCAAAGATCAGCTTCTCGAAAAAATTCCCGTCGTACTGGCTGAGGTCGCCGTAATAGGAGGTAAGCCCCAGGGTCATGCTCAGCGACCAGTTCTGAAGGAAGACATGACCTTTGCTGCCGCGCCATTCGTCAGGACCGATGGCCTGAACCTGCGTGCTGGCCAATAGCAGGGCCACGGTTATTGTTCCAACCGTCCTCGTCATGATCCCATATGTGATGGATGCATTCATCCCTTGAACCCGATTTTGGTCGCCGTTACTTACACTGATTGGAATGTTCCTTTTACGGATCGGTTGAGGTTGGCATGCTTGCTTTCGGGCCGGAAAGCATAAATTCCGACCCGGAAGATAGGAAAAAAACTCTCAAATTCCAACTTTAGTATACGTTGGCCGGGCGACTTGGTTAGATTTTGAAGGTTTTTTTTTAATTGAATATTCCCAAAAATATTCGCGAGCCTGCCATGGTTGGACTGTTGAATTCTGCAGCCCGCTCCGGGAAAGCCTGGGACAATGTTTCCGGAGGCAAGGTGGCATCCGGCGAGTGGCAGGAATATTTCATCCCGAGGGGGACCGCTGACACGCTTTTTACTTACTTTTGAGCCCATATTTAAAGTGCAGCAGTCGACATTCGATCCCCGAACATTCCAATACCATCTCCGCATATGTCCGTTTTCAGGCGTATCGCCCTTTCCATATTGATCTCCGCGGCCATGCTCGCGGCATACCCCCAGGTGGTGATCAACGAAGGTACGAACAGGAATTACCTTTCCATCGCCGATGAGGATGGCGATTACCCCGATTGGATCGAGCTCTTCAATGCCGGACCGGACACGGTGCACCTGTTGGACTACACCCTTACCGACAAGGTCGACAATCCCGTGAAATGGAGTTTCCCGAACGTGACGATCGCGCCGGGCGGCTTCCTGACGGTATTTTGCAGCGGCAAAGACCGCAAGCCCGTCACCGGGTTCGTGCATGTGGTCAATTCGGGGCCTTTCGTTGCCTCTGTGGGATGGAACAGCCACACGCTCAGCACTCCTTTCTATTGGGACGGGCAATCCAACCTGCTTGTGAATACCTGTTCCTACAGCTCGGCGGGGTACACCACGAATTCGGTGTTCGACCAAACCCTCACTGGTTATCCTTCAACGGTATTTTCCTTCCAGGACGGAAGCCCGGCAGCCTGCTCTTCCGCCTTCGGAACACAGGCGGACCGGCGGCCCGACATCAGGCTCAACGGGATCGAAGTGGGCCAGGGGAACTTTCAGAACTCTCCCTATGACTACCCGGCTCCCTACGGCAACTGGTACTGGGGCGCCCGCAATCAAATGTTGTACCCGGCATCTGATCTGGTTGCCGCCGGGATGACAGCTGGCCCGATCGATTCCATCGCATTTGAGGTAGTCTCCACCGATCCGAATACCTCCTACGATTACATCGAAGTGCATATGAAGCTTGTCACGTACGAACAGGTCTCCTCCGCCTTCGACCCGGTGGATACGAGCCGGTTCCTGCATACGAATTTCAGGATCGCCGGCGATGGCGAATCGGTTTACCTTTATTCCCCCCAGCAGGAATTGCTCAGTGAGCTTTTCGTCCATTGCAGCGACCTCGACAACAGCACGGGGCTTTTCCCTGACGCCACGCCCCCGGCATTTCTCTTCCAGGAGGCCACGCCCTCTGCCACCAACAACAATTCAGCGGTCTTTACGGGATATCTCTCCGCACCGGCCTTCTCTGTTCCTTCGGGATTCTACTCCAACACTGTCAATGTCGCGATAAGCGATCCCAATCCCGCTTCAGTCATCCATTACACCCTTGACGGCAGCGACCCCACGCCGGCCTCTCCTGCCTATGCGGGTGTGCCGCTGGGCATCGGCTCCTCCGGGGTGCTGCGGGCCAGGGCGTTCAACACGGGATGGCTGCCCAGCCGCATCACTGTGGCAACCTATTTCTTTGATGTGGAACATACCACCCCGGTCCTTTCCGTGGTGACGGACGAATCGAATCTGTACGGTCCGGCCGGCATCTTCGACAACTGGTGGTTCGATTGGGAAAGAACGGCCTACGTGGAATATTTTGATTCACTTCAGCAACTGGTGTTCAGCCAGCGGGCAGGCATCCAGGTCGACGGAGGGGCGGGCGGGAGCCGCTCACAGCCCCAGCATTCCTTCCGCGTGGAACTGGACGACGGTGTGCTCGGCGACGGCCCCGTGAGTTACCCGCTGATTCCAAACCGGTCAAACAGGTTCCTATACGGAAAGTTCTACCTCAGGAACGGCAGCAATCAGTACCTTGTCCTTCCCTACAAGGATGCCTGCCAGGTAGAACTGATGACTGCAAGGACGCATGGTTACTACTCCGCCTGGAGGCCTGTGTCGGTCTATATCAATGGCAGTTATTTCGGCCTGTATGAGCTGCGGGAGAAGTTCGACACCGAATATTTCGAGACCCTCGAAGGAGCGGACCCGGAGACGATGGACATCCTTTCGCTGAGCTACTGGTACGGCGGCGCCCTCCGTGCCCTGGCAGGCAATGTGGATTCGTTCCACGACTCCTATGAGGCCTTCGACCTCCTGGACCCTGCAGATACATCCTACTGGGCGCAGGCCGATCAGCATTTTGACCTGACTTGGTATACCGATTACATCATTGGGGAGTCCTGGATCGCCAACAACGACTGGCCCTGGAACAACATCAAGATCTACAGGTCGGACATGACGGACTACCGCTGGCGCTTCTGCACCATAGACCTTGAGCTTTCGCTGCAGCCCAACGGGTGGACCGATTGTTATTTTGACCACATCGGATACATGCTTTCCCAAAGCCCTTCCATCCCCTACATAAACATCTGGCTGAAAAGCATTGAGAACGAACGGTACAGGAATTATTTCATCAACCGTTTCGCCGATGTCATGAACACCGCATACAGGGAGGACCGGCTTCAGAATGTGGAGAATAATTTCTATTTCCAGACCCTGGCCGAGATGGACGACGAATACGGCCGCTGGGGCGACCCCTGGAACATCCCCCAGCAGGTGGAGGCTTTCTCAGAGAACCATTTCCTTTTTCAGGAACAGCTTTTCCAGCGGACACAGCAGGTGCGCAACCATATCCAGGATCATTTCCAGCTGACCAACCAGGTGGATGTAACCCTGAATGTTCAACCCCCGGGCGCAGGACATATTCTCATCAGCACGGTCACACCGGATGAATACCCATGGCAGGGTGTCTATTTCAATGACGTGCCCATTAGGGTGAGGGCCATTTCCGGGGACGGCTTTCAATTTGACCACTGGGAGGACAACGGGCTGATCGCCGACACCCTCGATCCATTGTTCGAAGACCTGCTGAACGATGAAGCAACCCAGTTCACCGCATGGTTCAGTCCCATCACGACAGGGACGGATGGGGCCCTGCCACCAGAACACCCTGCAGTGATCGTGCCGAACCCCGTGCAGGGAATGCTCACCGTGCTTCTGCCCGGAGAGCGCGGGGCGTTGGCATCATATGACATCCTGGACCTTCAGAGCCGGCTCGTGATGACCGGCGTAGCCACGATCAATGGCGGCACGGTGCGGATCGATGCGCAGCCGGTCAGGCCCGGATGCTATTACCTGAGGCTTCGGCTGCCGGCGGGAAAACAGGAGACCATCCGGTTCATCAAGATTGAATAGTGTTGAGTCCCCCTCAGGGACGAACCGCCTGATGTTGCCGTCATTGGGGAGAGGCACCCGTGGGTCCAATCGGACGCGATTTGGCCGCCCGGGCCTGCCCGCCTCGTTCGGGGCTGGCTTTCTGAATGCAACCTTCCACGCGCATTTGCGTAGACATTTACCGGCCTGCAACCGCCTTCCTCACTGCTTCATTGACCGGGTGTGGGGCGGAAATAAGCAGGGCGTTAAATCAACACATTCAAAGAGAAATGAAAAAGATCTTCACCTTGTTGCTCCTTGCCTGGGTTTCGATCAGGGTTGGCGCACAACATGAGATCGCCTTGAACGATATCGGGACGCCGATACTCCCGATCGCTGCTGCAGCAGCATCCTCCGCGGTTCACGCCAGGTCATCGCCGGCTGCTGTCAGCCGTACGGTATTTTTCAGCCCGGCATTGACCGTCGAGGAAATGGATTGCCCCGCATCCTACCCGCCAGCGATCCGGCCCATCGAGAAACCGGAATTCGGAACCGACTTCACCATCACAGAAGACACCCTGACCGGCCACCGGATCATCGACCTCAGGCGGGATGTGAGCGAGCTCATGGTCTTTGCCAGGGACAACCAGGGCACCCTGGTCATGGCCCGGCTGCTCCACATGGTCAGGACGGTGGAACTTGACATCCCCGAACACCCCGGCACCTATTTCATCGAGTTGCTGACCCGCGAAGGGGACAAGGCCACGCTCTGCCTTGATTAAGGTCGGACGGCCGCGCAGAACCCGGCTTGTCACACCTTTGTCCGCCCGGATAACAATATTTAAAAAAAAATCAAGCCGCATCAATAAATAGGTTATCTTTGCGGCCTCATTTTTAACATCAACATTCTATTTAACATGAAAAACGGAACAGTAAAATTCTTCAACCACTCCAAAGGGTATGGTTTCATCACCGATGATGACTCAAGCACAGATTATTTTGTACACGTGACCGGGCTGGTTGACGAGATCCGCGACGGCGACGCCGTGGTGTTCGAAGTAAAAGAAGGTAAAAAAGGACCGAACGCAGTAAATGTGAGGATCGCTTAACGATATTCAACATCTTTTTTATCATCACGGGCCTGTCTTTCGACAGGCCTTTTTGTTTTCTGCACGCTCCGCTCCCTGAAAAGCCAGATGCCGCAATCCGGGTGTCATCGAAGCTGCGGCAGTTGCCGATTTTAATTTTGATTTCAGCCCTGAATTCATTATATTTGAGGGTGAAAAGGGCAGAAAAGTTTTCTGATCAGGACGGACAGCCCTGTTTTGATTTTGATTGGGAAGTATGTATTGCCCGAAATGACCATGACCTGCGTTTACAACTTGCTTGTTGATCATTTCGAAAAGCTGTCTTGCCGGTAGATAAACACAAGTGACTTTTCCCGGTTCATTTTTTCTGTGTTCACAATTCAATCAGAATGCCATGCTTTGCAACCCGCCGGGCAATATGGCCTCCGCAACCAGCACCACCGCCTCGTACTTTCGACTGCCATTGGCTGATCGCATCCCGGCGCACTGCGAAACGTTGCTTGCCTGCATTCGCCATAAGGATCCTTTCAGCAGGGTCCTGTCAACTTCCCGCCCGTACACCCTAACCCAACCATTAAATACCAGAAGAAATGCAAACTTTAACCAACTACCAAAAACAAGCGGCAAAGACCCTCGCATGGACCGCGGGGCTGCTTTTGTCACTCTCCTGGGCCACAGCCCAGATGCCGGCAGCGATTACATTGGAACCTGCCGATGCCACCGCCTATGACGATATCACACTTTATTTCGATCCGGCGCTTGCTTGTTTCCAATCGGGCAGCCTGGCCGGACTCCCTTCCATCGCCATGCACTCCGGGGTTACCGATATTTGGGGTTATACCTGGCAATTCATCGTTGAATTCAACCAACCGGGCGCCAACGGGCAGTGGCCCATTCTGCAGCCGACCGGCGACGGAAGGTATTCCATCACGTTCCGTCCGGTGGATTTTTACGGGCTCCCAAACTCATTCGAAGCAAAAGAGATCTGCGCGGTCTTCAACAATGGTTCGAACTGGAACAATGACGGTCGGGATTTCATCGCCAATACCGAGGAGTGTTGCGACTTTTTCATCCCGCTATCCGGCGATGCCGACAATTGGGAATGGCAAAACCCATGCCCGTGCGGCGGTAATTACCGGAGCGTCGCTTTTACGGACCAGGACCACGGCTGGGCTGTTGCCGACAACGGCATCATGGTCGCCACCGTCGACGGCGGTGAGACCTGGGAGATCAAAGATGCCGGAACAAAAGGTAACCTGCGCAAGGTGATTTTCCTTGATGACCAGCACGGATGGGCACTGGCCACCAGGAACGACATGGTGGAGCAGGTCCTGGCTACTGTTGACGGGGGTGAAACATGGTCTGTCAGGAGCATGTTCATGAACACATATGTGGATGACCTGTTTTTCGTCGACCTGGACCATGGATGGCTGACGATCTTCGAACAGGTCTATGCTACTTGCGATGGGGGTTTTACGTGGAATTACATTTATTCCTTCTCGAATTGGGAACAGCTTATCTCCTTTATGTTTACTGACCCCCTCAACGGCTGGGGTTTGAGTTATGAAAACATCTATCATACCGTGGACGGAGGTGCTCAATGGAACGAGGTGCAAATCCCGGGCTTTGACAATGCCAGTTTTAACAAGCTGTTCTTTACAGACGATCAGCATGGATGGATCACTGGGATAAATATCGAAACCTGGGAGGGTATTGTCCTGAGGACAACCACCGGAGGATCCACCTGGATAGCTGCCAACATCGGATGGGATTGGCCCGACAAGATAGTTTTCGCCGACGATTACAATGGCTGGATCCTCTATCCGTATTTCCTGAAGCACACCACCAACGGAGGGATCACGTGGGACGACCAGTATCCGACAGGAGCCTATGACATCTGCGACTTTGACTTCGTGGATGAAAACAATGGCTGGATCGTGGGTTACGGAGGCACGATCCTTCATACTTCGAACGGAGGAAGCGACTGGACATCGCAATCAGGGGTGACCGGCACCGCCCTCAACGATGTCTGTTTCACTGATGAGGAGAAAGGATGGGCAGTGGGCTACGGAATGATCCTCAAAACGGTTGATGGCGGTGAAACCTGGGAGGTGGAGAGCAATATACAGGAAGGCGGCTACGTCAGCATCGATTTCGCGGATGCCAACAATGGATGGATCCTTCGGGAGGACGGCAACATACTCCATACGGTTAACGGCGGGTTATCATGGGGCATGCAATACCTTCCGCCCTACGGCTGGTACCAGTCGATATTCTTCAACAACGCCACGGATGGCTGGGCGGCAGGCGGAAATGGAATGATCTGCCATTCTTCCAACGGCGGATCGGTATGGACCCAGACCCAGACAGGCTGCCAGGAGATGTTCTCCGACATCTTTTTCATTAACCCGCAAACCGGTTGGGCCACAGGCAGCAATGTCGTCTATGGAACCACCGATGGCGGCTCCACCTGGGTAGAACTTTTTTCATTAGGGGGGGTCAACCTTCAGAGCGTGGTCTTCCTGGATGAACTGGAAGGATTCGTGGTCGGCATCGACTGGTTCGACTACTCCGGGACCATACTCCACACGGTGGATGGAGGCCAGTACTGGAATTTCCAGAGTGTGCCAAGCCCCCTCACTGACTTGTGCTTCATTGACCAGCAAAACGCCTTTGCTGTTGGTTTTGACGGATTTGTCGTGCGCAGCCAGGATGGTGGGATCAGTTGGAAATCCGACGGCAAGTACGGGAATAACCTCCTGACCGCGGTATCATTCTTTGATAGCGGGCACGGTTGGGCGGTAGGGGAGAATTGCACGATCCTCCATTACATCGGCGAAGGGCTCGTATCTGTCCCTGAGAATGCCGGTAAAAGGACAGGATCACCTGTCAACGTCTATCCGAACCCGGCTTCATCCGAGGTAACCATTGCCTATGCCCTTGATAGCGACAGCTGGGTCACCATCAAGATATTCAATACGGTCGGACAGGTGATCCGGGTCCTGCAGGACGGGGAACAGCCCGCAGGAGAACAGGTCATGGTCATGGACCTGGCCGGTCTTTCCGAGGGGGTCTACTTCTATCGACTGAATATCGGCCCTGCCCAGTATTCAGGCAAACTGGTCGTCAGATGACATGAGACCGATCCAGGCACCTGGGTGAGGGCCGAATCGGGTTCCTGGTGATTGGCGGGGAGGGTTGCGGTGTATGGGACTGAACTTGCTCCGTGGTCACAGAAACTCAAACAGCCTCACCCCGAAGAAGATTTTCGACAGGGAGTTCATCAGGGCGATGCCCTCCCCGGCGACCCATATCGGCAGCAGCACTCTGAACTGCCATGTGCGAAGCCGTTCCGACATTTTCTTCCGCTTCTTCACCAGCAGGTATATGAACAGAATGATGAAGCCGGTGAAACCGATCATCGACAGAAGCACATGAACCTTGAAAAGCAGGCTGTACCAGGGAACAACGGCCACGTCAGGGAGCTGAACGGTGGGAGTGATCCTGAAGGATGCAAATAGGGCGGTCAGAATATCGATGGCAATGGCCAGCCCGAGGTAGAACAGATAGCCCGGCCTGTCACGGAAGAACCTGTAACTGCCCACCATGTATAGACAAAGTGCAAGGAATGCGAGGAAGACGTTGATCAGGCATGCCGGGTTGAAGTCCATGGTGAATGCTGACTAGTTTCGCAAGAATTGTAGTCTAAAATACGAAATTCTAATTCGCAAGTCAAGTCCAACCTCAACTGGCTGCCTTAAAAATGAATTTGCATAGCAGGAATGGCTCAAAGTTGCTATCTTTAGAATTCGATCAATAACTTAGGCCAAATGAAAGAATTTGACAGATATTCGGCCCTCGAATACCTGGTAAGCCACAGCCCGCTTTGCAAGAATTGCGTCCGGGCCGACTTGAAAGAGATCAGGATCGCAACCTCGTTCTGACCCCCATGAATTCTACATATTCTCAACTGACAGGAACGGTCCTGTGCCGACAATCCAAAGTGAATGATGCTACAGCCAGGGACTTTGCAACACGCTTCCTTTTCATTACTTTTGTACCCTCAACCTGACGTCTATGAGAATTTACCTGTTTCTTGCCCTGACCATCCTTTGCCGGACCATTTCGGGACAGACCGAGTTTACCCCTTACGATGACATTCCGGGGGTGATCAAAAGCTACAAGCCTGCATTGGAAGATCATTTCCCCGGATGGGGACGGATGCTCTACCAATACCCGGTCGATTTCAACGAATTGACTGCACTTTACGAGGCCGACACTGACAGGGACAGGGAGGACCTCGCCGCCATCAACCGCTACTATAAGTTGTGGCGGCGTCATGTGGGCCCCTGGGTCCGTGACGATGGAAGTATTTTTGTTCCCGACCTGGCCAACTATCATGAAACCCTCAGAAAGACGCAGTTGAATGCCAATCAGAAAGGGGCCGGGAGCAAAAATGACGCTGAATGGACTTTCCTCGGTCCGAAGGAGACCTTCTGGCTCAATGAATCAGGCCTTCCGACCCCGCCAAATGCCTGCCCCTGGCAGGTGAACGTCTATTCCTTCGATGTGGCGGCCACCGACAACAATATACTCTACTGCGGCACGGAAACCGGGTTCGTGAACAAGACCACCGACCAGGGGATGACCTGGGAGCTTTGCGCGTACGATTATTATTTCGGGGGGGCGGTGACCGCCACGGTGGTCCATCCCCTCGATGCCAACATCGTGTATGTGGCTGCCGGAAACCAGGTCCACAAGACCACCGACGGCGGACTCACGTGGACGCCGCTGCTGGAGGCCGGCGCGCTGTTTCATGCCGACCGGCTCAGGATCGACCCGGACAACCCTGAAAAGATCCTCGCAGCTGCCACCGACGGGGTATACATCACCACCGACGGCGGCGAAAACTGGTCCAAGCCCTGGGCAAAACAGGCCTACGATGTGGAGATCAAGGCCGACGACAACAGCATCTTGTTCGCCATCACAAAGGACGGAAATTACTTTTCGGTGGCGGTCTCCTACGACGGGGGCATCAGCTTTGAAACAGACCCGCTGTTTCCCGCTGGCATCAGTGACGTGAGCGGCGGCCTTCTCGCCGTGACGCCGGCCGACCCCGACATGCTGCTGGCCGTCATGCTCAGCGCCGACAATACCCCTTACCTGTATGAAGCCGACCTTTCGAGCGGAGAATGGGAACTCCTGGCGGAAGGGCAGACCGGCGGCTTCGGCATGAACAACGGGCAGGGCTATTTTGACCTGGTGCTGGAGATATCGCCGCTGAACGCCAACGTGATCTTCACCGGCACCACCACCCTGTTCAGGTCCACCAACGGGGGCAACTCGTTCGTGGCCATCGGCGGATACTACGGCGCCTTTCCCGTCCACCCCGATATCCAGGACATGCGGATGCTGCCCAACGGCGAAACATGGGTCTCCACCGACGGCGGGTTCACCCTCACCACCGACAACTTCACAAGCACTATGAACTACTCCGCCCGCAACAACGGGTTGGTGGGTTCTGATTTCTGGGGCTTCGACCAGGGCTGGAACGAAGACATCGTCGTGGGAGGCCGTTACCACAATGGCAATACGGCCATTGCCGACTTTTACGGGCCCAAGGCACTCCGCATGGGGGGCGCCGAGTCGCCCACCGGCTGGGTGCTGCAGGGCAAGAACCGGCACGTGGCCTTCAATGACCTTGGCAACGGCTGGATCCTGCCGCCAGCCGCAGAAGCGCAGCATGAAGGGCGCTTCATATTCAGCAAATACCCCAATATGGACGAGTATGGCGGAAGACGGGGCAACATGGTCTTCCACCCCAATTTTTACGGACAGGTTTACCTTGGCGAAGGCAACGGCTTCTGGCGCAGCCTCGACATGGGCGTCAGCTGGGACCTGCTGCACGATTTCGGCTCCAAGATGCGCTACCTGCAGATCAGCTACCACAACCCCGATGTCCTCTATGCCGATGTGATCGGCCTCGGACTCTGCAGGAGCGGGGACGGAGGCGAATCATGGGAAACGAAGCCGGCCCTCACCGGCGGGCAGTACGGCAATGCCTACTGGAAGGGCAAGCTCCATTTTGCCATCTCCCCCTATGACGAAGATGTCATCTATGCCTGCCTGCAGAACGGCACCTGGTCGTCCGACATCGGCGAGGTGTATCGCTCCGGCGACGGAGGCGATACCTGGGAAGACTGGACCGGCAGCCTGTCGGAATACACAAAATGCCTGGTCATTCAGCCCGCCGCGGAAGGCGGCGACCTGGTCTACCTCTTCACCAATGCGCGCAACGGGCAGCAGGCACGCGTCTTCATGAGGAGTGCGGCCATGGATGACTGGGAACCCTTCGACAACAACTACCCGGCAGGGATGGCGGTGAACATGGCCCTGCCTTTCTTCCGCGACAGCAAGCTGCGTGTCGGCGGCGGCGCCGGGGTCTGGGAATCACCCCTCGCGGAGCAGGAATTTCCGCCGATCATCAACCCCTGGGTTGAAAAGTCGTTCTACAACTGCATGCTCGACACCCTATACTTCGACGACCATTCCATCCTGAACCACGAAGGGACGAGCTGGCACTGGGAGATCGTGCCGGAGCCCGAATACATCAGCGACCCTGACATACGCAACCCGAAGGTGGTCCTCGGTGAGCCGGGAACCTACAGCGTCACCTTCACCGTGGTGAAGGACGGCGTGACGCATACCCGGGACCTCCCCGGAATGATCACCGCCACCACCTGCCCATCCATCGAGGACTGCACCAACCCGGCCGAGGTACCGAAAGAGATGTGGGAGCTCCTTTATGTGGACAGCGAAGAGACCAATTATCCGGGGCTCGCCGTGATGGCTTTCGACGGGGACCCGGCCACCATCTGGCATACCCGGTGGAGCACCGGCAGCGACCCCTACCCGCATGAGATGCAGGTCGACATGGGTCAGCTCTACAAGGTCTACAAGTTCATCAACCTCAACAGGCAGGACGGTCCCAACGGAAGGATCAAGGAATATGAGTTGTACATCGCTGAGGACACGCTCGACTGGGGCGATCCGGTCAGCACCGGTGAATTCGAAAACACCGCGGCACCGCAGACCATCGCATTCGCCGAGCCGCCCATCGGGCGATACTGGCGCCTGGTGGCACTGTCGGAGGTCAACGGCAACGCATGGGCCTCCGCCGCCGAATTCAGCGTGGTAGGGTGTACCGACCTCACGAGCGGCGTCCCCGGCGACATGGCCATCAACCGGCTGAGGGCTTACCCGGTGCCCTCCCAGGGGCGGGTGACACTGCCGTTGCCGGGAACGGACGACTATTCGTTCACGGTCCTGGGGATGGACGGCAGAACAGTTAGCCAGGGGAGCACGGGCCGGGCAAGCGGGTCCTGCACGCTCAACCTGGAAGGAGTGAAGCCCGGGCAATACCTGGTCGTGCTCACCGACAGCCGGGGGAGGACCTTCCGGGCCAGGGTCATCATGGAGTGATCCGGTAAGGGGACGATGAAAATACAGTGCGGGTAATGCTGCGCAAAATCTCAATCAAATGAAACGAAATCCATTCAAGGGGCTGCTGCTTGCCATTCTCCCGGCCTTGCTCTCGTGCAGCCCGCAACCGCCCGACGCGGAAGGGCTGTGGATCCTCTCTGCGCCCGCCGGCAGCCGGTTCACCGCAATCGACAGGGAAGGGGAGACGGTCATTCCCAATGGCCGCCTGATCACCCCTGCCGGAAAGACCATCATCACCGCGCCACATCCTTACGGCATCACCCTCAGCCCCGACGGCAACACGGTCGTCACGGCCAACTCGGGTACCAGCCCGCTGTCGATCACCATCATCCGCGACATCCTATCAGCCAACCCGGAGGTCCGGCAGGTGCCGCCGGGCCCTGCCACCGACCAGGGCGTCCTGGCGTCCGTATTCATGGGACTGGCCGTGTCGCCCGACAACACGACCGTTTATGTGGCCGGCGGACAGGAGAACTGTGTCTACCTGTTCGACCTGCGCACCGGCGAGCCGGCAGGCCGCATCGATTGCAGCCAGGTGTCGGCGGAGGCAGACTATTCCCACGGGTACATCGGCGACCTGGTGCTTTCGGCCGATGGCAGCACGCTCTATGCCGTGGACCAGATCGGCTTCAGGATGGTGATCCTTGATGTCGCCGCAGGAAAGGTGCGGCATTCGGTGCCCGTGGGCAGGTACCCCTTCGGCATCTGCCTGTCGCCCGACGAAAAGAAAGTGTTCGTAAGCAATGTGGGAATGTTCCGCTATGCGCTGATCAAATCGGGGCCCGGCGAGGAGGCGGAGGTAAAGCCCATCGACTTCCCGGCCTTCGCCTTCGGGACGGGCGAGATGAAAGAGGGGATCTCCAACGATACGATACACATCCCCGGGCTCGGCGACCCCAACGCACCCGAGGCCTTCTCGGTCTTTGCCATCTCCCTCGAGGATGCTGATAACCCGGTGGTGACCTCAAGGATCAAGACAGGTCACCTGGTCGGCGCCCCCGTGGAAGGGATCCCGGCAGTCGGCGGTTCCAGCCCCAATTCACTGGTGGCCACCGACAAATACGTGTTCGTGACCAACGGCAACAACGACAACATCTCGGTGATCTCCATCGAAAGGGATACGGTGGTCAACACCATTTACCTGAAGCCGGATCACAGGGTGCGGCAGTTTCGCGGGGTGATCCCCTTCGGCATGGCCCTCAGCCCCGACCGGGAAAGGCTTTATGTGGCCGAAGCAGGCATCAACGCGGTGGCCGTGGTGGATGTGGGTACTCAACAGGTGATCGGTCACATCCCTGCAGGATGGTTCCCTTCCAAGTTGAACGTGAGCCGCGACGGCAGGCACCTGGTGATCGCCAACGCCAAGGGTTACGGCAGCGGCCCCAATGGGGGGCCCGCCTTCGAGCAGGGGCCCGAGGGCAGTTACATTGGAGCCCTCATGAAAGGGACCGTGCAGGTGGTGGAGATCCCGTCCGATGCTGAACTGCAGGCCATGACCGGCCGGGTGGTCGCCAACAATTATGCGTTCCGGCGGCCGGCCGACCCCGCGTTCAGCGACCGCAAGGATAACCCGGTACCCCTTTACCCCGGCGAGAAGGAGAGCCCCATCCGGCACATCATCTTCATCTCCAAGGAGAACAGAACCTACGACGAGGTTTTCGGACAGCTCGGAAAAGGGGAGGGGGAGCCCTCCCTGGCCCGGTATGGCCGCGACGCCAGCTTCACCAACCGGGAACGGACCGATTCCCTGTCGGGCATCACGGTCATGCCTAACCACCTGGCACTGGCCCAACGCTTCGCCATCGCCGATAACTTCTATGTCGATGCCGACGTGTCGGCCGACGGCCATCGCTGGCTGGTGAACACCTATCCCAATGAGTGGGTGGAGACTGCCACGGCCGCCAGCTACGGCGGCAACAGGAGTTATCGCCACGGCTCGGCCGCCCCGGGCGTGTTCGCCATGACCGGCGCTGCCGGGGCCATCTATCCCGAAGATTACAACGAGGCAGGGTCGATGTGGGACCACCTGGAACGCAACGGGATCGACTTCTATAACTTCGGGTTCAGCGTCATGTTCGAACCCGCCATCTACAATGCCGAAAGAAAATACAGCGGCATCCAGCAGTATGTCAACTTCCCCGTCCCCCAGCCGCTGTATCACCGGACATCCAGGTCGTACCCGACCTATAACATGGCCATCCCCGACCAGTTCCGCGTGGACCAGTTCATCAGGGAATTCGACCGGAAATGGATCTCAGGGCCCGACACGCTGCCCCCGTTGATCACGGTGATCCTTCCCAACGACCATGGCGCCGGCGACCGGCCCGAGGCCGGGTACCCGTTCAGGGAAAGCTACATGGCCGACAACGATCTGGCCCTGGGCCGCATCGTGGAATACCTCTCGCTCACCCCGTACTGGAAAAACATGATGATCGTGGTGACGGAAGACGATGCTCAGAACGGAGTCGACCACATCGATGCACACCGCAGCCTCCTGATGGTGATCTCGCCCTGGGTTAAAAGGGATTATGTAAGCCACGTCCATTACAGCTTCGGGAGCATCTTCAAGACCTTCTGGAACATCCTCGGCCTGCCCTACCTGAACCAATACGATGCCGCCGCCAGCGACATGGCCGACTTTTTCGCAGTGACCCCCGACCTTGAACCCTACCAGGCACTGGATGTGGACCGGAGGATGTTCGACCCGCAAAAGGCCCTCGACCCCTTCGACGAGACCTTCGACTGGAGAGCGGTCGAAGAATCACCCGTGATCGACAATGTGGAGGACATGATGCGCGAAAGCAAGGAGCAGGACGAATACCGGCTGGAGGACCGGGAGAAGAAGCGGGTGCCCTAATCCGGTAAAAAAAAAAAATTCGAATCTGCCGGGTCTGCGTGTATTGAGACCCCCGAAAATCGTAATTTTGCCCGACTATCCGGATATCTTATGCAGGACTTCCTTCAGCTTCTTCTTCGGCTTGCCTTCGGCGGACTCATGCTGTTGCACGGGATCCCCAAGCTTGGCAAACTCTTCAGCACCCCTTTTTCGGAGATCAGTTTCGCCGATCCGCTCGGCTTCGGATCGGGCGTATCCCTGGTCCTTACGGTCCTCGCCGAGTTCATATGTGCCATCTTCGTGATGGTCGGCTTCAGGACCCGCATAGCCACCATACCCCTGATCTTCACCATGACGGTGGCCGCACTGTTCGTGCATGCCGGCGATCCGCTGAAAGACCGGGAGATGGCCTTGCTGTATCTCACCGGCTATATCGCCATCGCCATCCTTGGCGGGGGGAAATACAGCCTCGACAAGCTGATGGGTAAGAGTGGCTGAAGCCCTTCACTCAGAAAAAAATCAAAAAAAATCGAAAGCCCGGTGAACTTTCTCATGACAAATATTGTTGTTAACAAATGTTGTTTCCAACAATACTAAAATGAAAGAGGACCTGGCACGAAACAATCCTTACATGAAGATGGTGGTGAACATCCTCCGGGCGGGGAAGATCATCGACCACAAGGTATCGGAGGTGTTGAAGGATTACGGGATCACCCATATCCAGTTCAATGTGCTCAGGATCCTGGAGGCTAGGATGCCCGACAAGCTGTCGCTGGGCGAGGTGACTGACGGGCTGCTGTTTCCCACCTCGGACGTATCGAGGCTGATCGACAGGCTGGTCATGCGGGGGCTGGTACACAGGATCGTTTGTCCGGAGAACCGGAGAAAGATAGAAGTGACGATCACGGAGGATGGCCTCAGACTCATCCGGGAATCGCTGCCCAGGATAGAGGATACCCTCCACGGTTATTACCGTTCGGTGGTCGACGAAAATGAGAGGCTCGGCGTGATCGATGTTATGCGCCGCATCCGATAAAACAAATTGAATCAGATCAAACATTAATAAACTAAAATGATGAAAACAATGAAAACACCAAAATTATTCCTGTTCGCCGCACTGGCCCTCGGCCTGTCAATGGCCTCATGCTCCCAGGGCGGAACCAAGCAGGCCGCCGAGACCCAGGCCGTTGAAGAAAAAACCATGGAGATCGGCGACGTGACCATCGACGTTGACAAGAGCAAGGTAAAATGGGCCGGCGAGTCGTTCGGCGTGTATACCCACACCGGCACGGTCAAACTCACGAAAGCCGGGATTGACATGGCCGATGGAAAGATCGTTGGAGGCAGCTTCACGGTTGACCTCAACATGATCACCACCACCGACGACAATTATGACGCAGAAAAGGGGAATACCCCGGAGAGGCTTATCGGGCACCTGCAGTCGGCCGACTTCTTTGATGTGGCCAACTTTCCCGAGGCTTCGTTCGTGATCACCTCCGTGGATGGATCCACTGCCACCGGTGATCTCACCGTCAGGGGCGCCACCCACCAGGAGAAAGTCGAGAACATCACGATCGCCCGCGAAGGGGACATGGTGAAAATCACCGGCGAAATGACCTTTGACCGCAAGAAGTACGATGTGGCCTGGGATTACCCGGTCAAGGAAATGGTCCTCTCCGACGACGTGAAACTGAACATCGAATTGATTGGCAGCTAGAATTATCATTCTGTTGACAGCATAATGAACCGGAAGATTGTCTTCCATGCCCCGGAGCTGTGTCGCTCCGGGGCTTTTTTCTTCCTGGCCGGACCTTTTTCAGGCGCGTCAGGCCCAATTTGAATGCCGTTGTGGCAAAAAAGAAGCCCGATAATTTGGAATTACGGGAGAATTAATTAGATTTGTTCTTAGAACCAGGACGGAAGTAATATTTTCTCCACCCTCGTCTGATCTGTCAAATCCCCTGCGGTGTCGGATGCATGTATGCAGCTACAGGGTCTGACCATGCAAATTGCCTTGAACGAAAGCGAGGTTCTTGATTCCGGGAGGAGAGACCAACACATCACAAAATTGGAGACATGGCATTAAATAAGCAAAAAGCATTTGAAACCATCAAAGAGATCGCTGACAGATCCCATCCCATCGAGGTGCATATGGCGACATCCGGGTACCCGGAACCTGAAAAATTCAGCTATCACGGAAGTTTCGGTGCGAAGAAATATGTCCCGGATGCCATCCTGGATTACGAGGAAAGTTGTGATTTTTTTGCAATTGAACCAAGCCTGAGCAAAAAGGTGCTGGGTGAATCACTTCATAAATGGATCCTCCTCAGCGCCTCCGCCAAGAGAAAGAACGGCAACCTCTACCTGCTGGTGGATGAAGAGAAACAGGAAGACTTTGAAAAGATTCTCAGGTCGAAAATGATCGCGGCGCAGGTGATCCCTGTGAAGAATGACTGATCCCGTGCAGCTGCCCGTAGCCGCAACCACCTGATGGCCCCCGTCGGTTCCTTTGTTTTCAGGACAGTGTGGAAAGGCCACCGTCCACGGCCAGCACCTGGCCTGTGATCCAGGATGACTCCTCCGAAAGGAAATAAAGTACCGCGGATGCGATGTCGTCCGCCGTACCGATCCGTTTCAGGGGGTGACGCTGGGTTGCGGCATCGCGTTGTTTGTCGTTCCGCAGGAGCTTTGCAGCGAGGGGCGTGTCGGTGAGCGAAGGCGCTACGGCATTGACCCGGATGGCCGGGGCCAGTTCCGAGGCCAGCGATCGGGTGAGCCCTTCGACCGCCCCTTTGGCCGACGCCACCGAGGCATGGAAGGCCATGCCGCGCGACACCGCCACGGTGCTGAAAAGGACCACGCTGGCCGACCCGCTCCGTTGAAGGTTTTCCAGGTATTTCCTCAGCACGCGGACCGCGCCGAGCACATTGATGTTGAAGTCATCCTGGAAATCACTGTCGCGAAGGGACCGGAAAGGCTTCAGGTTGATGCTCCCCGGGCAATATACCAGGCCGTGCAGCGGCATGTCGAGGTCGGGCAGGGGATCGGCCATCACATCGCAGGTGTGGTGCGAACCGCTTGCCTCCACCATCGCACGTCCCATGGTGATGGGATTGTGCAGGGCCTGCAATCGGCTGTAAACGGCTTGTCCGATGCCTGTGGAAGCGCCTACGATCAGAATGTTCTTTTTCATTATTGTTTAATTATTATTTGAAAAGATTAAACAATAAAATGGCGTCATGGTTCATATACCCGGATTATTGATTATTATGCACTTCAACAGTTTCAGATCATGCATGTCCTTCTGACCGGTGCCACGGGATACATCGGAAAGCGCCTCCTCACTGTTCTCCTCGACCAGGGCCATCATGTCACCTGTTGCGTCAGGGATGCGCGTCGTTTTCACGTGCCGGAACTGGGAGCGGAGCGGGTGCGGGTCATCGAGGCCGATTTCACCGAAAGCACGTTCGACCTGAAAGAGATACCCCGGGCCGACGCCGCCTACTACCTGATCCACTCGTTATCGGCCTCCACGGCTGGTTACGGACAGCAGGAGAAGGTGACGGCCTCCAACTTCGTGGCCCTGGCCGAGGCGCTGGGGTGCCGGCAGGTGATCTACCTGGGTGGGATCGCCAACGAGTCGGAACTGTCGGAACACCTGGCCTCCCGGAAAGCGGTGGAGGAGATCCTCAAAACGGGCCGGTTCCGGGTGACCATTCTCCGGGCCGGGATCATTGTCGGCTCCGGAAGCGCCTCGTTCGAGATCATCCGCGACCTGGTGGAGAAGCTGCCCCTGATGGTGGCGCCGCGCTGGGTCAATACCCGGTGTCAGCCCATCGCCGTAAAGAATGTGATCCAATACCTCACCGGCGTGCTGCTGAAGCCCGCAACCTTCGACCAGACCTTTGACATCGGAGGACCCGACGTACTCACCTACAAGCAGATGATGCTTGATTTTGCCTCCGTGAGGCACCTTCGGAGGCTCATCATCACCATCCCGGTGATGACCCCGAGGCTGTCGTCCTACTGGCTCTATTTCGTGACATCCACGAACTACACCCTGGCCGTCAACCTGGTGAAAAGCATGAAAGTGGAAGTGGTCTGCAGCGAACAGCGGTTGCAGGAGATGCTGGGCCTTGACCTCATCCCGTACCGCGAAGCCGTCACGCGGGCCTTTGGCCGCATGGAGCAGAACATGGTGGTCTCCAGCTGGATCGACGCGGTTTCTTCGAGCAAGATCCACGATGACCTGAGTGCCTACGTCAGGGTGCCCGAGAACGGCTGCCTGACCGACCGGGTGGTCATGCCCCTTGCCGACCCGCCCGGGAAAGTGTGGCAAAGGATATGGTCCATTGGCGGCGACAACGGCTGGTACTATGCCAGCTTCCTGTGGCGCATCCGGGGCTTCCTCGATAAAATGGCCGGCGGTGTGGGACTCCGGCGCGGCAGGAGGGACCAGCAACAGATAAAACCCGGCGATGCCCTTGATTTCTGGCGCGTGCTGGTGGCCGATGAAAAGCGGAAAAGACTGCTGCTGTTTGCCGAAATGAAACTCCCCGGGGAAGCCTGGCTCGAATTCAGGATCGAAGCGCCCGATGGGGTCCCCGCCCTGGTGCAAACCGCCACCTTCAGGCCCCGCGGCCTCCTGGGAAGGATTTACTGGCATGGCATCAGCCCGGCACACTTCTTTGTCTTCAACGGAATGGCCAAAGCCATCGCGGGAATCCAGAACTGACGACCCGGCTTTCCCTGCCCCCCGGCAGGTTACCTCCCGCCTTCATGCAGATTTTTATGTTATAGTTATCACACCGGAATGTGATGTTCGTCACATTCGCCCGGGTCACTGGTTCATACAAGCCTGATCTCTTGCCATTTATCAAAAACATGGCCCGTCCGGGGCAGGGGGCAGGCAAGCAAGCCAGCTTGATTCATCCCGGATTATTTCGGATATTAGCTCTGGGCAGAACCCTTCGAAATTTCAGGTATAACAAGGAAAAGAATGAAATCCGATTCCCGCATCGACAGGCTCATCACAGGAGGTGAAAGTGTCATATACATTGTCATCGTGATCCTGCTTTTCGCCAGTTCCATCCTCCTGATCTACGACGAGGTAAGGACGTTCATGGAGATCACGCACGCCCGGTTCGGGATCAAGCAGATCATCGAGATCATCGCCAAGACCTTGTTGCTCCTGATGATCATCGAGATCCTGTCCACGGTAAGGATATCCCTGAGGGAGCATACCCTGGTGGCGCAACCCTTCCTCATCGTCGGGCTGATCGCCTCCATCCGGCGGATCCTCATTATCAGCGTCGAGACCGCTTACGTACCTGAACATTTCAACCAGTTCATGATCGAGATCGGTGTGCTGACAGCGCTGGTGTTCATTTTCATTCTCTCCATCGTGTTATTGAAGAAGTTCAACATTAAATAAAACCGCAACTTATGGATCCCAACGCTCTTATCCCCACCCCGGAAGCCATACCGGCTCCTCCGTGGGTATTCATTGTGTTGGAGCAGCTCCTTTTCCTGCTCCACATCATCGTGATCAACGTCGTCGTGGGCGGCCTCCTGATCCTTCTTTTCCGCCGGTTCTCCGGCAGGAAGGAAGCCCTTCCGGCCGACCAGCCGGCCTCCGCCAAGCTCCCCATCCTCATCGCGCTGGGGATCAATTTCGGGATCCCGCCGCTGTTGTTCCTGCAGGTGGTATTCGGGCACCTTTTCTATACCAGCTCGGTGCTGATGGCCACCTGGTGGATCCTCATCATCCCGCTGCTGATCGTGGCCTACTATGGTGCCTATATCCACGCCATCAAGTATGCGGATGTCCCGGGCCTGTCAAAGGCTGCCCTGGTCATCGCCACGCTTATTCTGCTGTATATCGGGTTCATGCTTGTGACCAACAACAGCCTCATGGAGCAGCCCGAACGATGGACGGCCTATTTCGGCAACAGGGGAGGGACCTTGCTCAACCTGGGCGATCCCGCCTTCTGGCCCCGGTACTTTCACTTCATCGCCGCTTCGGTGGCCGTGGGGGGACTGGCCTTCGCCATCTTCTACCGGATGCGGAAGGCAGACGACGACACCAGGGAGCTCAGGGTGAAGCAGGGCCTCCTGATCTTCGCCATCGCCACCTCGGTGCAGGTGGCCATCGGTTTCTGGTACCTGCTTGCCATACCTTCCGGATTGATCCCCGGATTCATGGGACAGGACCTTTTGAGCACCATCGTGTTGATGGTGGGTATCGCAGCCGGCATCGGCGCCCTGATCTTCGGATTCCTGGGCAAGCTCACGGGGGCCGTCGTCCACCTGCTCATCACCCTGGTGGCGATGATCGTGACACGCTATAACCTCCGGATGATGTACCTGGCCGACAACTTCGAGCCGGGCAGCCTTGTGATCTCGCCCCAATACGGCATCCTCGCGCTGTTTCTCATCATCCTGATCATCGGGGTGGGCTCCATCATCTACATGCTGAAAGTAAGTGCAAACAATTCAGGAAAGGAGGTAACACCATGAACTATCCGGTATGGGAACTCTACAACATCAGCAGCGGCACCCTGGTGGCCGTCATTTCGGTATTGCATGCATTCATTGCCCACCTGGCCGTGGGAGGGGGGCTCTTCCTCTGGCTGACGGACCTGAAGAGCGTCAGGGATAACGACCTCCAATTGCGGACCTACGTCAGGAAGCACACCTGGTTCTTCCTGCTGCTGACGATGGTCTTCGGGGGCGTCACCGGCGTGGGCATCTGGTTCATCATCGCCCTGGCCAACCCGGCCGCCACCTCGTCGCTCATCCACAGCTTCGTGTTCGGCTGGGCCATCGAGTGGGTCTTCTTCATCGGGGAGATCACCGCCCTGCTGATCTACCATTACAGGTTCAACACCATGAAGGACAAATACCGCCTGCAGGTGGCCTTCTTTTATTTCCTGTTCGCATGGTTGAGCATGGTCATCATCAACGGCATCCTTTCCTACATGCTAACTCCCGGGAAATGGCTCCTGACAGCCAATTTCTGGCACGGGTTCTTCAATCCCACCTATTTCCCGTCGCTGGTCTTCCGCACAGCGGCCGCCATCATGATCGCAGGGCTGTTCGGCTATGTCACCGTTGTGTTTACCGCCGAAGGGGATTTCCGGGCAAGGATGCTGCGTTACTGCACGAAATGGCTGCTTATTCCCGCCCCGGTCCTCGTGCTGTCGGGCATCTGGTATTATGCCGCCATTCCCGAAGGCCTCCGCATGACCACCTTCCAGCTTAACAGCCAGTCGGATGTCATGGTCGTCCTCTTTTTCGCCACCTCCGTGCTCGTTTTTATCGGCGGGCTTGTCCTGGCCCTGAGGATGCCCGTGCACGTCCAGCGGCTGCTCGTGTTCGTTTTCATCCTGTGCGGGCTGGGGTGGTACGGCAGCTTCGAATACCTGCGCGAGTATGCCAGGAAACCATACATCATCACCGATTACATGTATACCACGTCGATCCGGAGCGACCAGGTGGCGATGCTCAACGAGGAGGGGCTTCTCGCACACGCCAAATGGACACCGGTGAAGGAGATCACCCCGAAGAACAGGATGGAGGCGGGCAGGGAGCTCTATAATCTGCAGTGCCTGCCATGCCATACCATCGGCGGGGCCAAGAACGACATCCTGGAGAAGACCCGCGACCTGACCTACATGGGGGTGTTCTCCCAGTTGTACGGGCAGGGGAAAATGCTGGACTACATGCCTGAATTCGTAGGCACACGCCAGGAGATGGAAGCCCTGGCGGCATTCATCGCAGGGGAGCTGCAGGGCAGGGAACTCGTGGCCACACCCTTCCAGTACGACCCCCCGGATGCGGTCAACGACATTCCACCGTTTGATCCGGAGAAAGACGGATACGTCCTGCTCGCCTGGAACGACCTTGGGATGCACTGCATCTCCGACTGCGACCCCTGGTTCATCCTGTTGCCCCCCGCGAATACCCTCGAGGCACAGCTCATCGAAAGGGGCCCGGCACCCTCCATCATCAGCGAGGATGTGGAACTCAGGTACAGGGTTGAAAAAGGGTTCGAGAACCCTTCGGAACACGTCCTGTTCTGGGAGTATGCCGAATCCTATTTCGGCGTGGCGCTCGAAAAGGACGTGGGACTGGCCGGAAAGGGGCTGAGCGGGATCTTCGATTACCATGAGGAAAGGAACAGTTTTGTGGCCGAAATGATCCCGGTCGTGCCCTACAAGGACGACGGGACCTTCAATCCATACCCGCAGTTTACCGTGGAGGCGGTCAGGCAATCCACGGGGGAGGTGCTGGCCGTCACCAAAGTAGTGGCCCCGGTATCGACTGAAATGGGCTGCCGAAACTGCCATGACGGCGGCTGGCGGGTGAATGGCGTTTCGGGGGTGGCCGATGAAACGGCCATCAACATCCTGAAGGTCCACGACAGGCTGAACAACACCGACCTGTATGCCACGGCCGCTGCCGGGAAACCGCAGCTTTGCCAGGGCTGTCATGCCGACCCCGCTCTGAATGCCCCGGGCAAACCCCTGCACAACAACTTCTCGGCCGCCATCCACGGATGGCATGCCAACTACATGTATGTGGAAGGCGGTGCAGCCTGTGCCATGTGCCACCCGGCATCGCCAAAGGGCAACACGCGCTGCAACCGCGGCCTGCACGCCCAATTGGGCCTCAACTGCACTCACTGCCACGGTACCCTGCAGGAGCACGCTGCAGGGCTTCTGAACGGACAGCCGGGAACGGGAAGCAGCGCATCCCTGCTGGCACACCTGAAGACGACACACGTGGACAGCCCGTCGGATGTGAACCCGCGGATACCCTGGGTGCAGGAACCCGACTGCCTGGGTTGCCACGAAGATTTCAACACGCCGGAAGAGGGTTTCACCGCATTCAATAAATGGAATGCCGAATTCAGCGAGCTTTTCAGGATCAGGACCGGCGATGCAGGAATACGCTGTGAGGGATGCCATAACTCGACCCATTCGGAATACCCGGCCAGGAACGCCTACGGCTGGAACTGGGACAACACGCAACCCATGCAATACAGTGGCATGCCGCTGCCCATGGGAGCAAACCTCTCATGC
>CAYLTG010000043.1:0-24872 GCA_964386225.1 uncultured Bacteroidales bacterium
TGGAAGAACTGGTCGACATCTGGTTCCACTCGGTGGGCATGAACGGCAACCTGATACTCAACGTGCCTCCCGACCGGCGCGGACTGATCCACGAACGGGACGTCGAACGGCTTATGGAATTCAAGAAGTTCAGGGATGAGGCCTTCGATGAGGACCTGGCCGTGGGGGCCGGCATCACGGCCAGCAATACCCGCGGAGGAGCCTCCGAATATGGGCCGGAGAATGTCCTGGACAGTGATCCTAGAACATGCTGGGCATGCGATGACGGGGTCGTTTCCGCGTCCCTGGTACTGGAATTTGCGGAGGAGACTGCCTTCAATACACTGCTGCTCCGCGAGTTCATCACACTCGGACAGCGCATCCGCGGTTTCGGCATCGACGCCGACCTGGGCGAAGGGTTTGTGGAGGTCGCCTCGGGCATCACCATCGGCAACCGCCGGCTGGTGAGGTTCGATGACGTGCGGTCGAAGCGCCTCCGGATCCGGTTCAACGGGAAAGCCTGCCCCGTCATTTCCACGGTCGGCGTTTTCAATGTTCCCGGGATACAGGGTCGCTGACCAACGCCGGGTAGCTGCATGTTTCCGGGCGACTGGCACTTTCATGCCGCACGATCCGTATATTTGCAAAAAAAAGGATCATGCAGACCATACTCATCATCATCAACGACGCCCCTTACGGCACCGAGAAAGCCTATAACGCCCTGCGCATGGCCATGACCCTCCAGCAGGAACATGGCACCGCCGTGCAGGTGAATGTCTTCCTCCTGGCCGATGCCGTTTTCTGCGGACTTCCCAACCAGAAGACCCCCGACGGGTTCTATAACATCGAGCGCATGCTCAGTTCGGTGATCCGCAAGGGGGGCCGGGTGAAATCATGCGGCGGATGCTCCAAGGCCCGCGGCATCGATGAGCTCCCGTTCATCGACGGGGTGGAGCTCAGCAACATGAAGGAATTCGCCGCCTGGACCGTGGAGGCGGACAAGGTGCTGACGTTTTGACCACAGGCAAGCAAGGTCCGCACTACTCGTCGCGGAGTGCGTCGATGGGCTTGATGCGCACGGCGCGGCGTGCCGGCACCAGGCCGGCGATGGCGCCGGCGATGATCAGGATGGTGAGGGCCACCACCGCCACCTGGAAGTCCACCTCCGGGCGCTGGAACATCTCGCTCTGGGCCCCGGACTTCAGCAGCGCATAGTTGATCCCTTCCACCAGGGCCACACCGGCCACCAGCCCGATATACCCGGCCGCCGAGGTGAGGATCACCGATTCGGTGATGATCTGGGTGATCACGTTCATGGGCGTGGCGCCCAGCGCCCGCTGGATGCCGATCTCCTGGGTGCGCTCCTTGACGATCACCAGCATGATGTTGCTGATCCCGATGACACCCGCCAGGAGGGTGCCGATGCCCACGATCCAGATCAGCCCCGCGATGCCCTTGAACAGACCGGTCATCTGGTTGAACTCGTTCTCAAGGTTGAAGTGGCCGATGGCCTCGTTGTCGTCGGGATGGACGGAGTGCCGCTGTTTCATCAGCTTGATGGCCTTTTCCTCCACCACGCTCACAGGCACGTTGTCGATGGAGGTGATGGAGAACCAGCCCACCATGTTGCCGTAATTGTATGTTTTCTGGAGGGTGGTGAACGGAATGTAGATGCTCTGTTCTTTTTCCCCGCCGAAGCTGATGTTGGTGTTGAGCGGCCTGAACACGCCCACCACCTGGAAATAGACCCCTTTTATCCGGATGTATTCGCCGATGGGGTCCTCGTCCTTGCCGAAAAGCACCTCTTCGACCCGGGTGCCGATCACGGCCACCTTTCTGATCTGTTCGATGTCGATGTCGTTGATGAACCGTCCCTTGACCATTTCGTTGGGGTCGATCCTGTTCCAGTCGGGATAGTCGCCCAGGATGGTGAAAGCGCCCGTCTTGTCATTCCGGACCGTATTGTTGGTGCCATCGCCCGATGACCACCCCTGCAGGCGGGGTGCCAGGTATTTGATCTCCGGGATGTTGTCGCGCAGCGCTTTAATGTCGTCGTTGTTGAACATGAACCACCGCCCCCTCGGGAACCCTTTAAAGGGCATGGTGGTCCGCTCGGTCCACATGAACATGCTGTTGGTGGCGAAGCTGCCCATGCCCGCGGTGACGCCGTTCTCCAGCCCCTTGCCCGACCCCAGCATGATGATGAGCATGAAGATGCCCCAGAACACCCCAAAGGCGGTGAGGAAGGTCCTGAGCTTGTTCTTCTTCAGGGTATGGAATATTTCCTGCCAGCGGTCCCTGTCAAACATCGTTGTTAGATTCTCGTTATCTGATCCGTTCTCCTAAATTTTCAATTACTCGGTTTTCTGGCACCGTACAGGGATTTATTTAATAACATTACAACAATACAACATTGCAATGAAAAACAATTCCCTGAGCCAGCACCTGTCTTTCTAAGCGAATGCTTGCTAAATGCACAACTCAGCAATTCAGCAACTCAACAACTCAGCAATTTCTACTCATCCCGCAGCGCCTCCACCGGCTTTACCCTCGCCGCCCGCCTTGCTGGGAAGAATCCTGCCAGCATGCCGGCGACGATCAGAACGATGGTGGCGCTGATGGCCACTTTCAGGTTCACCTCCGGGTTCCGGAAGAACTCGGTCTGGATGTGCGGGTTGATCAGTTCCAGGATCCCCACGCCCATGACGAGCCCGATGTAGCCGGCCAGGCCGGTGATGAAGATCGCCTCCTGCATGATGAGCAGGATGATCGACAGCGGGGTGGCGCCCATGGATTTGCGGATGCCTATCTCCTTGGTCCTTTCCTTCACGGCGATCATCATGATGTTGCTCACCCCGACGATCCCGGCGATGATGGTCATGATCCCGATCACCCAGACAAACAGCCGGATGGCGGCAAACAGGTCCATGAACTGCTTGAACTCCTGCACCCCGTTCCAGATGAACATGGCCTGCTCATCACCCTTGTCGAAGCGGAGGCGCTGGGCCAGCCGGGTCCTCACCTCGTCCTCCATCCGCTTGCTGTCCTCCACGTCGCGGGAGGCCACGGTGATGGCCATGGTCTGCACCCGTTCGCGCCCCATGAAGACCCGCTGTCCTGTGGTAATGGGGATATAGACGGTTCGCTGGTTGCCGCGCCGGCCGTCCTCGTCGGTGAAAATGCCCACCACCTTGAAGGGGATCCCCTTGATATTGATGTATTCGCCCATGGCCGGCTTCTCCTTGAACAGGGCATCCCTGACCTCGGTGCCGATCACGGTCACCTTCTGGTAATCTTCCACGTCGAAGGGGTTGATGAAACGGCCTTCATGGATCTTCACCTTCTCGATGACGCCGTAGTCGGGATGCACGCTGCGGATGTCAAAATTGCCGTATTCATTCTTGTAGGAGACGGTATTGTCGCCCCAGACGAAGGAGCGGCCCGCCATGTACTCGATCCCCCTGATGTTCGTCCGCAAGTCGTTGTAGTCGGGGTTCTCGAACATGATATCCCGTCCGGGCTTAAGCCCCTTGTATGCCATCGTGGTCTCACCGCCCCATACCCAGAGGGTGTTCACGGCCGACGACTCGAACTGGTCGCGCACACCATTCTCCAGCCCCTGCCCTGACCCGAGCAGGATGATGAGCATGAAGATCCCCCAGGCCACGCTGAAACCCGTGAGGAACGTGCGCAGTTTGTTCTTGCGTATGGTGCTGAAGATCTCCTCCCAGCGGTCGATGATGAACATGATGGTCCTGTAACGTCCTGTAAAACTAATTCAAATTCTTTAAATATGACCCGTAAAAGCTGTGAAATTTAGGGAGGCATGGGTGAATGATGCGGGTTTTCCGTTGAACCGAAGCACATGGTCCTGTCAATGGTTTTGTTATATTTGCCGGTCGCAAGTTCAATCATGTCGATCCAAAAGAAAAGAGTATTTGTCAGCGGCTGCTTCGACCTGCTTCACAGCGGCCACATCGCGTTCTTCGAGGAAGCGTCGACCCATGGCGACCTTTATGTGGGCCTTGGTTCCGACAAAACGATCCTCCGGCTCAAGAACCGGAGGACGGTATACAGCGAGGCGGAGCGCCTTTACATGGTGAAGTCGCTTCGATTTGTCAGGGATGCCTGGATCAATGGCGGCAGCGGCACCCTGGATTTTCTTGACGAGATCAGGTCCCTGAAGCCCGACATCCTGTTCGTGAACGAGGATGGCGAGAGCGACGGCAAGAAACAGCTTTGCAGGGACCTGGGCATCGAATACAGAGTCAGCCAGCGCATCCCGAAGGGGGACCTTCCCAGCCGGTCGACCACCGGCCTCCGGGAAAGGAGCATCATCCCCTTCAGGCTCGACCTGGCCGGGGGTTGGCTCGACCAGCCTTACGTTTCCACGCATCATCCCGGTCCTGTGATCACCGTCTCCATCGAACCCGACCACGAATTCAACGACCGCAGCGGCATGTCGTCGAGCACCCGGAAGAAGGCCATGGAGATCTGGGGCTACAGCCTCCCGCAGGATGACCCGGAGAAGCTGGCCAGGATCCTCTTCAGCTTCGAGAACCCTCCCGGCAAGGAGGAGATCAGCGGCTCGCAGGATTCCATCGGCATCGTGTATCCCGGTCTCAACAAGCTGAACTACAACGGGCAATACTGGCCTGATACCATCGAAAGCTGCCTCGATGACGAGGTCCTTTCATGGATTGAGCGTCACCTCCGTTTCCTCCCCCTCTCCCCCCGCCGGGGAGGGTACGACGTACTGGCGGACACCCGCATCGGCAGGGCCGGCGCCAAAGCCCTCGCCGATGCCGCCGAAGGGCTGTGGGCCGCCCTGATGGAACGCGACCTCGAGGGCTTCGGGGCTTTTTTCACCAGGTCGTTCGAAGCGCAGGTAGGGATGTTCCCCCGCATGGTGAACAGGCGCATCCTGGATGTCATTGATGAACACCGCGACACGGCGCTGGGATGGAAACTATCGGGTGCCGGCGGCGGCGGTTACCTGGTGCTGGTCTCCGACCGCGAGGTCGAAGGCACCCTCAGGGTCAGGGTACGCCGAAGGATGGATTGACGTTCCGCCCTGCCCGCAGTTTCATTTTGCATCGTTGACTGTGATCACCTCCATCAGCCTTATCTTTTCCGACTTGCCCCTCAGGACCTCGCTCCCCAGGTCCCTTGCCAGCATGCCGGCCGGCAATTCGAGGCGTTCCATGATCCGGTCCGAGACCAGGAAATCGGCGTCGAACTTCTTGCAGGCCTCCTCGATGCGGGCGGCGGTGTTGAGGACGTCGCCCATGTATGCGATCTCCCGCCTGATATAGCCCAGTTCCCCGGTGGTGACGGTCCCGCCGTGCAAACCCGCCCTGAACTCGGGGACCAGCCCGTATTTCTGCTCGTAGTGGCCCGCCCTCGAACGGATGGTATCCCCGATCC
The DNA here is from genome assembly GCA_964386225.1 of uncultured Bacteroidales bacterium. Taxonomy (GTDB): domain Bacteria; phylum Bacteroidota; class Bacteroidia; order Bacteroidales; family JAADJA01; genus JAADJA01. The sequence goes on from CAYLTG010000043.1 coordinate 5,407, forward strand.
AGGCAAAGCACCGAAGGCAGTTGGCGTCCTTCAGGGCATCCTCCATCTTCCAGGTGATGATGACCCCGTCGCCGACGTATTTGTAGATCTCGCCCCGGGCACGTGCCACCGGAAGGGCGATGTCATGGAAGAAATCGTTCACAAGCGACATGAACCGCGTGGGGCCCGTCTTCTCGGCAATGGCCGTCGATGAGCGGATGTCGAGGAACATGAAGGCATGGTCCACCTCCAACGGGTTGCGGTACCTCCCGACGAACAATTTTCCGAGTGTTTTCCTTCCGATGAGGGTGTTGACGATGCTTAGGAAGTTGAAGACGACGCTGAGCAACAGCCCGAATCCCAATCCCACGAGGTAGTGGTAGCCCAGCACGTTGTTGATGTTCTCCAGCATCAGCCGGAAATTCCCCTTCACATAGAAAAGCCCCACACCCGTCCAGGCGATCACGAGCATGATCACCAGGCTGGCGGTCGTGTTGAGGATGAGCACGACAATGAGGTTCACCTTGCGCAGGTATCGGTCGGCGATCCTGTCGGAATAGTAGCCTATGGCCAGGTAGATGAGGCTGCCGATGTACATGCCGGCAGCCAGCGATTCCCAGCCCGGGTAGTACACCAGGTACATGAAAACGGATGTCAACAGGCCCGAGATTATTGCATTCCGGGCCAGGGAGGTGTAAAGTTGCTTCTTGATGGGATCCATTTGCCTTTCCTTTCCCTGTAAAAGTAGTACAAAAAGCGACACACGCGATCCCTGCCCGGAGCCGGGACAATCCCGGTTCACCGAAAAATACCCGGGGTTCGTCGAAAGAATTTTTTTTCCGGAGCGGCCTGTATTTTCTTTGTTCCGAAGATTTAACCTAAATTTATAGATCATGAAAACGCGCATTTTTTTCTTTTCACTGTTCCTTGCCCTGCTGCTCGGCGGCTGCGTGGTCAAGTCGCTCCACCCGTTCTATACCGAGGCTGATGTGATCTTCGACCCGGAATTGCTGGGCGATTGGATCGAGGACGACAGCACCCGCTGGGTGATCACCCCCTATTCGTTCTCAACTGGGTTCATGAAAGAGGACAGCATCGACAACTCCTACCTGGTCGAACTTCATGAGGAAGGCCGGGAACCTCAGCACTTCAATGCCCACCTCTTCCGCCTCGGCGGCAGGATGTACCTCGACTTCCTGCCCCTCAGGGATGAGCGCCACGATGATTTCCTCAACCTGCATCTCGTGGCCACCCACTCCCTGGCCCTGGTGGAAAAGGACAGCAACGGCCGGCTCGTCATCGGGTGGTTCAACAATGAATGGCTCGACAGGCTTTTCAGCGAGAACAGGGTAAGGATATCACACGAGATCGTGAGGGATGGCACCGGCAAAGGGGCCAATGAGTTCATCCTGACGGCATCCACGGCCGAATTGCAGAAATTCGTCGTGAAATACGGAACAACGGGTGACAAGGCGCTGTGCGAGGATGAGGACAATTTCCTTTGCATCCGGCTCAACAGGAACGGACATGCGGAATGAAGCACCGAAGACGGACCGGCCGCGAAGGGCCCCCCTCAGCAGCAGCTGGCTCTACCTGCTGTTCTGGGGGCTCTCGTTCTATGTCCTGCTCAACATCTTTTCATTGTCCAGCTCGTTTCAGAGGATCGATGCCATCTATACTGTCATTTTTATGGTCACCCTTTTCATCCCTGTGACGATCAACCTTCACGTGCTGATCCCCTTCCTGCTCAAGAACGGGAGGCATCTTTATTATGCCGGCTGTTTCCTGCTGCTGCTGTTCGGTTTCGCATGGATCAACCAGTTGGTGTTCGATCATCTTGTCGACATCCTTTTCCCGGGGTACTATTTCATCTCCTACTACACGTACGGCGACCTGCTTAAGTTCTTCCTGGTCTTCCTGGGCCTTACCAGCCTGCTTCAGCTGTCGCGCGAGTGGTTCGTGCTCAGCAGGGAGCGTCAGGACCTGCTCCGGCTCGAGAAGGAGAAAGTGGATGCCGAGCTCAAGGCCCTGGCCAACCAGGTGAACCCCCATTTCCTGTTCAACAGCCTGAACGTGATCTATTCGCTCACGGTAGGCCGGCGGAAGGAATCGCCCGAGGCCATCCTCAAGCTTTCCGATATCCTCCGGCATGTGATCTATGAGTCGGCCTCCGACCGGGTAAGGCTGGAAGAGGAGGTCCGCCTCCTCAGGAATTACATCGACCTGCAGCGGTTCCGGGTGGGGGAGGAGGCCCTGATCGACTTCCGTACCGATGGGGTGGGGCCCGGCCTGTTTGTGGCCCCCATGCTGCTGCTGCCGCTGGTGGAGAACGGCTTCAAGCATGGCATCAAGGGGGATGTCAGCAACACCTTCCTGAAGATACGGCTGGCGGTCGAAGGTGCGGACCTGCGGTTCACGGTGGAGAACAACAAGGGGACTGCGGCGGAAGACCCGGGCGACGGAGGCCGGGGGGTGGGCCTGCAGAACATCAGGAGCAGGCTCCACCTCATCTATCCCGGCCGGCATGCGCTGAGGATCGACGACAGCGGGCCGGCCTTCAGGGTGGAGCTCGAGATCAGGGGCCTCGACGACGGCGGGCGGCCTAAAAAGTGATACAATCAGGACATGGCAAACGTTCAAAATAACACACGGAAGATCAATTGCATCATTGTCGACGACGAGCCCGTGGCCCGCGACCTCCTGGTGCGCTATGTCGGGGATGTGCCGGCCCTCCGGCTTGCAGCCGTATGCAGCAACGCCTTCGAGGCCAGCGAGGCCCTCCTGGCCGGGGAGGTGCACCTGATCTTCCTCGACATCAACATGCCCCGGCTGTCGGGCATGCAGTTCTACCGTTCGCTGGCCCGTCCCCCCGCGGTCATCTTTACGACTGCCTACCCGCAATATGCCTTGGAAGGGTTCGAGGTGGATGCGGCCGACTATCTTCTCAAGCCCTTCTCCTTCGAGCGCTTCTACCAGGCCGTGAGCAGGGTGATGGCGCGCCTGCCGGCCCCCGGCGGCAATCCGGATCCCGGCCATATCATCCTGCGTTCCGACAGGAAGCTGCACCGCGTGCGGTTGTCGGAGATCGTGGCCATCGAAGGGCTGGGCGATTATGTGAAGGTGCATCTGGGTGCATCCTTCCTGGTGGTCCATGACACCCTGACCAACCTTTCGGAGGTCCTGCCAGGCAATTTTCAACGCGTGCACAGGTCGTGGCTGGTTTCGGCCGACCACATCAGGTGCGTCGAGGGCAATACCATTGAAACCGGGAATCTGGAGGTCCCCATCGGCATGACCTACAGGGAAGCGTTCCGCGAATGGCTCGAGAGCCGCGGACCGGAGGGGCGGTGACCAAATGGTGCCGGGATGGGTCAGCGGATCGACTCCTGGAACTGCTCGATCTTGTTGAGCAGCCTGTTGAAGAACCGGTTCCTCTCCTTCGCGTTCACGGAACTGATCAGTATCGATTCCTTCAGGATCCCCTTCAGGTAGTTCTCCACACCCGCACAAAAACGGGGATCGCTGGTCAGAAGGATGCTCAACACATTGTAAGTCAGGTAGGTGGCTGTGAAATGGCTGGTTTTCACGAAGATGGTGTTGTCGTTGAGGACCACCTCGTTCTCATAGAATTGATAGGAATCCTCCACGCCGGTCGGTTCCGTGCCGTAATAGAACTTGAACCCCAGCTCCGCCTGTTTCTTGATGTGGTTGATCCACAAATGCAATTTTTCGCAGAGGATGTGGATGTCCTCTTTCCTCTCAAAAAGACCGGAGACCCAGTAGTTCTCGATCTGCTTGAAGGTGATGCTGAAGGTGTCTTCGTTCCAGATCTCGATGGTAGGGATCTTCAGTGAACTGACCAGGATCTGTTCGCCGATCTCACGGATCTCGTCATCGACGTATTGCAGGTTGAATTTCTTGTCGGCATGCTGGGGGAACTGGAACAAAGTCTTTTCCCAGAAGAACATCTTGAATGCCCCGATCTCGGGGAACTGGAAATAATGGAAGATCGGGGGGTCCTTGGCCGCATAGATGATCTCGCTGACGCTGGAGTCCTGGATGCGCCGCATGTCCACCAGGATGTGCTTCAGCCATTGCTTTACCCCCATGCCCGGCGGTATGATTGGCATATGGCGGAACACCACATTGTCGCTGTGTACGTTGAAAAGGGAGTCGATGGAGAGGCTGAACCGCTTGCTGAGCACTTCGAGTTCTTCGACCGAAAGCGATTTTTCCCCGCGGATCCTCCGGTAGGCGCTGTCATAGCTGATGTTCAGCAATTCGGAGATCTCATCCACCAGGGAGAGGTGCTCAGGAAGACTTTCCTTGATCTGTTGGAAAAGAAGCTTTTGGGTTTCCATTGTGTGGTGGCTTGGCGGTTTTCTCAAAGTTAGGAATAATTTGCAGAAATCAATAATTTCGGCAATAATTTTTGCAATAATCGCAATTCCCGCCCCCCCTGGTCTATCAGCCTTGTATCAGCTTTCTGTCGGCCTCCAAGCAGGGCTTTGCCGTTGCACGGAACAGGGTCAAGGCGCAGATTCGCCATATTTTTCGCACCCTTCGATGGCATATCCTTCGTACATTTATTTCCTAATAGGAATACATACATGCCATGAACGGAGAAAAGGAGACCATAGAACTCATCCTTTCGCATTTCCGGGCATCCGGTGGGCACCTGAACCGTTTCTTCGAGTCCGATGCGGAGGTGCTGGAGCCAGGCCCGGGAAAGCTTTTGTTCACCGCCGACGAGTTCTCGGCGGAGGACCTGTTCCCGGAGGACGATCCCTGGCTGCTGGGCTGGAACCTTGCCTGCTGCACCATCAGCGATGTGCTGGCCTCGGGTGGGGACGCCCTTTACTATGCGCATGCCCTGACCCTGTCGGCATCCTGGGACCGGGACTACATCAGCCGGTTTTCCAGGGGCATTGCCGATGCCCTTGAAAAGGCCGGGGCCGGGTTCATCGGGGGCGACCTGGGATCCGCCTCCTCCTGGAAGTACACCGGGATCTGCCTGGGATCCGCCTCCAGGCCGCTCACCAGGCGGGGTGCCCGGCCCGGCGACGGCATTTTCATGACCGGGGAGGTGGGTGCCGGCAACCTGATGGCAGCCCGTTCCCTTTTCGCCGGCCACCTCCCGCCACAGGGCGCAATGCCCGCCTCCGGCACCCGGATGCCGCTTCGGGCAGCTGAGTCGAAGGTCGTGCGCACATATGCCGGCTGCTGCATCGACACCAGCGACGGCGTCCTGAATGCCCTGAATGCCATCGCGGAGATCAACGGTACGGGATATACTGTCAGTGACCTCCCCTATCTCCCCGAGGGACTCGTTGCCATGAACAGGATCGGCCGCCGGAAGACCTTCCTCTTTGCCGGCGAATGCGGGGAATATGAATTGCTGTTCACCCTGGGCAGGGACCGAGAAGAAGATTTTCTTCGGGAAGCCCGTGCGGCGAGCCTACAATTTGCGTATCTTGGCCGGGTGACGGAAACACCCGACCGCTTGCTGCTCGAAGATGGCAAGTGGTTGAAATTCAATGATTTTAATATTTCTGCAAGAGGTTACGGGCATCTAGAGGATTACCTTAACGACCTGACAAATTACATTGACCATGCCTCAGGAACTGGATAAACGCGTTGTGATCACCGGCATCGGCCCCGTAACCTCCATCGGGATCGGCCGCGATGAGTTCTGGAAGAACCTTCTTGCCGACAAGGCCGACATCAGGCCCATACCGGAGGCCTTTGAGGCCGGTTATACCTTTCGGTCGAGGCACTACGTGCCGTTCCCCGAGTTCTCGCTTGAATCTTTCGGATTTCCGTCGCGGATGAACATTCTGATGGAGGCCACCTCCAGGGTGGCCCTGGTGGGGACGAAACTGGCCATGGAAGATGCCGGGTTCGATCAGGAAGGCGAGCTCCGGTTCCCGGAAGAGGATGCCGGGCGAACCATCGTGGTGCTCGGCAACGGCATCTGCACGATGAAGGCGGGGTTCGAGGCCTTCGCCACCCATGCCCTGGCCGGGCAGCAGGACCTCCTGCAAAAGTACAATTACGGGCCCCGGTTCAACCGCATGGTGATCCCCTCCGTGATGCCCGACTCCCCGTCGTGCTGGATCTCCATTCAATACGGGCTCAACGGCGAGACCTTCACCCTGAACACCTCCTGCGCTTCCGGGACCTATGCCATCGGCGAGGCCTTCCGGAAGATACGCGACGGTTATTCCGACAGGGCGGTCACAGGCGGGGTGGAGTGCCTGCAGGACAGTTCCGGCACCGTCATGCGGGGATTCGACACCCTGGGCACGCTGACCCGTTCCGACGACGGCTACCCCTTGCCCTTCTCCAGGGACCGGAGCGGGTTCCTCTTCGCGGAAGGAGGTGGCTGCATCCTCATCCTTGAACGCATGGACAAGGCCCTGCAGCGAAATGCCCCCATCTACTGCGAGGTCCTCGGCTATGAATCCAGCAGCGACGCTTTCAACCTTGTGCAGATCGAGCCCTCCGGCACCCAGATCAAGAAGATGGTCCGCAAGGTCATGGCCGGCCGACGTGTGGACTATGTGAATACCCACGGCACGGCCACAACACTCAACGATGAGTTCGAACGGGCCCTCCTGGTTGAGCTCTTTGGCGACCGCAGCCAACAGCCGGTCATCAATTCCACCAAGGGGACGCTCGGCCACACCATCGGGGCCTCGGGCGCCATCGAAGCTGCCGTTGCCGCCCTCTCCATCCGGCACTCGAAAGTGCACCGCAACGTCGCACACAATGTCTTCGACGACCTGAACCTGGCCACGGAGCCCATGGACGCCGATATTTCGGTCGCCCTCTCCACCTCCTACGGTTTCGGGGGGCACAACGCGGCGCTGTTGCTGGGTCGCCTCAGCATATGAGGGGAGGTTGGAAGAACCACCGGTTTTTTTACGGATTCCGGCATGATAACACTCTTTTTCTGGCAAAATTCCCGCAGGGCCGCACCCTGCCGCCCCTGAATTGCAATATCTGCACCCGGGCGGGCGATTCGCCCCAGCTTCCGTGATTCCTTGCAACGCAACCTCGCTCCTTGCAGAAATCCGTTTCTGAAAGGGCTTCCCGTGGTATAACTTTGTTCGTAAACCCCAGTGCCATGAAACCCCTGAATGCCATGCCGGTTTTCCTCACAGGTGCCACCGGGTTCATCGGGAGCCATGTGGCCGAGTATTTTTCCAGTCAGGGGGTGGAGGTGATCTGCGGAGTCCGCAGGAACAGCAATATCGCCCATCTCAGGACCCTGCCGGTAAGGATCAGCTTCATTGACCTGCTCGACCGGGATTCCCTGGTCCGGGCCGTGAGGGAGACCGGTTTCGTGGTGCATACGGCTGGACTGGTGAACGACTGGTCGGGGTACCGGGCGTTCTACGATATCAATGTGACCGGCACCAGAAATATCCTGCAGGCCGCATCCGAAGCCGGCATCACCGGGGCCATCGTCACAGGCAGCAGCGCCAGTTACGGGGAGGAGGACAGCCCGCAGGTCAAGGACGAGCGGTCGCCCGATAACCCCCGCTACCGTTATTTCCTGGAGAGGGTGATCCCGAACCGGCTCAATTTCTACCGCATCACCAAGCACATGGCCACACGCGAGGCCATGGACCATGCCCGGGACCACCACATGGACCTCACCGTGATCGAGCCCGTATGGGTATATGGCGAAAGGGAATTCTCATCCGGTTTCTACGAGTACATGAAGGTGGTTGGCGGCGGCATGCCCTTCTTTCCCGGATCCAGCAGGAACCATTTTCATGTGGTCTACGCCGGTGACCTGGCAAGGGCTTACTACCTCGCGTATCTCAAGCGACTTGCCGGCGTGCACCGAATCCTCATCGGGAATGGTCAGGTTGACCGGATGGCCGACATCTATGCGCTCTTTTGCAGCGAAATGGGTATCCGGAAACCCGTGAACGTGCCCAGGCCGTTCGTGTATCCCATCGGGTTGCTGATGGAACTGGCGGCGGAGCTTTTCCGGACCCGCAAGCCACCGCTCCTTTCCCGAAGCCGGGTGAACATGATGTACGACAACATCGCCTACGGTACGGCCAGGGCCCGGGAAATGCTCGGGTTCACCGCCGAAATGCCCCTTCGCGAAGGGATTGCCAGGACCGTAAAGTGGTACAGCGATAACAAGCTCATAAAATCAAGACCATGACAACGATAAGGACCATCACCGGAACCCGTAAATGGATCGTGAACCAGCGGATCAAGCTGGGGGTGCTGTTCCATTTCACCGGCCGCCTGCTGGCCGGGGAGATCGAACCCCGCCATTTCATCCGCTTCCTGAGGAGGCTGCTGTTCTTCCTTTCGAAGATGAAGCACAACAAATATGTGCGGATCGGCAACACGATCAAGATCAACCTCTATGTGCCGGCCTACCCGACACGGGCCTTTTTCCGGGCCTGCAGCAAGGTGAATTCCTTCAGCGGGAAAATGCCCTGCGTGTCGGCCCTTGTCTCCATCACCTCAGCCTGCCGTTTCCGCTGTGATCATTGCTACCAGAAGTACGACCGCGGAAAGGACATCCCGATCGAATACGTGGTGGATGCGGTCAAAAAGATGCAGGACCAGGGCATCGCCTTTTTCAATATCGAAGGCGGGGAGCCCTTCCTGGTCTTCGACCGTCTGATGGCCGTGTGCAATGCCATCGGCGACCGGTCCGAGATACTGATCAACTCAACAGGAGATGGCATGACGCGCGACAAGCTGCAACTCCTCCGCAGGAACAAGAACCTGATCGGGATCATGTTTTCGCTGCATACCAACGAACCCCGGAAACTGAACCAGTTCATGGCAAGGGACGATGCATGGCAGACGCTGGCCAGGGGCATTGAACTGTGCCATGAGGCCGGCATCGCCGTCATGTTCAACTCCTGTTTGCTCAAGCCCGACTTCTACGACGGCACCTTTGAGAAGATCATGGACCAGGCCGCCGCCTTCAACGGGGCCCTCCTCCAGCTCATCAAACCCAAGCCGGCAGGGGGATGGCTCGAATCCGGCGCCGACCACTTCACGGAGGCCGATCAGCAACTGGTCAGAGATAAGGTGGCCGCTTACAACCTGGGTAAGGACAAAAAGGGATACCCTTTCATCTCGTGCATGCTCCAGGAAGAAGGCCCCGACCTGTTTGGCTGCACGGCAGGCGGCACCGACAGGTTCTATCTCAATGCCAAAGGCGACGTCCAGCCCTGTGAGTTCCTCAACATCTCATTCGGGAATGTGAAGGACGAGCCGTTCGAGGAGATCTACGCGCGGATGCGAAGTCAATTCCAGGTTCCGGGCAACTGCCTCCTGTGCGAGAAATATTCCGGGAAGATTCTGGAGCTTTACAAGAAGAACGGCCTGGATTCGCTGCCCCTGCCCGCGGATCTCTCGAAGGATGTATACCGAGACTGGGACCGGGGACAGCCGGCCGATTTTTATGAAAAAGTGGTGAAGCTATGATCGCACTGCCAGCAATACGCAAAAAAGTGGGCCTGGCCACCTTCGTCAGGGCCTATGTCAAGTCCATGCGACTCTATTACTCGTTCGTCACCGGCATTGCCGGGTGGGTGGGCGTATCGTTCTACCAGTTCATCGCCCATTCGGAAGGGCCGCGCGGAACGTCCGGACTGGTGCGCACCGTGGAGGTGCCCACGCCGCTCGAAAAGCAGATCGTCATCCTTGTCATCCTCTTCCTGGCATGGGGCATCAACCAGATCATCAACGATTTCCTCGGGTACAGGGAGGACAAGGTCAATGCCCCGCAGCGGCCCATGGTGACGGGCGAGCTTCCGCCCTTCAAGGCGCTCAGGGTCTCGATGTTCCTCATGACGGCCATCCTTTTCGTCACCTGGTTCTACCTCGAGCCCGTAGCCGTCATCCCCCTGGTGATCGGTGCCTTCCTCAACGTCCTGTATGAATATGCCAAGGGGCATGGGTTGTGGGGCAACATCGTGTTCGGCGTGATGATCAGCATGTGCGGGCTGTTCGGGTTCTTTGCCTCCGGCCCCATGGAGATCTACTTCACCCGGAGCAGGGTCAGTGCCCTGTCGTTCATCGCCGTCATCAACGGCCTGATGACCTACTACACCTATTTCAAGGATTACAAGGGCGACAAGCTGGCCGGCAAGAACACCATCGTGGTCAAATTCGGACTTGAAAAGAACAAGTACATCGCCATTGCCGCCTCGTTCCTTCCCTCCATCTTGTTCCTGGCAGGGTACTATGGGTTCGAGGCCTTCCAGATCAAGTTGAACGACATCTTCATTATCCTCGGGTTCATGACCATCTTCCTCCAGGTATGGACCGGCGTGCTCTATTACAAGAACCCGGTAGGGGAGATGACCTATTACTCGCTGGTGACCAACTTCAGGGCCTGCACCTGCGGACAGGCGACCATCATCGCCCTGTTCAACCCGGTGCTCGGGCTTGTCCTATTTCTGCTGTCGTATGTGTTCGTCGGCTTCCTTTTCAACATGCACACCAACATCAAAGCCTGAATGCCATGGAAGTCTTTGAGAAAGCCAACATCGGGAACTGCCAGCTTGGGAACCGGATCATCCGGTCGGCCACCTACGAGGGCCTTTGCGATGCCGGAGGATCCCCGGGCGAGGAATATGCTGCCTTCTACGACCGCCTTTCCCGGGGCGGGATGGGGGCCATCATCACCGGCTTTGCATATGTGTCGGAGGAAGGCAGGGCCATGCAGCCCGGCCAGGCGGGCATGGACAGTACCGCGAAGGTGCCCGCTTTCAGGAAGGTGACGGAGCGTGTCCACGGCAACGGCGGCAGGATCTTCCTTCAGCTGGCCCATGCCGGGAGGCAGACACTGCGTGCGGTCACAGGTCATGAAGTGGTCGGCGTTTCCCCGAACAGGTCCCCCTATTTCAGGGAGAAGCCCCGGCAGCTCGAAAAGAAGGAAGTGGAGGCGGCAGCCGCCCGGTTCGGGGAGTCGGCTGCCCTGGCCCGGGAATCCGGGTTCGACGGCGTTCAGGTCCATGCCGCCCACGGCTACCTGGCGCACCAGTTTATCCTGTCGTCGGTCAACAGGCGCAGGGATGAGTTTGGGGCCGACAAACTGGAGCGCATCGGCACCCGGTTCCTGGAACGGGTCATCCGGCATACGCGGAACCGCTGTGGCAGGGACTTTCCGCTGCTTGTCAAGGTGAGCGGCGGCGACGATTATTTCGACCGTTTTACGCGGCATCAGTTCGTGAACCTCATCAGGTTCCTTGACCGGCAGCCCGTCGACGCCATCGAGGTCAGCTACGGGACCATGGACTACGCCCTGAGCATATTCCGGGGAGATTTCCCGGCATCCCTGATCCTCAAACACAACCCTTTCTTCAAGGACAAGGGCCGGATGAGAAAAAGACTGGAACGCGCTTTCTTCTTCCCCTACTACCGCAGCCGCCTCAAGCCCTTCACACCCATGTATAACCTTGAATATGCCAAAACAGCCAAAGAACATACCCGCCATCCCGTGATCTCCGTCGGAGGGTTCCGCACGGGATCCGGGATCAGAAAGGCCATCGTTGCTGACGGGATCGATTTCGTCAGTTGCTCGCGGCCCTTCCTGGCCGAACCCGATTTCGCGCTCAAGTTGGAAACTGCGGAGGACTATGTATCCAAATGTTGCAACTGCAACTATTGCGCAATCATGTGCGACACACCATTCGAAACGAAATGCTATAAAAACTAAAGCCATGAAAATCAGAGAGAAAGTAATCGAAGCTATCCGGGAGAACATCCAGTGGAAAGGCCCGATCCACGACGACATGGACCTGGTCCGTGACCTGGGGATCGACTCGTTCGACATGCTGATGATCGTCAATACCCTGGAAGATGAGTTTTCCATCATCGTGGAAGAGGAGCACCTCGAGCACCTGAGAACGGTCGGAGACGTGGTCAGGCGATTGGAGGACCTTCTTTCGGTAAGCGCCTGAAGCCATGAAAACGAACAACTTTTATGACCGTTTCAGGCTCGACATGAGCCTTGTGGAGCAGGCCTCCTTCAATCCCTATTACCCGGTGGTGCACAGCGGCCTGGATGAGACCCTGGAGATCGGAGGAAGCCGGTTCATCGACCTGGCCTCCAACAACTACCTGGGCCTGGCCAATGACCCGCGGCTCAAGGCGGCCTGCCATGAAGCCCTCGACCGCTATGGGGCATCCATGTGTGCCACGCCGATCGCCTCGGGGTATACCGAATTATATCATCGTTTGGAGCGCAGACTTTCGGATTTTGCGGGGATGGAGGCCAGCCTCATCTACCCCTCCTGCTACCAGGCCAACAATGGTCTTTTCCCGGCCATTGCTGGCAGGGAGGACATTGCCGTCATCGACCGGAATGCACACTCCTCCCTCATCGAAGGGGTGCGGGCGGCCGGCTGCAAGATCTGGCCGTTCCTCCACAACGACCTCGGCCACCTGGAAAAGGTGTTACGCAAGCTGGGCAAGTACCGGCAGGTGTTCGTGGTCACCGAATCGGTCTTCTCCACCGAGGGTGCCATCGCCCCCTTCCGGGGGATCGTTGAGCTCTGCGAGCGCTACGGGGCGTTGCCGGTGATCGACGACTCCCATGGCATCGGCGTCCTGGGCTCATCCGGGAAAGGGATCCTGGAACATGCGGGGATCACCGATTTCCAGGGGATCTACACCGCATCCCTGGGCAAGGCACTGGCCAATGCCGGCGGGGTCGTGTGCGGGAAGCGCTCGCTCATCGACTACCTGCGCTACTACAGCTCGCACCTGGTCTATTCTACCTCCATTCTGCCGGTGGCGCTGGCCGGGATCGAAAAGGTGCTGGAGATCATCGGTGACGAGTTCCCCGCCCTCAGCAGGCGGCTGTGGCACAACACCGGGGCGGTGGCCGGCGCCCTGAGGTCGGGCGGGTTCAACCTGTGCGACAGCGAAACGCCCATCGTCTCCATCCGGGCGGGCGGGTCGCTTGAGACGCTGGTGCTGGCCCGGGAGCTCTACAGGAACCACATCCTGTCCACCCCCTTCATTTATCCTTCCGTCCCCAGGAACGAAGGGAGGATCCGCCTCATCGCCGGGGCCAACCTGTCGGAGGGGACCATCCGCAAGGCGCAGGAAGTGTTCCAGGAATTGAAGGTGACCGCGCCATGAACTATTTCCTCGTCATGAACCCCGGGTCCCATTCGGGCCGCAGCAGCCGGCGGTTCGACCGCCTGGAGCAGCTGCTGCTGAAGGCCGGGATACCCTATGACTCCGAAATGACCGCGAGCATGGACGACGCCCGCGCACTTTCGAGGATGGCCAACGAAAAGGGGTATGACGCCATCGTGGCCGTCGGCGGCGACGGCACCATCAACGGGGTGATCAACGGGTTTTATGACGAGGAGGGAAACCGCATTTCCCGGGCCCGGTTCGGGGTGATCTATACCGGCACCAGCCCCGATTTCTGCCGGAGCTACGGCATACCGCTGCGGCACGAGGAAGCGGTGGCGCGACTCATGGACCCGGAGACCATTCAGATCCCCGTGGGGAGGATCCGTCTTCAATTGCGGCAATCAGCCGGGGAAGCAGGGGAAGGGACAAAAGAAATGGTCCGCTATTTCGGATGCTGCGCCAACATCGGGCTGGGTGCCGAGCTGGCCCGCAGGGCCAACGGCGGGATACGGAAGTACCTGGGGGATTTTTCGGGGACCCTGCTATCCTTGCTGATCACCCTGGTGCGCTACAGGCCGGGCACCGTGTCTTTTTCCATCGATGGAAAGGAAAGGACGGTCCGCCGGATGGTCAACATGTCGGTGGGGCTGACACCCTACATCGCCTCCGGCATACGGATGGCGAACAGCAATGCCGGAAAGGCCGGGATGTTCTACCTCATGACGGTAAAGGACCTGCATGCGGCCCGGGTCATCCCCCTGCTCAGGAAGGTGTATTCGGGAAGGCCGTTCGCCAACACCCCCTACCTGGAGGTTACCTGGTGCCGGGAGCTCGCCATGGATGCACCCCAGGTGATTCAGGAGGTGGAATTCGACGGGGACCCGGCGGGGTTCCTGCCCTGCAGGATCACACTCGCCACCGACCATTTGGATTTGATCAGGTAGGACCTCGTTCGCTGATTGGCATTTGTCGGTCAAATTGAAAAGCAGCCTATTTCGAAATATCCTGACACCCGGACCAATGATCAGTATTCCTAACTGGGGGTAATAAACTGTTTCCTTTTCATCCCACAATTCAGGATTGGCAATTCGGTTGTGATCCAGTTTTTTATATAAGAGAAGTGCCTTTGCGAAGGACCAATGCAATCAAGACTGACTGGCCCAAAGAACGCTCGCGCTCAGGGCCGCCCGGTTACTTGTTTGACAGGTGAAGGCCCGGGATCAGCTTCTGAAATGGTCTCGATCATTGATTCTTGTGAATGAAAGTGGGGTTCGGTAAAAAATCCAAAATACTTTTGAATATTTCAAAAATAATTCCGTTCTTTGCACTCCTTTTTGAAAATGATAATCAGAAAACAGTACAGTCATGGCAAACACATGTCAGATAACCGGTAAGAAAATGATGGTGGGGAATCACGTTTCCCATGCGAACAACAAAACAAAGCGGAGGTTCTATCCCAATCTCCAGAAAAAGAAGTTCTACATCCCGGAAGAGGACAAATACGTGACCCTCAAGGTTTCGGCCTCCGGTATCCGGACCATCAACAAGAAGGGGATCACCGCAGCCCTTCAGGAAGCCAAAGAAAAAGGATTTTACAAGTAATCCCCGAAAGATATCCTCCAGAGATGCTGTCGTCGCAGGCGACAGCATTTTTTTTTAGTACTGCTTCCGAAATTTTATGACAATCAATTCGTTAACAAAAATTAACGCAGGGATTCTGCAATTAGGGTTATTTTTGTGTGATGCTGAAGAACATTTCCGCGCTTCTCCTTCTGGTCATTGCTCTCCACAGCGGCCTGGCAGCCCAGGTTGAGGAGAACCCCTATGTCCAGTTCTCGGGCATCGTGGTCACCGGCGACAGCATCAGCCCCGTTTCCTTTACCAACATCGTGATCAAGAACACTTGGCGGGGCACCGTGGCCGATTATTACGGGTATTTTTCCTTTGTTGCCCGGAAGCATGACACCATCGTGTTTTCGGCCATGGGCTTCAAAAGGGTCCAGTTCGTCATCCCCGACACCATCTCCGCCGACCGGTATTCCCTCATCCAGGTCATGTCGGCCGATACCATACTGCTGCCCCAGACCGTTATCTATCCATGGCCTTCGCGGGAGGATTTCAAGGAGCACTTCCTCTCCTTCGACGTGCCCGACGACGATTACGAACGGGCGCGCCGCAACCTCGAAGGGGCCAAGATCAGGGAGATGGCGGCGAAATACCCCATGGACGGAAGCATGAATTTTCGGAACTCCATGCAGTTGCAGCAGGACAGGCTATACTACATCGGCCAGACCCAGCCCATCACGATCCTGAACCCCTTCGCCTGGGCCGAATTCATAAAGGCCTGGAAAGAAGGGAAGTTCAAAAGAAAAAAAGATTGATCTTTGCAGGCATTAAAACCGGATCGGATGCGATTGTTTTTGTTGGTCACCTTCATCAGCACCTTTTTCTCATCATTGGCCCAGGAGCGTGCCGTCGTCTATGGGACGATCTCTGACGAAAAGGGAAGGCCGCTGGAGCTGGTCAACGTCGCCATCTCGGGCCTGCCCGGTGGCACCTCCACCGATGCCCGCGGCCGCTACCAGCTGGAGGTCCCCGCCAACAAGGATGTTTATATCGGTTATTCCTTCGTCGGATACGAGAAAGCGGTGGAACTGGTCAACCTTTCCGTTGGGGAACGGAAGGAGATCAACCGGACGTTGAAAAGCACCTCCACCGTCCTCCCGCAGGTGGAGATCGCCGACGAGCAGATCCGGACCACCAACCTGCAACGCATCGATCCCAAGCTGGCCACCCGGGTGGTATCGGCCTCCGACGGCCTCATCAGCCTGCTGAAGACCGAGATCGGCGTCTCCTCCAGCAATGAGCTCAGCTCCCAGTATTCGGTACGGGGCGGCAACTTCGACGAGAACCTGGTCTATGTCAATGACATCGAGATCTACCGCCCTTTCCTTGTCCGCTCGGGTCAGCAGGAAGGACTCAGTTTCGTCAATTCGGACCTTACCGCCTCCCTGCTTTTCTCGGCCGGAGGCTTCGAGGCCAAATACGGCGATAAGATGTCGTCTGTCCTGGATCTCCAGTACCGCAAGCCCACCGAGTTCGGCGGCTCTTTTTCCGCCAGCCTGCTGGGGGGGGCGGTCCACCTGGAGGGGACCATGAACAAGAAGAAATTCACCTACCTCATGGGGGTGCGTTACAAAAGCAACCAGTACATCCTCAATGCCCTGGAAACGAGGGGGGACTACCGCCCCAGCTTCCTCGACGTCCAGGGACTGTTCACCTATGACCTCACCGACAAGCTGGAGGTTTCCTTCCTGGGCAACATCGCCAGCAATAAATACAGGCTGGTTCCCGAGAGCCGGGAGACCGACTTCGGCACCGTCAACCAGGCCAAACGGCTTACGATCTATTTCGACGGCCAGGAAGTGGACAGGTACCAGACCTACCTGGGCGGCCTTACGCTCACCTACAGGCCCAATTCCGATACGCGGCTCAAGCTGATCGCCTCGGGGTACAATTCGGAAGAGAGCGAGACCTACGACGTGCTGGGCCAATACTGGATCGGCGACATCGAGTCGAACCTCGCCAGCGAGAATTTCGGCGATGTCGTTGAGTCACAGTCGGTGGGTGCCGAACTCACCCATGCCCGCAACGAGCTCAACGTGGGGGTGTTCAACCTGGCGCACCGGGGGGCGACGGAGCTCGACGGCAGCCTCCTGCAATGGGGCGTCAAGTTCCAGCACGAGGAGATCGACGACCGCATGAACGAGTGGATCCTCATCGACTCGGCCGGCTATTCCCTTCCGCGACCCGCCGATTCGGTCGGTTATGCCGATCCTTCGGCACAACCTTACATTCCTTTCGAACTCTACCAGCTCATCCGCACTTCGGCCGCCATCACCTCCAACCGGTATACTGCCTTCGTGCAGAATTCGTGGGGCGTCATCAACGACTCCAGGGTATCGTTCACCCTCGGCATGCGGGCCAATTACTGGGACTACAACCGGCAGCTGGTGGTGAGCCCGCGCGCCACGCTCTCCTACAAGCCCGAATGGGAGCGCGATATCCTTTTCAGGCTGTCGGCCGGGATGTATTACCAGCCGCCCTTCTACCGCGAGCTGAAGGACCTCGACGGCACCATCAACACCGGCCAGAAGGCCCAGTCGTCCTTCCATGTGGTGGCCGCCGGCGACCTCAACTTCCAGGCCTGGGGCAGGCCCTTCAAGTTCGTCACCGAAGTGTATTACAAATACCTGGGCAACCTGGTCCCCTACCTCATCGATAACGTCCGGATCCGGTACTATTCCTTTCTACGGTCAAAAGGGTATGCCGCCGGCATCGACATGAAGGTGAGCGGGGAGTTCGTGCGCGGGATCGAGAGCTGGGCCAGCCTGTCGGTGATGGGCACCCGGGAGGACATCATCGGCGATTTCTATTACGATGGGGAAGGCAACAGGGTGGAGCCCGGTTATATCCCGCGGCCGACCGACCAGCGGGTCAACTTCAGCCTGTTCTTCCAGGACTACCTGCCGAGGAACCCCTCCTACAAGATGTCGCTCACGCTTACCTTCGGGAGCAGCCTGCCCTTCGGGCCTCCCAATTCGCCCAAGTACCAGCACACCCTGCGCATGCCGCCCTACCGTCGTGTCGATATCGGGTTCTCCAAGGAGATCATCGGCGACCTGACCACATTCGGCCCCAGGAACCCGTTCCGCTTCTTTAAGTCCATGTGGATATCCGCCGAGGTCCTCAACCTGCTGCAGGTGAACAACACCGTGTCGTACATCTGGGTGACCGATATTTACGGAAGGCAGTATGCAGTGCCCAACTACCTGACCCCCAGGCAGCTTAACATCAGGTTGGTGGCGGCATTCTGACAGGTCACGACCTGCCCGTCAGTTCAAACGTGTCGATGGCGATGGCCAGTTCCTCGTTCGTGGGCATCACCACGACTTTCACGGGGGAGCCGTCCCTGGAGATCACGGCGGCTTTCGACCTGAGCCCCCTGTTCCTGTCGGGGTCGAGCTCCAGCCCGAGGAATTCGAAGTCGCTGCAGATCGCGGCACGGGTCTCGTCGCCGTTCTCCCCGATGCCGCCTGTGAAGACGACCACATCCATGCCGCCCATCACCGCCGCATAGGCGCCGATATATTTCCGCACCCTGTAGTGGAACATGTTGAGGGCCAGCTGCGACCTTTCATGCCCGTTGGCGGCGGCCTCTTCCAGTTCGCGCATGTCGGGGGAAACGCCCGAGATGCCCAGGACCCCGCTCTCCTTGTTGATGAGTGCGTTCATCTCTTTGATGCTCAGGTCCTCCTTGGCCGCCAGGAAGAGGAGGGCGCCGGCATCCACATCGCCCAGGCGGGTGCCCATGATCAGCCCTTCATTCGGGGTGAGCCCCATTGACGTGTCGACAGACACCCCATCCTTCACCGCGGCGATGGAGGAGCCGTTCCCCAGGTGGCAGGTGACAAGGCGGGTGCGCCGGATGTCAAGGCCCAGGTGCTCACAGGCCTTATAGGCGACGTACTTGTGGCTGGTGCCATGGAATCCGTATTTCCGGATCTTATATTTCTTGTAAAGTTCGTATGGAAGGCCGTACAGGTATGCGTAGTCGGGCATGGTCTGGTGGAAGGCCGTGTCGAAGACACCCACCTGCGGGACCCGCGGGAGCAGTTCGTTGATCGCATAGATGCCTTGCAGGTTGGGCGGGTTGTGCAGCGGAGCCAGGTCGATGTTGTGCTCCATGGCCCGGATCACCTCGGCGGTGATGGGCACGCTGCCACTGAAATCCTCACCGCCGTGCACCACCCTGTGGCCCACCGCTTCGATCTCTTCAATGTCCGAAAGCACCCCGATGTCCTCCTGCGTCAGGATCTCGAAGATGGTGCCGATCCCGGTGGTATGGTCAGGGATCCGCTTTTCGAACTTGATCTTCTCACCGTCGGCCAGGGTATGGATCACCGCCGACCCCTCCAGCCCGATCTTCTCGACCAGCCCGCGTGCCAGCACCTCCTGCTCCGGCATCCCGATCAGCTGGTATTTGATCGAGGAGCTGCCACAATTCAATACGAAAACCTTCATGTCGTCATTTTTTCTGATATGCGGGTGCGAAATTAGACACCCTTTCCGAGTTAAACAAGCAATATTGTTAACATTATAACAATAAAAAAGAAAACCATGCGGATGATCAGCGGAGGAGGGTTTTATTTCAGGTAATTCTTTACTAATTAACCTAAATACACTGATCGTTATCAATTATTTAGACTACGGATAAATAAGGGATTCCGTTGGAGAAAAGGAAAAATTTATTATAAATTTGCCGCTTATTGTTAATT
>CAYLTG010000044.1:0-4172 GCA_964386225.1 uncultured Bacteroidales bacterium
ACTTCAATCGGGGGCGATCTTTGGATCAAGGGCACAAAGGTGACTTATCTGACAGGTCTGGATAACCTGATTTTTGTCGGCGGTGATGTATGGATTGGCGATAACGACTCCCTGATAAGCATGGCAGGTTTGTCGGGATTGACCTCAGTCGGAGGCAGTTTAAGCATTGGTTGGATCGAATCGTGGACATATGGATTTATTGCCGGTAATCCTTCCCTGACCAGCCTTTCCGGGCTGGAGGGACTGACGGTCATCGGTGGTCAGCTTACCATTATGTTCAATTTTGTCTTACCTTCCCTTTCAGGATTGCAGAACCTGAACTCCATCGGGAATGGTTTTTCGATTTATTATAACTATGCCCTATCCGCATTCTATGGGCTGGAAAGCCTGACCTCGATCGGGGGAGACCTCTTGATCAACAATAACGAAACCCTCGCCAATTTTTCGGGACTGGGAAACCTGACTTTCATCGGGGGGGACGTAGAGGTCTGGGCAAACGAGGGATTGACCAGCTTCTCCGGACTGGAAAGCCTGAACTACATCGGCGGTGTACTTAATATTAACGGTAATGAAATCCTTACCAGCCTGTCCGGGCTGGATAACCTATCCCACATTGAAGGAGGACTCTATATAAATGGCAATCCAACTTTATCAACCTGTAATGTTCAGGGAATATGCAGCTATTTATTGGATCCTTCCGGAAGTGTCGTTATATACGGTAATGCTCCAGGTTGCGAAAGTCCACCTGAAATTGCTGCGAATTGCGGTTTTACAATGCCCTGCCTGCCCTATGGACATTATTATTTTTTTAACCAGGCAGATGTTGACAGTTTCCAGGCAGATTATCCCGGATGCACCGAAATCCAGGGAAACATAATCATCCAGGGACCAGGCAATATCACCAGCCTCAACGGTTTGAATGTAGTGACCTCCATAGGGGGAGACCTGGCTATCTGGAATTACCTCATATTACCGGGTTTAAACGGGCTGGAAAACCTGAACACCATAGGGGGAACCCTGTTGATAGCCGGTTTGGGACACTTGAGTAGTTTGTCCAAATTGAGCAACCTCACTTCCATCGGAGGAGGCATTGCCATTATTGACAATGATATCCTGATTAATTTATCCGGTCTGGAGGGCCTTGCCTTTGTCGGTGGAAATCTTGAGATTTCCAGAAACAATTCATTAACCAGCATCATCGGACTGGAAAGCCTGACTTCCATCGGGGGAGACCTTGATATTACTGGTAATGATGCCCTGGTCAGTTTATCCGGGTTAGAAAGCCTCAACACCATAAACGGAAACATCACGATCAGCGGCAACGGTGCCCTGACCAGCTTGACGGGCCTGGATAAAATTGATGCAGGATCCATCTCAAATTTGTATGTATTCGACAACGGCAAATTATCCATATGCCATGTGCAAAGCGTTTGCAATCAACTGGAAGAGCCAGGCGGTTCAGATTTCATCGAAAACAATGCAACAGGCTGCAACAGCATCGAGGAAGTAAATGCAAAGTGTAATTCCGGGGGGACAGGGGAGCAGCGAAAATCTAACCTTTCCATTCACCCGAATCCAACCGGTCAGGGAAATTTCACCCTAATCCTTAGTAAATACATTACTAATATTCACCTTGCCTGTTTCAATACCATAGGGCAACAGGTATATCAGCAGGAGATCACCAATCCTGAGACCGTGATTAACGTCAGCACCTGGACTCCGGGCATTTACCTGGCAGTGGTGTATGAAGATGGTCGACCGGTGGGACGAGCAAAGTTTGTGGTGCGGTAAAATCGGTTCAACCAGGTGAAGGTGATTGCATCGATTCCTCTTGACTTTATCGTCTTATTTTCATATATTTACGACACCTAATTCCCCGAGAAGCCAAACATCCGCAACCCTTAATTCCCACATCCCATGAAAACAAGAGCAATCCTTGTAAGTTCGCTTGCTGTGCTGTGGTGCATGTCATTCGCACAATATTCCTGTTTGCCGCAGAGCATCACTTTTTCTACACAGTCTGAAATCGATAACTTCCAGGTGAATTATCCAGGGTGTACAGAAATTGAGGGCTATGTAAGAATCGGTGTTGACTGGTTATATCCATCTAACATTACAAATCTTGAGGGATTAAATATACTCACCTCAATCGGTGGACATCTTGTGATATGTCACAACCCGGACCTGACAAGTCTGGAAGGACTGAATAATCTGACTTCAATCGGGGGAAGTCTTGGTATTTATGTTAACTATTCCCTAACGAGTCTTGCTGGGCTGGAAGGACTTACGTCTATTAGCGAAAACCTTGAAATTAATGCCAATAATGCCCTCACAAGTCTTACCGGGCTATCAGGACTTACGTCTATCGGGGGAGGTCTAGATATATCCGGAACAGCTCTCAATAATCTAAATGGTTTAGAGTCACTTATAACCCTGGGGGGCTACCTTCAGCTATTTGGCAACTCAGCCCTCACCAGCTTAAATGGGCTGGAAGGACTGACATCAATACCCAGTATTTATTTAGAAAACACATACTTAACGAGTCTCTCAGGACTTGAAAGTCTGGATTCGATTTATTATAACCTGACAATTTCAAACAACGACGACCTCAGCAACTTGACGGCACTTGGGGGGGTGACCTACATTGGAAATCATTGTAAGATTTTCTCCAACAAAGCCCTCACAAACCTTAGCGGACTGGAGGGAGTTATTTATATTGGGAATAAACTGTCGATCCATCATTTGGACGGTATTACAAGCATGAAGGGTTTAGAGGGCTTGAAATCCATTGGAGATGACTTTGAAATAGTCTTCAATAATTCCCTGGTTTCCCTTGCAGGCCTTGAAGGCCTGAAATCCATCGGGGGAGACTTAGTGGTGGAATACAATGATGCCCTCACAAGTTTGACGGGATTGGAGGGATTGACAACCATTGGTGGAGACCTTGATATCTTTTCAAACATGGTCCTTGCAAGCCTTACTGGACTTATGGAGGTTTCATCCATCGGAGGTTTCCTTACTGTACAACACAATTATACCCTGGCCAGCCTTTCAGGTTTGGATAATATTGATGCTGCATCAATTTTAGACCTCTATGTTCGTTACAACTCAACGCTATCCATCTGTCATGTTCAAAGTATCTGTGACTTCATCAAAACAACAAACGGTGTAGTGGTAATTTATGATAATGCACCAGGATGCAATTATTATGAAGAAGTTATTAGTGCATGTCCTTCTGGGATAGAGTCTAATTTATCAACCGTTCTCACCATCCAACCTAGCCCCACAGATAACGGGGTTATCACCATCACCCTGGACAATCCGAATAACCTTTACCTGACCTGCTTTAACACTATCGGACAGCAGGTACACGGGCGGGCTATCACCGACAACGAAACCGTGATAAACATCAGTACGTGGGCACCGGGCATCTACCTGGCTGTGGTGCATGAGGAGGGAAAGCCGGTGAGCAGGGCGAAGTTTGTCGTATCCCGCTAGTTGAAAGTTCAAATCTGGACAATTCTTCATTATGTTCATATGAATCACAAACGGCACAGAAAATAAGACGAACTTATATTTCCTTCTTTGATTGTCATATACAGATTTTGGGAGTCCATTCTAAGAGTTAAATCCTCAAGTGAAATAATCCGGCCTGGCTGGATGAGTTTTACATCAGCAACAGCATAATCCTCGCTTAAATGCGAATCAGGATGTCGTTGATTTTTAAATTCAAAACGATAACTCAGTGAAGAAACAGCGAAATGGAAGTTCTGGTAGTAAATTTATTTTATTCAGATGCTATAAAGATACATAAATAAAAACACCTCGTGTCAATCCCAGACAAGTGTATTTTTTTTCTGATAATTTCTTATGGTATGGGGTAATATATCAGCCGGCAAGAAAAAATAAAAGACAAAAAGAATCAATAAGTCTATTCTATTTTTGCATCAGTTTGCCCTGGTTTTGTATGCTAAATTGTATGCAAATAAAAAGGCAGCTACAATTCCATATAATTGTAACTGCCTCATTTCCTATGTGGAGCATACCGGAGTCGAATGCCGAAAATATAGAAATCTTTGATTTCTTAATATTTACGTGCATGCTCGATCCCTAAAAATCGGGATCGGCACCCCTGACCTTTAGACTGCCAGTCTAACGCTCTAGTCCCGAAA
>CAYLTG010000044.1:4272-22654 GCA_964386225.1 uncultured Bacteroidales bacterium
AAAAAGGAGAGTGGTCCTCTCCTGAATTAGGTTTGTGGAGCATAGGGGAGTCGAATGCCGAAAATTAGAAAATCTGCGATTTTCGTTAATTTTCGAGCATGCACGATCCCGATTCCTCGGGATCGGCACCCCTGACCTTTAGACTGCCAGTCTAACGCTCTAGTCCCGAAAATCTCAAAATTTTCAATTTTGTAAGATTTTCTAGGATGCTCGATTTTTCATCAAATCATAGATTTGGAAAAATCGGCACCAACTGAGCTAAGTCACCCAGAGATCTGCGAGGATTCAAATCCTTGTCTGTTTATAAAATCCAAAACCCTGGACTTGCTGTGAAGGTTTTTAAGCTTTTTTTCAATTCTCATCGCTTCAGCACGGGTATCACATGTTTTGAAACAAACTATTTTCCAGGGAATAAAGGAGCGGGTGTATTTCGACCTTCCTGCATTGTGATAGGCTAACCTCTTCAAAAGATCCTGTGTCTGCCCAAAGTAATAGCGTCCATCCTTTTCGGACTCCAATATGTAAGTATAGAAAGGCATAAAAAAAGGAGAGTGGTCCTCTCCTGAATTAGGTTTGTGGAGCATAGGGGAGTCGAACCCCTGACCTTTAGACTGCCAGTCTAACGCTCTAGCCAACTGAGCTAATGCCCCTTTTTGGTTCAAGGTTCAAAGTCGAATGTTCAAGGTTAAGGAACCTGAAACATAGTGCCTATCTGAACCCAAAGAACGATTTTGCGGGGGCAAAGTTAAAAATTAAAATAAATTTACAGGCAAGTTTGAGCGACAATTTTTTATGAAGCGAATTTTCACGGCGGTCAAGGTCCATCCCAACGACAGGTTCTTTGAGGTGTTCGACGCCCTGAAACAGGGCTGCAGTCACGACCGCATCACCTGGGTCGACCCGGCCAACATCCACATCACCCTCAAGTTCTTCGGGGAAACGGCAGAGGAACGAATTCCCGCCATCACATCACTTTTATCGGAGATATGCGGCCATTTCAATCCCTTCGAACTGCAGCTCCGGGGCACCGGCATCTTCGGCAGCTCCTACCAACCGCGCGTGGTGTGGATCGGTATCGCAAAAAACCCAACCTTAATCGAACTCGGCCAGGAGATCCTCGACCGGGTGGAAAGCATCGGCTTCAATAAGGACCGCCAGAACTTCGTTCCTCACCTCACCCTGGGCAGAATCAAGAAGATTGACAACAAGAAACGGTTCTTCGAACTGATCGGCAGATACCGGGAAAGGGTCATTTCAACCGAAACCGTGCGGGAGGTTCACCTGATCGAGAGCCGGCTTTTTCCGGACGGGCCGCGGTACTCGATCCTGGAAACCCATAAAATGAAGAGTGAAGAACAATTGAGTGAAGAGTGAAGAGTTTTCATCCTTTGCTTAAGGTGCGGCCGAAAGCAGGCTCACCCTTCGACTAGCTCACCCTTCGACTAGCTCACCCTTCGACTAGCTCAGGGTGACCTTTACCAGGTGCGAATGCAGGATCGGATCAGGCAGCGCCTCTCCCCCATTTTTCATTGTAATGCTGTAATGTTTAATGTTGTTAAATGAATTCCCCTCCCCAATCGAGGTACGGGTAACATAAAAAAAACGGGGCCCGTATCCACGATGCAAGCCCCGTTCAATCAGTTTCTGGTCGGATTACTTTTGCAAAAGATCATTTTCATCGCGCTGCATCTTCCTGGACATGAAATGATAGATCACCAGGCCGAGGCCGCCGAAGAGGAAGATCATGGAGAAATAGGCCGCTTCCTCCTCGAACTGGAACAGTTCGGTGCCGGCCAGCCATTTACCCATAAAGATGCCCAGCGCGATGCTGATCAGCAGGATGCCGTATTTCAGCGCGGCGGAGCCGGGCTTGTGGGGCACTGTGAAGGTGGCGGGATCGACGCCCTTCTCCATCATGGCCATTCTTTCTTTGCGACGGATGCTCAGGTATACGATACCGACGATGGATCCGAAGATGATCGCGAGGACGAGTACTGGGGTTAGTTCTAACATGATTTCTGCGTTTTAAATATTCGTTAATAGTTTTTTCACTTCGTGTGACGCAGGTTTTTGGAGGCGGTTACAGGTGGAGGTTCATTTTACCATTCAACGTGAGGGAGTGAGGAGTAAACAGGTAAATAGGGTAAATATGGGCGAGGGACGTCAGCTGGCGACGAAGGATGGTTATTCATTGCAATGCCGTAATGTTGTAATGTTATTAAATAAACCACCGCAGGAAAATTACTGGAGCTCAATAAAAGTCATGACGACGGACTACAGAACCAACCCCCCATTTTCGTACCTTTGACGTTGTAACCGCAGAAAGAAACCCACGTCATATTAGCACATGGAACTCCGGAGCGATGCGTATTATATCGAACAGGTGCTGCAGGGGAACCGGCAGGCATATGCCACCCTGGTCGACAAGCACAAGCACATGGTGTTCACCGTCGCCCTCCGGATCGTGCGGAACCGGGAGGATGCGGAGGAGATCGCACAGGATGCCTTCGTGAAAGCCTTTCAGTCGCTCGCTACGTTCAAGCAGGAGTCGAAATTCTCCACGTGGCTGTACCGGATCGCCTACAACGCATCCATCTCGAAGACCCGGAAGAAGAAAATGGTAACGGCTCCCATCGAAACCGACGTCGTGGAGAACTACACCCTCGACGAGATCTTTGAAAACCTGGACAGGCTGGAGGAACACGAGCAGCGGACAATAATAAAGAAGCTGTTCGAAGCATTGAACCCCGACGAAAGCACGCTGGTCACGTTATATTACTACCAGGATGTGCAAACGGAAGACATCGCCGGGATCACCGGGCTCTCGCAGTCGAACGTAAAGGTGAAGCTGCACCGGATCAGGCAGAAGATGCACAACGAGTTGCAGAAGCTCCTGTCCGTGAACTTGAAAAAACAATACTCATGAACGATACAGAAGACAGATCCGACATTCGATTCAGGAAGCTCTTTCAGCGGGCAGGCCTGGAAGACCCTTCACCGGGATTCACCGCCGGGGTGATGGACAAGATCGCAGGGCTCCAGCACGAAGAGGCCACTCAGGAGAAGCGGGCCCTCCTGGGGAGATGGGCGGGCTATGCCGGCATGGCACTGCTGGTCGTCCTTGGCCTTTCGATCATGTATTACTTCGGGGTCGGCATCCTTCCGGAAAGCTTCAAGCCTTTCCTGTCGCCCGAATACGCGAACATATTCAACAGCTTCAGGGGACTTTTCGATTCCATTGAGCTGTCGGGCACCACGGTGGCCATCATACTCGGGTTCACCGGACTTGTGATCCTGGAGCGCCTGATCAGCAGGTTCAGGACCTCCCGGAACATCTACTTCTCTCTCTGATCCTGTCAACAGCCCTGAAGGTCTGCACGGAAACGGGGCCGCATGCCGGAAACCCGGCCTGCGGCCTCGCTGCCTTTAAAAATAATCCGGGTTTCCGGGTAACCATTCCCCTTTTTTTTCGATTAAGAGATATAAGACCAAATTTTTCAGGATCCACTGGAATGGACCCAACCTTATTAACCAATAAAACCATCGAAATGAAACGCACATTCACCGGATCGATCCTCGTCGTGCTGCTTTCGGCAGCCCCGCTCCTTCTGCCAGGACAGAACCCCCCTGCTCCCAACTGGGGCGATGAGCCTGCAGGCAGCCACTCCCCCATCGGGGGCGGCGCATCCCTGGGCGGCGGCCTTTTCACATTGCTGGCCTTCGCTGCCGGCTATGGCTCCCGCAAGATGTACCAGGCCAGGAAACGGATCCTGGAGTAAGACGGCGAAAGGTCCAAAGGCCCCTCTCCATAAACTCTGTCCGGATTTTACCCCGAAACTGTTCCATGAACTCTCAAATTGTTAATTTTGCGGAAAATACAAGTCCTGCATGGAACACACCGGAAACACGAATACGGAAAGCAAGGAACCGCGATCCAGGAACTTCCTGGAGGTGATCATCGAGGAGGACATCCGCAAGGGGAAGAACGAGGGTCGCGTCCACACGCGTTTCCCGCCCGAGCCCAACGGCTACCTGCATATCGGCCATGCCAAGTCGATCTGCCTCAACTTCGGTCTGGCGGAGAAGTACAACGGCAAGTGCAACCTGCGTTTCGACGACACCAATCCCACGAAGGAGGAGGAGGAATATGTCAACTCGATCATGGAGGATGTCCGGTGGCTGGGCTTCGACTGGGAAGACCGCCTCTTCTATGCATCGGATTATTTCGACCAGCTGTTCATATGGGCCGTCAAGCTCATCCGTGACGGCAAGGCCTACATCGACGACCAGCCCTCCGACGTGATCAGCGAGCAGCGCGGCGTGCCCACCCGGCCGGGGACCGAGAGCCCCTTCAGGAACCGGTCCGTGGAGGAGAACCTCGACCTGTTCATGCGGATGAAGAACGGCGAGTTCAAGGAAGGCACCCATGTGCTGCGTGCGAAGATCGACATGGCCTCGCCCAACATGCACATGCGCGACCCGGTGCTCTACAGGATCATGCATGCCCGCCACCACCGGACGGGCGACAAATGGTGCATCTACCCCATGTACGACTTTGCCCACGGGCAGTCGGATTACCTGGAGGGCATCACGCACTCCATCTGCACCCTGGAGTTCGAGATCCACAGGCCGCTCTACGACTGGTTCCTCGACAACCTGATCGAAACGGAATACAGGCCGCGGCAGCATGAGTTCGCGCGGCTGAACCTCTCCTACACGGTGATGAGCAAACGCAAGCTGCTGGAGCTGGTGACTCAGAAATATGTCATGGGGTGGGACGACCCGCGCATGCCGACCATCTCCGGGCTCCGCAGACGGGGCTACACGCCCGAGTCGATCCGCAATTTCGCCGACCGTGTCGGGGTGGCCAAACGGGAGAACGTGATCGACGTGGGGCTGCTGGAATTCAGTGTGCGGGAGCACCTCAACAAGGTGGCGCCGCGTGTCTTTGCCGTGCTCGACCCCCTCAAGGTGGTCATCACCAACTACCCGGAAGGCCTGGTGGAGGACCTCGAGCTGGAGAACAGCCCCGAAGACCCCGCCGCCGGGACCCGCATCGTACCCTTCTCACGGGAGATATACATCGAACGGGACGATTTCATGGAAGACCCGCCGAACAAGTTCTTCCGGCTGGGGCCCGGCCGGGAGGTGCGCCTGAAAGGGGCTTACATCATCAAGTGCGAGGACTTTAAAAAGGATGCGGAAGGCAACATCACAGAGCTCCATTGCACCTATGACCCCGATACGAAAAGTGGCTCCGGGGAAACGCGGAAAGTGAAGGGCACCCTTCACTGGGTTTCTGTCGGGCATGCCCGGGATGCCGAGGTCCGGATCTACGACCGGCTGTTCATGAACGAATTCCCCGATGAAGTGGAGGAAGGCGGTGATTTCAAGGACAACCTCAACCCCGATTCACTGCAGGTGGTCAGGGGCAAGGTGGAACCCAGCCTGCGTCATGCGGGGGCGCTGGAGAAATTCCAGTTCCAGCGGCTGGGCTACTTCTGCGTGGACCCCGATTCGACGGAAGAGAAGCTCGTTTTCAACCGCACGGTGACCCTCAAGGACACCTGGGCGAAAATGAACAAATAAATGCGGCGGGAATAGATCAAAATTAATACATTTGCCGCACATTGCCCGATGGTGTAACTGGCAACACATCCCGGTCTGACCGGGAAGACTCTTGGTTCGACTCCTTGTCGGGCAACACAATCAAAAAGCCTCCGCATGGAGGCTTTTCCATTTCAGGGGCCGGACATTCCCTCAACTGACCTTGGCAAGGGCATGGCGAAACGGAAAAGGCCACCCTTCCGGATGGCCTTTTCACGGATAACGGCACATGCCTACTTCAGGATGATCTTTTCCACATGGCTGACCTGGTCCGAATAAATATGAAGGTAATATAGCCCTTCCGAAAATGCGCTCAGGTCGATCCTTTCGGTATAGCTGCCATCCAGGTGCACGCCTTCTCTCCTGTGCACCTCCTCCCCGAAGCTGTTGGTGATCCGGATGGTGAACTGCTCCGGCTGCGGGCTTTTCAGGGTAAGGGTGAAGACGCCCTGTGAGGGGTTGGGGTTGACTGTTACCATGATGTCATTGCGATATTCGCTGACATCCACGAATTGAACAACCACGATCACGTCCTCCGCAGAATTCTCACAGGCGGCGAGGTCGGTATAGGTATAGGTGATGGTGTGCTCGCCGATCCCGGCGACCATCGGGTCGAACCAGCCGTCGTCATCAACCCCCGGGCCCGAATAGACGCCGCCGGAAGGAGACCCTCCCGTCAGCTCGAAGGGCTGCCAGTTCAGGCCCACCGAGTCGACCACGTCAAGGGTGACGTTCGGCAGGTACACGTTGATGTTGAGGGCGCCGGATTCGGGTCCTGCACATTCATCGTGCATGCCGATCACTTTGAGCTGGGCCAGCCCAAGCCAGCCCTCCGTCCAGTCGATCGACACAGATGTTCCCGTTCCGGTCATGGTCCCGGCATCTTCGGGCGAAAGCACCCAGTCGTACCAGTTGGCTCCCGAGGCACCCGTACTGCTGTAGGTGGCCGTGCCCCATGAGGCGCAGAAGAAAGTGATCCCGGTTGGCGTGCCCGGAACGCCGGGCAACTGGGTCACGAAAACAGTGACGGTGTCGTATATCGACACGAAGGTGTCGTTCACCTCGAGTATATAATCCGTCGTCACAGACGGGGAAACAACAGGGTTCGGCTGGTTCGAAGTGAATCCCGGAGGATCGGAGGTCCAGGAATAAGTATAGTTCCCGGAGCCGCCGACCGCACCGCCGCTGAGCTGCGATTCCCCGCCCTGGCAGATCTCCGAAGGATCGGCGCTCGCCGTGACCACCAGGCTGTTGTCCCACTCGATGAAGATATCGTCGACGTAAAGGTCCCATTGCCAGGGTTCACTGTAGCCATGCCATCCGACAAAATATACCCCGTTTTCGGGAGGGGTGAACGAGGCGGTGCCTTCCACGTAAACGCCGTTGGTCGTAATGCTGTTGTCATCGAAAATGGGATCGCCGATCATCGCATCCGATTCCGGGGCATCGCCCCAGAACACTTCCAGTTTCTCGGCATACCATTCGCTGTTGCTGGCATAGTAGAATACGACGTTATAGGTTTGACCGCCCAAAAGTTCCAACGGGGCCGAAAAGAACCAGTCATCCATGAGATTGCCGCCGTAGGTGATCCGCATGTGGGAGATGCCGGAATTGGGATTTTCGAAGGAGGTTTGCCATGCAATGTTGTCGAAATTGGAGTTTTCAATGGTGATGCATGGTGGCACCAGCGGCGGCGTCATACCTTCGAAATCCTCAGAATAATCGCCTGCAGCCAGCACGATGGGATAACAAAGGGTCTGAAAGTGGTGCGGCCCGACCCAGTAACTGAGGTCGCCGCCCCCGCAATCGGATTGAACATAGAACTCATAGTGGGTCCCATCCTCCAGCCCGGTGAGCAGGAAAGGATTGGCAGATGCAACGGCATTGCCCACCCCGGTGGGGGAGAAACCGGCAAAGCCGTACTCGATGTTCCACTGATCCGCTGACCCATTCTCGGTCCACCCGAGCATGATGCTGGTCTGGCTGGCCTGCGTGGCATAGAGGTTTGCAGGCTTCGGACAGGTGGGGGGATGGTCGATGGTGATGTTATCGATGTAGATCTCCTGATACCAGCCGGAAAAACCGCCTTTAATCCCGAGGAATTGATCTGTTCCGGTATAACTGCTGAAAAACACCTCGTACTCCTGCCAGGTCGTACCGATCGTCACGGTACTGACCGGTGTGAAAGTGGAGGCGTCCAGTGGATCCGACAGGGTACCGATGACCAGCTGGGGCGCATAGCCGAAAGCAAAGAAATTGATCCAGAGCTCATTGGCAGGATCTGTCAGCATGGGGGAAACGAGTATCATCTCTGCCGAGGGATCATCGCTGTTATACATGTAGAGGCTGTTGGGGGCGCTGTAACTGTTCCAGGTGACGGTTTCAATTCCCGCCCACATGGAGGTGGTCTCCACAAGCGGGGACCAGCAAACAGGCACTTCCGGGACGCTGGCGTTGTCGAAAAATTCGAATACGGGAACCTCGAACGGCTCGCACAAGGTGGTAAAGGATCCTTTGGAAGACCAGTAGCTCTGGTCGGTCTCACTGCAGTAGGCCCTGACATACCAGTCGTAAGAGGTGCCCGATTCCAGCCCTTCGAGGGTATATGGATCCTGGTAAACCGTGATCGTCGGTATCCCCTGGGGGGTGAATCCTTCGTATCCGTATTCGATCTGCCATGTGGTCGCGCCCCCGTTCTCGGTCCAGTTCAGGACAATCGAAGTGGTGGTGGGGGCCGAACTCGAAAGGCCTGTAGGCTTCGGGCACGTCGGCAGGTGGTCGATGATGATGTTGTCGATGTACATCTCCTGGTACCACGCTCCAAAACCACCTTTCAGGGCGATGAAGGCATCGGTTCCGGTGTAATTGCCGAAAAATGCATCAAACTCCTGCCAGCTCGTGCTCAGGCTAACCGTTTCGTATGCTGTAAACGTGGAAGCATCAAATGGATCGGAGATGGTGCCGATGATCAGCTCCGGTGCATAACCGAACGCATAAAAATTGATCCAGAGCTCGTTCACCGGGTCCACCATCATCGGGGAGACCAGGATCACCTCGGCGTCGGGATCATCGCTGTTGTACATGTAAAGGCTGTTCGGCCAGCTGTAGGCATTCCAGCCGATGGTTTCGATGGTTGCCCATTGGGAGGTGGTCTCCAGCAGGGGGGTCCAGCACACCGGCACCTCGGGCAAGAATGCATCGTCGAAATCTTCGAATACGGGTACCTCAAAGGGCTCGCACAACGTCGTGAACGAAGCCTTGGGCGACCAGTAGCTCTGATCGTCCTCACTGCAGTAAGCCCTTACATACCAGTCGTATTTTGTACCGGATTCCAGTCCACCCAGTTGGTAGGGATCCTCCGTCACGGTCACCGTGGGCACGCCCGTGGGGGTGAACCCGGCATAGCCGTATTCGATCTGCCAGGTGGTTGCCGTCCCGTTCTCAGTCCACTCAAGCCACACCGATGTGGTGGTCGGGTTCGAAGCGGTGAGCCCGGAGGGCTTTGGACAGGTGGGCGGATGATCGATGGTGATGTTGTCGACGTAAATGTCCTGGTACCAGCCCGAAAATCCCCCCTTGAGGCCGATGTACTGGTCCGTGCCCGAATAACTTCCGAAAAAGACCTCGTATTCCTGCCAATCGTAATCAAGCATGACGGTACCTACCTCCGTGAATGTGGAGGCATCCGTCGGGTCCGAAAGGGTGCCGATGATCAGCTCGGGGGCATAACCGAAAGCGAAGAAATTGATCCAGAGCTCATTGATCGGGTCTGTCAGCATGGGCGATACCAGGATCACCTCGGCCGTGGGATCATCGCTGTTGTATATGACGATGCTGTTCGGGGGAGAGTAGCTGTTCCAGGATACGGTCTCGATATAGGCCCACGGGGATGTGGATTCCACAAGTTCGCTCCAGCAGAGCGGTATCTCAGGTATGGCGGTATTGTCAAAAAACTCGAATACCGGCACATCAAAGGCCTCGCACTGGGTGGCGAAGGTACCCTTCGTCGACCAGTAACTCTGATCGTCATCATCGCAGAAAGCCCGCACATACCAATCATATTCTGTTCCCGATTCAAGCCCTCCGAGGGTGTAGGGATGCGAGGTCACCGAGACCATCGGGATCCCGGTGGGTGTGAACCCGGCATACCCGTATTCGATCTCCCAGGTCTCCGCCGTACCGTTCTCGGTCCAGTCAAGGATGACCGAATTGGTGGTGGGGCCTGCAGCAGTGAGCTCATTGGGCTTGGGGCATGTCGGTGCAAAATCGATGAGGATGTTGTCCAGGTAAATATCCTGGTACCAGCTGTTATTCAGGGATTTGAATGCTATGTACTCATCATTGCCCGAGTACCCCGTGAAAAAGACCTCGAATTCCTGGTAATCGAGGTAAAGGTTTGACAGGGTCACCACCGAGATCTCGTTATAGGTCGAAGGATCTGCGGGATCGGTGATCGTTCCCACGGAAACATTCGCGTATCCCCATCCAAAGAAACTGACATACTTCCCTGAAGCTCCCCCTTCGATCATGGGCGAGATGAGCAGCAACTCGGCAGCAGGGTCATCGGAGTTATAAAGGGTGACACAGTTCCCGCCGTTCAAACCGTTGTAGTTTATGGTGGCCACCTGGGCCCAGGTCGAAAAGGAGTTGACCACGCCGGTCCAGCAATACGGTACGTTCGGGATGGTGACCACGGAGAAATCCTCGAAAATAGGCACTTCCCACGCATCGCAGGCGGTGGTGAATTTCCAGATCGGACCGGGGGTTTCCAGCTCGGCAGCACTGTTCTTGGAAACAACCTGCCAGTAATAGGTGGTGGTGAACTCCATGACACCCGGATCATAGGTTCCTGTGGCACCGGACGGGGCATTGCTGACCACCATGTCAACGGGCGGGAATTGGGTGTCAAAATAGAGGTCGTATGACTCCGTGGCATCACCGAAGTCCCAGGAGAGATCCACGTTCACATCCACACCCAGGGAGTTGTGGGGCGGGTAAGGATTGTGGGCGGGCAGGGGCGCGCCGGGCACCAGGTAGGTGATGACCAGGTAAGGCGGGTTGGGCTGGTTCCACCCGTCGCAGGTGATCGCCCAGCTGCCTCCCAGTTCAAATTCCCACATGGCAATGCCGAACCAGCCGTCGCCGATCTGCGCCTGGACGTCGGCAACCGCCTGGCTGCCCAGGTCGGTCACATACCACCCCGGCTGCGGGAAGTCACCCTGCCAGAGGGAATAGATATCGCCATCGGTGCAATCGGAATACACGCTGGAAGCGGTGCCGAGAAGGGGATCGTCCTCCATCGACATCACGTACCAGTAAGCATTGTTATCCTGGGCAATGTAAATGTTCAGCTCCACAGACTGGACCGTGGATCCGAGCGGGATGCCCGAAATGTCAAACCGCGCCCAACCGGCTTCCACGCCGCCAGATTGCGTTTTGATGAGGCTTGTCTGAGTAAAGGATGACCCGTTGGTCGAACCGGTATGGTAGTCGTCGGACCCGGGGTAGCAGTTGATTGTTGCCTGGCCGAACAGCAATTGCCATCCAGCCATCAGCGCGACTAAAAGTAGAAGAGTTCTTTTCATAGGATGTGATTATGCGATTTAGTGATCAATAACGGAGTATGAACCCGGCACAATCCTCCCACGAGATTGATTTCAGATTCATTGGAAGAACACTACACCGACAGCGGGAGGATCAGGATATCAACCCGGTGAGCTCTAGTTGGTATCCTGACATGTGCATACCAAAAATAAGGATAATAACGACACGGTGGTCAATATTTTTTTGACCCTGGCAGGGGGACAGCCAGCGGCATGGAGGACCGGCATTGGAACAGGCAAAAAAGTCCCCGGAATCAGCCGGGGGCACCTGGGCTTCACATCACCAGGCAATCCCGGGCGGGGACTCCCGTAACCCGGATCAATCACCGGCTGGCATGATATCGGGCCGAGCCCTGTACATGCCGGGATCAACAATTTCCCTTCCCCGTTGTTTTAACTTTTAGCCAAACCGCACTGAAAGCTAAAGCTCGTTGCATCAACGGAAATGAACCACTGGCGTATCCATATCATGTCGCTCCTGTTCCATTTCCTTCTTCTGTTCCCTTCAATGGCACTGAACAGGGTCGACAGCCTGAAGGCGGAAATGGAAAAGGCCACTACGGATACAGCCCGCGTCAGCCATCTGATCCGGCTCTGGGAGGCGACAGCCTACACCGACCAGGCCGTGGCGAAGGATTATGCGGACCAGGCCCTGAAGATCGCTACCCGGGCCGGCTATGAGAAAGGAAGGGCCGAAGCCTTCCAGCGGATCGCATCGGGATACCTGAACAGAAGTGTCAGTGATTCCGCCATGGCGTATTATGACAGTGCCCAAATGATCTATGATGTCCTGGGGGAGAGCAACATGGTCGGCATCATGCTGCATAACAAAGCCATCATCCACTACAGCCGGGGGGAGTACGTGCAAGCCATGCTTGTCACGGAAGAGAGCCTGAAGATCAGCAGCCAATCCAACGACGAACACGGGGTGGCCTCATCCCTCCAGCTGCTGGGTAACATCCACTATTACCTGGGAAACTACGGCGAAGCACAGAAATACCTTCTACAGGGACTGAAAGTCCTTGAAAAGCTTGGTGATAAGGCGCGGTATGCCGACGGGCTTGTCTACCTGGCCAGCAATTACCAGGCACTGGAAAAGCAGCAGAAAGCGCTCCGTAACCTGGAGGAGGCAGCCCAGCTGTACCGGGAGATGAACGATTACTTTTTCCTTGCCCAGGCCCTGAACAATGCCGCCCATATCCATATCAACCTGGGGAACTATGATTCGGCAGCCCCGCTGCTCGACGAGAGCATCACCCTTTCGGCCGAACACCGGAACAATGCCACCCTGCTGCTGGCCATTTACAACCAGGGCAGGCTTTACGAGGAAAAGGGTGAATTTGAACGGTCGCAAATGAAATATACCGAAGTGCTGACACTCGCAGGTGAGATCCATGATAACCTCAGGGTGGGCATGGCGTACCGCAAGATCGGGGATGTCCTCATAGCCCGGGGGGCCCATGCTGCCGCCATGCCCATGTACGATTCGGCCCTGCTCTACGCGAACAGGACCGGATCGAAGTCCAGCCTCAGGGACACCTACCTGAGCCTCACCACCGCTTATGAAGTCCGGGGCGACAATGCCCGGGCCCTGGATTACTTCAGGAA
The DNA here is from genome assembly GCA_964386225.1 of uncultured Bacteroidales bacterium. GTDB lineage: Bacteria > Bacteroidota > Bacteroidia > Bacteroidales > JAADJA01 > JAADJA01. The sequence continues at coordinate 17,091 of CAYLTG010000044.1, forward strand.
ATACATGGAGGTGAAGGACAGCATCTTCACCGCGGATAAAACGGCCAAGATCGAGGAGATGGAAGCCCGCTTCGAAAGGGAAAAACAGGATGCACGGATCGCCCTGCAGGAGAGTGAGATCCAGGTACTGTCCAAGGACCTGGAGCTGCAGACCCTCCGGCAGCGTGCGCTCATAACCGGACTTGTGCTCGTCACCCTCCTCGGCATCCTTGTCCTTGCCGGCCTCCGGCAAAAGATGAAACGCAACCGCCTGATCCGGGAGCAGGAGAAAATGCTGGAGGGCGAGAAGCTGAAGATTGCCCGGATGGAACTTGACCTCAAGAACCACGAGCTGACGTCACACACCCTGCAGATCTCCCAGAAGAACGAACTGCTCGACGCCCTCAGGAAACAGCTGCGTGCCATGGAAGACAGGTCGGCCGGGACCGAGCGGTCGGGCTACCGGAAGTTGCGGCACTTGATCAACGGCAGTGCCCGGACCGACAAGGACTGGGAGAATTTCAACCGGCATTTCGACCAGGTTCACCAGGGCTTCCTCGACAAACTGAAAAAATACCATCCGGCCCTCACCAGCAACGACCTCCGGCTCTCGGCCATGCTGAAACTGAACCTCAACTCAAAGGAGGTGGCCGGCATCATGAACATCTCCCCCGAAAGTGTCAAGAAAGCCAGGCACCGGCTGAGAAAAAAACTGGACCTGCCTGATGAGGCCGATCTTCATTCATACATGATGGAGGTTTGATTTTTTTAAGCCCCGTCCACCCTTTGTCCACCCCTGCAATTTGCCTGTAATCCAGGAGGCACCTACTTTTGCGGCTCAGCAAAGCTGGATTCACTAAACCTACTAATTACTTCTCTTATGAAAACACGTACGCAACTTGTAAGCATTGTTCTTCTTTCGGCATCCATGCTTTTTTCCTGTGCCAAAGAAGACGACCAGCCCACCACTTTTGATGATGTGATCGCAACCGGAGGGGAATTCCCCGCCGTCAAGAATTCGCAGGAGACCGTCGGCAGCGATGAGTCCACCGAGATCATCGGGGGGGAGGTTTGGAACTGCACCACCACTACATACAGCGCCCTGGCGCCGGGCGGGGGCAACAACGGGTTTCCGCTGTTCAACCCCAATGCCTCGGTCATATACCCGGGCAGCCTGCTGCAGGGGAAATCCCTGAGGCAGTCGACACCGGATGTGATCGCCGTGAACAGGGCCGGCGGAACCATTTCGTACGACCTCGTGAATGGAAACCTGGCATCCGCCTTCAGTGTGGGCGAGGTGGCAAAAAGTTCCATCCAGGTCGCAATGAACCAGATCATCGCCTCCTCCCCGCCTGACCTGCCTGCCAATTTTGTCTTCAATTACTCACAGGTGCAGAGTGAACAGGCTCTGGCCCTCCAACTGGGCATCGATTATGAATCGGCGTTCGCAGATATCAGCGGGAACTTCGGATTCAGCTCCAACACAAGCTATAACAGGATCCTCGTGGAGCTGAACCAGAGCTTCTATACCATGAGCTTTGACATCCCCACCAGCACCGCCGGCCTTTTCGCCCCGGACGTCACACCCCAGGACCTTTCCAAATATGTACAGCCGGGCAATCCCGCGACCTACATCTCCGATGTGACCTACGGAAGGATCTATTACATGCTCATCGAGTCGACCTCCTCGTATACCGAGATGGAGGCCAACATCACGGGATCGTTCAGCGGCGTGACCAACTCGGCCAATGTGGACATATCAGCCAACTCCCTCTCTACCCTCGAGAACCTGAAGATCAAGGTCATGGCCTTTGGAGGGGAAGCCACAACCAGTCTGCTCACCATCGGGGTGACGGAACTGAACGACCTGGTGGAACTGCTGGCTGAATCGACCACGATCGCGACAGGTGTGCCCATCAGCTATGTGGTGCGCAGTGTGTACAACAACCAGGTGGTGGCTGTCCAATTGGCGACCGAATACGACGTGACCAACTGTGAACCCACGACCCCGGGGGGCGAGCCGCCCTATACGGCACACTGGAAAGGCAACGTGATCTCCAAGATCGGAGGCGTGGGCGCCGCGTATGCCACCAGCGGGACCGAATTCATCCTCATCAGCATGGATGGTCAGCAATACCTGAAAAGCAATGTCGGCACCCTTGAAGGGCCCTTCTCCATCGACCAACTCGGTGGAGGCCCCCCACCCTTCAGCGGCATCGGTGCAGCCTGCAACATCGATGGCAACAATGTTGACGATCCGTGGATCATGATCATGGACATGACTGGCGCCTATTATTCCTACATCCGCTGGGACGGGACATGGAGCAGCAACCCGCCGACCCCCGTCGGAGAATTGGCCCAGGGATACAATCCCTTCGCCCTGAATGGGATCGGCGCCATGGTGTTCAGGGAGAAAACCGACCTTGGCCCCTCGAACCGGTATATGATCAACAAGGATGGGACACAATTCTCCCTTTACAACAATAACAACGGCGGAAGCTATAACAATGTGGAAGATATTGAGGACTGGGCCGGCGGCGGGTTACCCTTCGAAGTGAAAAAAGTGGGCGCAGGGATCGGATTCTACATCGGGCAAAAAAGGTTCTACATGCTTTTTAACCACACAGGCAATCAATACTGCATCTCGGGAGACGTCTTCGGTACGGGATCGAATGAGTTCATCGGGCCGTTCGAACTTTAGCCATGTTTTGATCGAATTCCATCGACCGGCAAAACAACCTTTGGTGACACCAGTGCAAAAAAAAGTCCCCGGAACCACCCGGGGACAAAAGCACTTAAAATCAATCAGACAATCTCAACCGGAAAACACTCCAACTCCTATGAAAAACCGGAGAGGTCCCGGTGCTGCAATAAACAATATGTCCTAACTGCATCAGTGAGCCGGCGGAGACCGGAAATTGCGGACTAAAACGTTCTGGATCCGGCTTTCCGCCTGCCTTGATCTTTATGCCTGATATACCTGTTTGTTTTAGGTCCCTCCGGGCTTATCGCTTATAGACCCGGAATGTTAACAAACTAACGGAAAATTACGCTTTTGGCCAAGAGATCCGAAATGACATTCAACTGACTAAAATATGATTTATATCATGTTTTAAGCAAACTTCGGTTACAATGCCTTCGCCTATTTCTTACCTTTGCCCGGCTTGGAAAGCAGGTCTGTCTGCATGAAATATCCGTATCTATGACGATGAAGGAGGTGGGACCGGCCAGGGACTCCTGGCCGAACATGCTGCTGATCGCCGGCACCGGCAGGAACTCGGGGAAGACCGGGCTGGCGGTGCGCATCATCCGGCGCCTGGCCCCCGGGCATGACATTACCGCCGTGAAGGTCAGCCCGCACTTTCACCGGGGGACATCCGGCCTTGAAGCCGTGGTGCGCACCGGCCATTTCAACATTTACCTGGAAAAGGCACAGGGAAAGGGAAAGGACAGCGAACGGATGGTGGCGGCAGGGGCGCGGAACGTCTATTACATGGAGGCGGAGGACATTCACCTGGCGGCCGCCTTCGAGGCCCTGGCCAGGCTCCTGCCCCGCAGCAAGCCCGTCATCATCGAATCACCGGCCCTGGCGCAACTCCTAAAACCCGGCCTCTTCCTCATCACGGACCATCCCCTGACCGGGGAACGAAAACCCGATGTGGTCGACATGAAGCCCGGGGCCGACATGTTCATCAACACGGCCATGGCAGATCTTGATGCGATCGTCGGCAGGCTGGTCTTTGAAGATGCCCGCTGGAGGATGCGGGACGAACAAAAATAATGTACATTTGCTGACCTTATGAAGCACCTGAAAAGAGATTTGCTTTTGCTCCTGGTCGCCGCATTCCTGCCCATTTGCGGGCCGGCGCAGGAAAAGGCCTCCTTTGCCGGAATCAGCTCGGGGTTCGCCATCCCCTACGGCAATTTCCGCTCCACCGAACTGGGAAGCGGCAGTTTCACCCTGACCGGCCTGGCAGTGAACGCCGAAGGGGCCTGGTTCTTCATGCCCAAATTCGGGGTGGGAGCCTCGGTGGGCTTCAACATGAACCCCATCTGGATCGGGGCCCTGGAATGGGAACGCGTGGTCAATGATCCGTTCCTGTCCGACCTGTCCATCCGGTCAGAGCCCTTCATTACGGTCACGGCCATGGCAGGGGGGTACACTAAGCTGCCAGTTTGGAGGAACTTCTATTTCACCGGTAAACTGCTGGGCGGCCTGCTGTATGGAAGGACACCCTACCAGTTGCACAAACCGGTCTATTTCTTTGACGGTCCGCCATACTACGAGATCACACCGGCCAGGGACTGGAAGTTCTCCTGGCAGGCCGGGGCGGGCATCCAATGGGATGTATCATCCTGTGTGGGCATCCTGCTCGAAGGGGTCCTCCTTTATGACAAGCTGAATTTCGACTTCCGCACGGCGAACGGCATCCGCACCGACACGCACACCATCGCGCTGATCAACACCTCCCTGGGGGTGCGGATCCGGATCTGACCGGCACGGGGCCGCGGCTCAGAGGCCACCCGCCCGGATGACCGCCTTTTCCCTTTCAAATTGCTGCACCAGGATGAACCTCCCGGGCATGGCGTCTCCCGCAGCGCACGTCACCACATAGGTTTGCGAACACCAGGGAGCCGGGGCCCCAGGCCGGCAATCGACCGGGTGCTGCCGGCGGGCAGGGATGAGGGCCATGCTCCGTTCTCCGCGCTGTTGCAATCCTGACCGCATGAGGTCATCCGGGAAAGGCAGGGGCTCCATCCGGGCGAGAGGGCCGTTTGCCGCCAGCCGGGCTTGCCGGATCGTATGTGCCTGGTAGTCGGAATTCACATACACGGCATCATAGGGGATGATGCCCAGCGTCGCCAGCAGGACGCTGAACATAAACTTGACGATATTCCCGAAACTTAGCAGGATCATGGTTTAAATCAGTTTTGATCAAAGATACGGGAGCTTTCATCACAGCAGCGTTAAAGGGCAGTTAAAAAAAGTTAAGGATACGTTAAACCTCACCGGTGCCGGTTTCTAATTAATTCCCATTCCTCGGTCAATTCCATTACATTTGTAGAGACCAAACAACATGTTATGAAAAGACTGATCACACTGATTTCCATCTTGTCGCCCGTTCTTTTCGTGCTTGGCCAGCAAGCTGAACAGCCTGACTTCGCTGCTTTTTTTACAGACAACACCATGCGGGTGGATTACTTCCACTCGGGCACGGCCAGCGAGGAACATTTCGCCCCCGACCGGATCCTGAACGACGGCCCCTGGGGCGGCAGCGGAACAGTCCTGCTCGATGAGCTGAGGCTGGGGCCCTATTTCTTCGAAGTGATCGACCAGGAGTCTTCCAAACCCATCTACAGCCGCGGGTATGCCTCCATCTTCGGGGAATGGCAGACCATCGGGGAAGCCAAAAGACAATGGGGCACCTTCCATGAATCGGTCCGATTCCCCTGGCCCCTGAAGCCGGTCACGCTCATCCTCTACAAGCGGGATGCAGCCAATGAATTCCAGCGGATCTGGGAACTGGGTATCGACCCCGCCGACCGCAAAGTGAACCCGGCCGTCAATGCCGCTTCCTATCCTG
>CAYLTG010000044.1:22754-24716 GCA_964386225.1 uncultured Bacteroidales bacterium
ATCGACCCCGCCGACCGCAAAGTGAACCCGGCCGTCAATGCCGCTTCCTATCCTGTTTTCACGATACTGGACAACGGTCCGCCGGCCGGGAAGGTCGACATCGTCATGCTTGGCGACGGGTATACCGAACAGGAGATGGATAAATTCAGGAAAGATGCCGCACGCCTTTCCGAAGAGTTGCTCGCCGTGGAACCTTTCAGGTCGCGCAGGGACGACATCAACATCCGGGCGGTGGAGACGCCCTCCGCTGTGTCCGGCGTCAACAGGCCCCATCCCGGCGTCTTCAAGCGTACACCCCTCAGTGTGAGCTACAGCGCCTTCGACTCGGAACGGTATGCCCTGGCCTACGACAACCGCACCATCCGTGATGTGGCCGCGTCGGCACCCTATGATTTCATGATCATCCTTATCAACGAAGAGACCTACGGCGGGGGCGGCATCTACCGGCTCTATGCCACCGTGGCCGTGGACAACAGCTTCTCCGATTACATCTTCGTGCATGAGTTCGGTCATCACCTGGCCGCCCTTGGCGATGAATATTACACCTCCTCCGTCTCCTACGAGATGGGCGAAGTCACTGTGGAGCCCTGGGAGATGAACATCACCGCCCTGCTTGATCCGGAGAACCTCAAGTGGAAGCACCTGGTGGTGGAGGACACACCCCTTCCCACGCCCTGGGAAAAGGGGAAATACGACAATTTCAGCTATGTCATCCAGCAGGAAAGGGCCACGCTGAGGGCCAACAAGGTGCCCGAGTCGGAAGTGGAAGCCCTGTTCGAGCGGGAACGGGAGGAATCGAAAACCATCCTCGACAACATGGAACACACAGGCAAGATAGGTGCCTATGAAGGTGCCGGGTACATGCAGTACGGGCTGTACCGCCCCTACCCCGACTGCATCATGTTCACCCGCAACCGGCAGGAGTTCTGTCCCGTGTGCAGCGAGGCCATAGGCAGGGTGATGGACCAGTACACCAAATAGCTCAACACCCATGAAAGAGATGATAGACCTGCGCAGCGATACCATCACCCGCCCCACCCCCGGGATGCTTCAAGCCATGATGGATGCCAAAGTAGGCGATGACGTGTTCGGGGACGACCCCACCGTGATCGAACTGGAACGTAAAGCGGCAGCCCTGTTCGGCATGGAGGCGGCGCTGTTCTGTCCGTCGGGCACCATGACCAACCAGATCGCCATCAAGGTCCACACCCGGCCCGGCGACGAGGTGATCTGCGACGAGAGCTCCCATGTATACCGCTACGAGGGCGGCGGCATCGCCCGCAACTCGGGTGCTTCGGTACGACTGGTCCACGGCGGCCGCGGGAGATTCAAAGCCGGGGATGTCCTCCGGAACATCAACCCCTCCGACGACCCGCACTTCCCCCTCACCCGCCTGGTGGTGGCCGAGAACACCTCCAACCGGGGCGGCGGCAGCTGCTACGAGCTGGCAGACCTGCAGGCCATCGGCAAGGCCTGCCGTGAAAACGGGCTGGCGTTCCACCTCGATGGGGCCAGGCTCTTCAATGCGCTGGTGAAAAAAGGACAATCTTCCCTGGAGGTGGGCGAATGCTTTGATTCCATCTCCATCTGCCTCTCGAAAGGACTGGGGGCGCCGGTGGGCTCGCTGCTCCTCGGCAGGAAGGAGTTCATCACACAGGCCCGCCGGGTGCGCAAGGTGTTCGGCGGAGGCATGCGCCAGGCTGGCTTTCTCGCCGCGGCAGGCATCTATGCCCTGGACCATCATGTGGAACGGCTCGGGGACGACCATCGACGGGCCGCCGCCCTGGCAGGGGTCCTGGCCGTGCAAAAGTATGTCAGGGAAGTCATGCCCACCGAAACCAACATCCTGGTATTCAAGCTTCAGGATGATGTGAACGAGAAGCAATTCCTGCAGAAGCTCGAAAACGACGGGCTGCGGGGCATCGGCTTCGGGCCGCAGACCATCCGGTTCGTGACCCACCT
>CAYLTG010000045.1:0-24636 GCA_964386225.1 uncultured Bacteroidales bacterium
GTGGTCTCCTACGGCATCAACTATGATGGCACCGTCTTCACCGAGCTGACCCACAAGGATGGCATGGAGGACCCTGTCCATTACTGGGTGCCCTCCATCGCCCCTTCGGGAATGGATTTCGTGACCAGCGATCTTTATCCCGCCTGGAAGGGGCATCTCCTCGTCGGTTCCCTCCGCTTCAGCTACCTGAACCTCTGCTACCTCGAGGGCGACCGGGTGGTGTCGGAGGAGATGCTTCTCAGGAACATCGGCCGGCTGCGGAACGTCAGGCAGGCCCCCGACGGGTTCATCTACATCGAGGTGGAAGGGCCGGGCCGCATCTACAAGATCGTGCCGGCGGAATGAGGTTCCGTACGCATACCATAGCGGTCTTGTTCCCCCTTCTTGTTGTCGCTGTGGGAGGATCCCTCACGGCGCAGGACACCCTTTCAGGGAAGGTCATGGACCAGGTGACCCTGGAACCCCTTCGCAATGCCAGCATCGTCGACACGACCACCGGTGAAGGGACAGCAAGCGATGCCACGGGCTATTTCACGATCCCCCGGGGCAAGGCGTTCATCGTTACCCTGGTGGGCTACGAGGACCGTGTCATTCAGGTTGATGGCGGCCAGGTGTTCGTGCGCGTGCTCTTGCGGGCGGTGCCCTATGACCTGGAGGAGGTGGTGGTGTCGGGCGTCCCCTCCGGTCCGGTGACCCAGCTGCGAACAGCGGCCCCCGTGAGCATGATGGACAGGCGCGACCTGGAGCGGGATAACGGCAGCATCATCGTCCCGGCCCTCAACCGCACCCCCGGTATCTTCATGCATTCCGGCACTTTCAACACCAACCGGCTCACCATCCGGGGCATCGGGGCCAGGTCGCCCTATGCCACCAACAAGGTGCGGGCCTACTTCAGGGAGATACCCCTCACCAACGGCTCCGGCGAGACCACCATCGAGGATGTCGACCTCGATTTCATCGACCGGGTGGAGGTGATCAAGGGGCCGTCCTCCAGCCTCTATGGCTCGGGCCTGGGAGGGACGGTGCTCCTGTACCCCGGACACCCGGGGCAGGGGCCCTTCCAGCTGCAGCAGAGGAACACCATTGGCGCTTACGGCCTTTTCCGGAATACGACCGCGCTCTCCGCGGCGGGCGACAAGGGGGATGTTGCCCTCTCCTACAACAGGACCCACAGCGACGGCTACCGTGAGAACAACCGCTACGACAGGCATAGCATGTTCTTATATGCGAACCTGTTTGCGGGTCCGCGCCACACCATTTCCCTGCTCACCCTGTACGCCAGGGTGAAGGCATTCATCCCCAGCTCCGTCGACAGCGCCACTTTTGCCGATGATCCCCGGGCAGCTGCCCCCTCGTGGGCGGAGACACAGGGCTACGAGGATTATGACAGGCTCCTGGCCGGCATCTCCCATGAATTTGACATCAGTGAGAATATGGAATGGAATACCGCCCTCTTTGGCAGTCGAAGAATGAACGATGAACTGAGGCCATTCAACATCCTGAAGGAGGAGAGCCGGGACCTGGGCCTCCGCTCAACGTTGAGGCATGTGGCGCGCCCCCTGGGGGTGAGGACCACCGTGGCGGTGGGTGGCGAGTTCTATGCCGAGGAATATGCCTGGTCCACCTATGAGAACCAGGAACGCGCCGCCGGAGATATCCTGAGCGACAACGAGGAGACCCGCACCTACCTGAACCTGTTCGTTCAGTTGGCCCTGGAGGTCACCGACCGGATCAGCCTTCATGCCGGCCTCAATGTGAACACTACCGACTACAACTACCGTGACCTCTATGTCAGGAACGGAGACCTGTCCGGCGACCATGGTTTCGACCCCGTATGGTCGCCCCGGTTTGCCGTCAGTTACGCCTTTGGCGGCCAGCAATTCCTGTATGCCCATGCAAGCCATGGGTTCTCCCCGCCCTCGCTGGAGGAGACCCTCACCCCGGAGGGCGCGGTGAACCCCGGCATACGGCCGGAAACGGGCTGGAACTTCGAACTCGGGCTGCGCGGCAAACTGCTGGGTGAAGCGCTCTATTATGATGCCGCCGTCTATTCCATGCTGATCACCGACCTGCTGGTAGCCGAGCGGGTGGGTGAAGACCAGTATATGGGCCTCAATGCCGGGAGTGCAGCCCACCGGGGGGCCGAGATCCTGCTGAGGTATGCCATGATCAGGAAAGAGTCGGTGCAGGTCCGGCTGTTCGCCAATGCGACCTTCGCCGACAACAGGTTCACGGAGTTCGTGAACGACGGAACGGACCATTCCGGCAACCGCATCCCGGGAACGCCGGCCAGCATGCTGAACCTGGGCATGGATGTGACTTCCCGCACCGGGTTCTATGGCAATGTCAATTACCAGCATGTGGGGGAGATGGCCCTCCGCGACGACAATTCATTGTATTATGGTCCCTATGGCCTGCTCAACCTGAAAATGGGCTTTGGAAGGACCCTGTTCGGCCGGCTGCATGCCGATGTCCATGCCGGCATCCTTAACTTGCTGGATGTGCATTATGCCTCCATGGTGCTCGTGAATGCCGTTTCGTTCGGGGGGAGCGCCCCCAGGTACTATTACCCGGGACTGCCGCGCAACTGGTTCGCCGGGCTGGCACTGGCCTATCTGTTCTGATCAGTTTGTAATCCCTATGCCCCCTGTGCGATTGATTCCGGGATGGATGTGATGGATGTGATTCGTATGGATAATGCTGCCCCGAAATGATTACCGCCGATTTCGAATTATCGTTGCCGGGAAGAAGCGAAGATCGGCTCAGTCGGGCTCAAAAGCGTTCAATCCGTTGTTCTGATGCCAAAGGTCGTTCTTGTCCATGTGATTGCACTCTCCATCCAGGTTGAGGTCGCCGGACAGGTATCCCTTTTCGCCCGCCTCTGTTTCCCAGGCATTCACCTTGTCATCCATATTCACCGATCCGTCGGCGTTCACATCACCTGCTGCCATCCCCCATGCACCGGGCGCGAGCTCCCTGATGCCCGCACCACCGGCAGCATTCTCCTCTCCGGTTGTGAAATCATGGATGTAAGCACCCATGGCATAGCCAACGGGTTGGGAAGAGAGCACGGAAAGGTGGTTGCGGTGCAGGATGCGGATAAATAGGCCATGTACGGGCTCCCCGTCAAAAAAAGGAGCCGACATACCATCCGGTTGAAGGATCCTGCCGTGCTCGTCAAGCAAGGCAGCCTGTCTGTTCAGCAGCGATCCGGAGGATACCAGGCTGGCATCGTCCGTGTCGTGCAGTTCCAGCAACACCCAGTCGACGATAGTTTCAGGAACGGAGGCCATTGTTTCTTGTCCGGGATAATTCCATGGAGACGACCCATAGGGCTGAGTGGTGGGAAGATATCCTTCACCCGGTTCACTGGTCATTTTTAAAGCGCCATCCTGAAAAGGGCCTTCAAGGTAAACATGGATGTCCAGGTTTTTCCTGTGAATGATCGCATCCACTCCGTTGAGCACCCAATTGTCGGGATCAATGACGATGCCGGTCACCTCGTGCGGTAGGATGACGGAATAGATGGTGTCGTTGGAAAGCTGGCCGAACCGAAAGGTGGTATCGCCACCCTCCCAATAGACCTTGTATTCCATGGGGATGTGGAAAAGGGGCGTTGTTGCCGTGGAGGTGGTCTGCTTGACTTCCAATGCCAACGAATCGCCATATTGAGACCAGGTAAGCCCGTAAATGGGAAACCCTTCCCCGAAATACCATTCATTGAAGAATTCGGTGAAATCGATGCCGGTCACGTGCTCGCAAACGGTTTTGAAGTCCATGCCGGTGGCGACGCTATTCCGGAATTCCTCCTGGAAATCGCGCAAGGTCTTGAAAAAAAGCGAGTCGTCCTGCATCATGTAACGGATCATATGGACCAGGGCCCCTCCCTTTCTGTAACTCAGGCGGGTGCTGAATATCCTCCCCGCGCTGGTCAGGTCCCCGGGGGGCACATAGACCGACCCGCCGGGCAGTTGCATGACAAAGTTCATGTACGAGGTCATCTGTGCATCGGCCTGGGCCTTGGAATATAAATATTCAAGCACCAGGTACTGTGTGTACGTGGCGAAACCCTCATTGATCCAGATGTCGGACCAGGTGGCACAGGTTACGTTGTTGCCGAACCAGGAGTGCCCCAGCTCGTGGGAGATCAGGTAGGTGTTGAAATACCGCATGCCCGACATGGTGATGTGTTCCATGCCGGAAAAACCGCCGGGATACCACATGTAGTGGCCGTACTTCTCTTCGTGAAACGGATAGAGCCCGTAAAGGCCCGACAGAAGCTCCAACATGGAGGAGGTGTTGTCGATGTTGGCTTTGTTGGCTTCAAGGCAACCGGGATAATCATATACCAGGTTCTGGATGAGTATGGAATCACCCGGAAGGTCCTCCGGCTTTGCGTAAATGTCATATGTGTTGTAATCGGATACGGCGAAGGAGATCAGATAATAAGCCGTGGGGATGTGACACCTCCATTCATGCCGTATTTCTCCGTCAGGCAGGAGGACCTGTGTCAATAACCCTGGCCCCGATGCCGTCAGGCTGGTGTCTGTCGTGATGAAGATGTGCACCGAATCTGCCTTGTCGTTCAGTTCTTGTTTGCAGGGCATCCATTCATGTGCCGAATAGGGCTCGGAAAAGGTCTGGGTTACGCGGAAATCGCCATAAGTGGGATTCTGTGTCGAACTGAAGTAGCCGGATGTATAGTCTTCCGGGGTGTGGTAATAAAGCTTGAACTCGAAAAGTTTTCCCGGGGCGATGGGTGTCGACGGCACCACGAAGATGTTGTTGGATTCATGGGTGAAGGGATACTTTATTCCATCAAGGAAGGCACTGTCGGCCGATAACTTGTTATGCAGCTCGATGGAGAAAGTATCCAGAGGGTTGTCGGCAACTTCAGCACCCACAATGGCATGTCCGTGTAAACTGGCAATGGTGTCGGAAACTTCGATGTCGAGCTTGTAAAACTTTACATCGTAACTCGCCATCAAAGGATTGGGATTGACGACCGAGGTGATGAGGCTGGAATAAAATGCGGATTTGCCCACCGAGCAATGGTCAGCGGCATCGGCTTCCTGGCAGTCATGTGCATGCTGTGCACGGGTTGACTCACCCCAAATAAAAATGCATAGTGCGAATGCAACGGGAAGGAGTCTCATTTATCGGCAGCCTTATGCGGTAAAAACATCATACCTATCTTTCTGTTCACCGGCAACGTAGCTACTCCGCTTCCTCTGCGGTTTCATTTTCAGATTCCTTGCGCATGATCTGTCCGATGGGAGTGATCAGGACCTCGATTTCCGTTTCCTCATCTCCCTTGATTGCCATTTCCACCTCGTAACCCTTGAATTCGGGAGTCTCCAACCATTCCGCCTCCATGATGTCATAATCAGGGTATTGGGAGTATAGTGTCTCCAGGACGTCGTCAGGCAAAGAATCGATCGCGAAGGCAGTTTCGGTCTCCATCCACTCGCCCCCGGCCGTAAAAAAGGAGGTGAACTCCTGCTCTCCGATTTCGAATTCTGCCTCCCAGCCGTCGTCCTCTTGCTCCCATTCAATATCCGTGGCACTTTCGAAACGTGCGGAAAAGGCCTTCTTGACGATGTCCGGAGCGTCTTGCTGGCAGCCTGTCAACAGCACCATGGCAGCAAGAACTGAAAATGATCTCATAATGTATTTCATAAGTTATTGGTATTTAGCTTGATAAATTGTCCTGTTTTATCGTTTGACGAATGTAAAGATAAAATCGATTTGCGGCATAAAGTCTTTCCTGCTCCATACGAATTTATAATGGCCGGGACCTTCTTCTGTGGCATCAGGATCAATAGAGAAACTGGCGACTGACAGCTCCTTCGGCACAAGCAAGGTGTAGTTGGCCTCTTCGAGCGGATTGCCCCATTCCTGGGTGGAGGTCAGGATGTACCGCGCTTCATGGGGCACGAGCTGCTGATGATAGGTGATCCGGTACATAGCCTCTTCGCCGGGGGGCAGTATCAGTTTGAAGAGACTCCCGTGATCGGTCACCCTTGAAACCATGGAAACGGTGTCACCCGCGACATGGATCGACAGAAAACTTATTTCTCCATAATACTCTGTGTCGGGAAACGGGTAGAACAGCATTTTGCGGATCTCTTCCCGGGAGTTGTTCCTGAAACAATACAATCCGTCCACAATGAACTGATCTTCCTGCAGGGTAAAACTGAGGTCTTCCCTGAAGAATTCCAATTCCTGGGCCCTGGCCACATGGCCGGCGATGATCGCCGCAAAGAGCAGGAGGACCCTTTTCATGGTCCCACCATCATTTTACCCCGGGCCTCGTTGCGGCCGTCAAGATTCAGGTAGTAAAGGTATTCCCCCGCTGACAGCCCGCCTGGCCTGGCCCATTCGATCTGGTGGGCGCCGCTTTTCGGGGAGATGTCCCTCAGGGGAAGGAGGGAGGTCGTTGTTCCATCCAGCGAGCAAATGGTAATGTGCCCCTTTACATTTTTCTTATCCGGGGGCAGGGAAATCCTGAAGATGGTCCTGTCCTGGAAGGGATTCGGAAAATTCCTAACGCTTGCTAGCGCCGGTGCGTCGCTTTCCGTCAAACCGACGTTGTAATCAATGATGAACTCATGATAATTGATGCCGGGCTCGAGGGAGAGGACCGTATCAAGGTAAAAGGTCGAAGTGGCTTTTTTGATCTTCTGGATGATGTAATTCCTGGCAGGCAGGAAGCCGATCTCAAAATAACCCGCGTCATCGGTCCACAGCTCGTCAAACTGGTTGTAGGGGTATTGGATGTAGGATTGCCCGATGTAGAATATGTTGGCATTGGCAACGGGATTGGCGTTCAGGTCCAGGACATACCCTTCGAAGGTGGCAACACATTCCAGGTTCCCAATGCCCGCGCTGACCGTCACGGGATTGTCGTTCTTAACAAGCCAGTACTCCATCTCCCAATCCGATATCATCACCGGCCAGACATAGAGGCCCTGACCCGGAAAGGGGCCGCAGACAGGGGAGGGGAGCTGGTCATTCCATTCGAAGGTGGTCAATTCGAACGATTCCAGATCCGTGGTGATGATATCTCCGCCCCGATTGATCTGGATGGGAACGTAAAGGTCCTCGTTGGACAGGATGGTGTAGTTCTGCTGCAAATTGGGAAGGAAATCATCCTTTATCATCAACTGGCCCGCATTGCAGGTGATGACCACTTCCTCAAAATCCGCTATGCCCCAAAACTCGATGAACATGTTATCCAGGGCGATGTACCATTCCTCATCTTCGAAATAGATCTCTGCGATCAGGTTTTCCGGGACAATTGGGTTTGCAGCCAGATTGACTGAAATGAGTAAGGTCAACAGGCAAAGAATGAGCTGATTCTTCATGGCTTCAGGCATTGATTCGGAACCTGTAAATATAAGGTTTTACAGGGAGATTTTCAAGGATTGAATGTGAAAAGAATTGGGGATCAACCTATTTCCATGAAAGTCGCCGATCAGTGTCGTACCTGATCTTGTCGTTGTCGAGGAGCCATTGCACCACCTTGATGATCCGGTCCTCGCTCACCCCCTTTACCTTTTGTGCAACTTCCTTGAGCGTCAACGGCCGCTCCCGCAGCAGCGGCTTGATCTGGTCCAGCACGCTGTCGAACTCCAGCTCGCTCAGCTCGATCTTGTTCCGCTCGATACACACATCGCATTTGCCGCACCTGACGTTCTGCTTCTCGCCAAAATAGGAGAGGAGCTGGATGCTGCGGCACTTGGTGTTGTTGTTGACGTAGCCCAGCACCGCATCAAGCCGCTCGCTGCTGCTTGCCTGCAACCGGGCATAATTCTCGGGCGAAAGGGCGATGTTCTTCCCGTCCATGCGCTCCGTGAGGAATATGAGCTGGGGCATGGATTTCCTCGGCCTGTATCTCAGGATCTCGTATCTCTCAAGGGACTCCAGTGCCCTGGTCACGGCCGCCCGGTCGATGCCTGTCCGCTTTGCAAGCTCCTCCTCGCTGATGGCGGTGAACTCCGTGAAAAGACCTGAATAGGAGCGAAGGAGGGTCTTGATGAACTTGTCGTACCTGGCGTTCTCCACCTGGAACTTGTAGAGGTCCTCTTTTCTGGCCGTGATGAACGCTTTGGATTCCATGTCGAGCAGGTCGGTGACGAGGATATACCCTTCTTTCTCGAGCAGCCTCAGTGCGCTGCGGGCCGTCGCGGGATTGATCTTGTAGCTGTCGCAGAACTCCCGGAAGTTGAAGTCGAATGCCGCATCCCGGCCGCTTCCGATGGCGAGCCGGCAGTAGTTGCCGAGGGCGTGGTACACCTGCCGGATCGACGACAGGTCGGGAAACTGCCGCTTCAGGTTGGCATGGGCCTCAAGCAGGTCGGTGGCGTCGAACAGGAGCGCGGCCCACGACTGCTTGCCGTCGCGGCCGCCGCGGCCTGCCTCCTGGAAATAGGCCTCGAGGCTGTCGGGGATGTCGAGGTGCACCACGAACCTCACATCGGGTTTGTCGATGCCCATGCCGAAGGCATTGGTGGAGACCATGACCCGGGTCTTTCCTTGCATCCAGGCCTCCTGTTTTTGGGACCGGGTGCGGGTGTCGAGCCCGGCATGGTAGAAATCGGCGCTGACCTTCTGCTTGTTGAGGTAATCGGCGATCTCCACGGTGCGGTTGCGGCTGCGCATGTACACGATGCCGCTGCCCCTGATGTTGCCTGTGATCTTCAGGAGCCGGGTCATTTTGTTCTCCTCCTGCTGCACTACATAGGCCAGGTTCTTTCGTTCAAAGCTCTGCTGGAAGACATTCCGGTCCGTGAACTTCAACTTTTCCTGGATGTCGTCGATCACCCCGGGTGTGGCGGTGGCTGTCAGGGCCAGCACCGGCACCTTCGGCAGCAGTTCCCTTGCCCGGGCGATGTTCAGGTAGGAAGGCCGGAAATCGTACCCCCACTGTGAGATGCAATGGGCCTCGTCCACGGCCAGCAGCCGTACGTTCATCCGCTCCAGGTTCTGCCGGACCAGGTCGGTCTCCAGCCGCTCGGGAGAGAGGTAGAGGAACTTGAGCGATCCGTGCCGGGCGCCGGAAACAGCCACTTCGATCTCGTTCCTGCTCATCCCTGAATAAATGGCAGCAGCCCTGATCTTCTTCTTTTTCAGCCCCTCCACCTGGTCCTTCATCAGTGCGATGAGGGGTGTGATCACCAGGCACAGCCCGTCCATGGCCAGGGCAGGGACCTGGAAGCAGACCGATTTGCCACCCCCTGTCGGAAGGAGGGCCAGGGTGTCCCTCCCTTCCAGCGCCGACAGGATGATCTCCCGTTGCATGGGCCGGAAAGAGGGATACCCCCAGTACTTCAATAGGATCTGGGCGATGTCCATGGTTCCTACAATAATACGAAAATTCCGCGTCGGCAGGACCGTCAATTTTCAGGGGCTGGGAACAACGTACTCCGGCTGCACGGCCTGCAAGGGGAGTTGGCCCGCAGGCGGGCTCCGCCTACCAGCGGATCTCACCGGTCAGGTAGGTCCTCGCCTCGCCGGGAATCAGCACGGTGGCGCCGTCCATGGTGCAGTAAAGCTCGCCGCCCCGGAGGGAGATCTGGCGGGCCGCCACCTCCTCCTCCGTGGCGGTTCGTATGGAACAGGATGATGTCACCCGGGTGGCCCAGGTGATCGAAAAGGATGTGCGCCGTCGCGAGGGTGGCATGACCGCACAGGTCGACCTCGACCCTGGGGGTGAACCACCGCAGCTCGAAACCGCCGGCGCACGCAACGAGGAACGCAGTCTCGGAAAGGTTGTTCTCGGCAGCGATTCGCTGAAGGATGACATCTTCGGGCCATTGCTCAAGCGGGACCACGGCCGCAGGGTTCCCGCCGAAAAGATGGCTCGTAAACGCATCCACCTGGTAGATTGGCGCCTTCATGGGTTCTCAGGATCAGTATTTCAGGGTGGCCCGGTAGGTGGCCGTGTTGTTCCGTTCATCGGTGACCACCAGCTCGAACAGGTTGTCCCCATCCTGCAAATGTTGGTCGAAATGATAAGTGAGCAGGTCGTTCTTCGCATCATACTCCATGAGGACCCACTCCCCGTTCAGGTATCCGTTGTAGGTGCCGATCCCCGACAGGTCGTCGGCGATCCTCACCTGGATGGTGTGCTGGGCCAGAAGGCTCTTGTTCTCCGAAATGTTGACCGGGGATATCCTGGGGGCCACCGTATCGGTCACCACGCAGTAATCGCCGAACTCGCGGATCCGGGCCGACACGACACCGCCGCTGAACGTGCCACCGCATGGAGTATGATCACCATCATCATATATCTTGATAATTAATAATTTATCGGTATTTATTTCATCTGTTACTTCAGGTTCGATGCGAAGGTCGCACCAACTGTGCAGCGGCACATAATCGTTGTGAAGTCCATGCATGGGAGAGCAGCTGCCAGGCTGTTTCTCCTTTCGTGAATAGATGAAGGTGAGCGTGTCGTAGAGTGCTCTGCCGGGTACCATCAGGCTGACGCCCTCGGCCGAAAAGGTATTGTCCTTCCGGAAGCTGAATGCATGCCCGTCGTGGCCCCCGCCATTATCGTCTGTGCCGTCCCGCCGTTCCTCGCCCCTGAGCCAGAAAACCAGCTCCGATGAGTTGCCTGCGAAGTCGGATACCACATAGCGGACCTGGTACCTCCTGCCGGCTTCCACCGCGAAACCCCGTTCGTTCTTCTGCGTGTAGATGCTGAGCCTGTTGTTGGGGTCGACAAAGGATCGCTGCACCCGCCGGCTTTTGGTGCGGTATTCCCGGTAATCGATCAGGCTGTTGATGTAGCGGGTCTCGTCGAAGGAGAAACGATCGAGCCTGTGCCCGTACGCCAGTTCGCCATCGACGAAAAGGTCGATGGAATAGACCCCGTTCTTGTTCATCCCGCCGTTGAAAGGATCGTACGTATTGATGCCGAACAGCACGCTGCCGGAGGCGGTGACGGTGTCGTTGCCCTTGATGTTGTAAACCGATCCGTTGCTGACGGCAATGAGGTCGGCGGCGGTATTCCTGCCGTTGATGCGGCTGCCCTGGCCATGAGGGTAGACCTTCAGCAGGTTGATGAGGGGCGGGGTCCTGTCCGTGACCAGGAAGTTGAAATGGAGGGGGTTGACGGGCATTTGGCTCCCCGCCTCACGGATCTCGAAATGAAGGTGCGGGCCGCCCGACCTGCCCGAGTTCCCGGTAAAAGCGATGACATCCCCCTGCTTCACGGGGAACATTCCCGCATCGGGGTAGAGGTCGATCTCGTAGGAACGGAGGCTGTACTGGGTGCGTGTGACGTAATCGTCGAGGATGCTGTTGTACCTGCTGAGGTGCGCATATACCGATACATACCCGTTCGGATGGGTGAGGTAGAGCGCCTTGCCATAACCGCCGGCCTGCACCTTGATGCGGCTGACATAGCCATCGGCAATGGCATAGGTCTTGAGCCCTTCCATTTCGCCGGTCTTCAGGTCGATGCCCGCATGGAAATGGTCGGAACGGAGCTCCCCGAAGGTCCCCGACAGTTTCAGGGGTACGTCCAGCGGCGCAATGAAGTCGTCCTTCGGGTAAGGCTGTCCATGGACCCATAAGGTCGTGAAAAAGAGGATCAGGGTCGGGATAGTGATGCGTTCCATCGGGCTTCAATATTTTATGCAAGTATACTAAATTACGCAGGTTGCAGTGTCCCTATTTATTAACATGGATGGGTGCAAAACCAAATCATTTCACAGGGAACAACAGCGATATTTATAGTAATATTGTTTTTGGATTTATTTAAAATCAGACAGATAGCACTGACCAATCTAACCTGAGGCGCGTGGAGAAACTGGATATTTCCGTATTGTTCGTTGAGGATGAAGAACTGCTGCGTGCGATTTACCAGCGGATCCTCGACAAGATGGTGGCCCGGCTGTACATCGCCGAGAATGGCAGGGCCGGCCTGGAGGCCTTTGAGAGGCATAAGCCCGACCTGGTCATCACCGACATCATGATGCCGGTGATGGACGGCCTGGAAATGGTGGAGCGGATCCGTATCACCGACAAGGCCGTCAAGCTCGTCATCCTCTCCGCTTACGGCGAGGCCGAGTATTTCATGGAGGCCATCAAGGTGGGGGTGAACCATTTCCTCCTGAAGCCGGTGGAAACGAAAAAGCTCACCGCACTGGTGGAGGAACTCTCCCACTCCATCCTGCTTGAGCGCAAGGTGAATGAACAGGAGCTCCAGCGAAAACTGGCCGAAGAGAACCTCAGGCAGCTGAACCAGGAACTGGAGAAACGCGTGGAGGACCGGACCCGCGACCTGCAAAAGGAGATCAGGGAGCGCATCCAGGCCGAGAACGACCTCAAAGAACTCAACCTGCACCTGGAAAAACGGGTGAAGGAGGAGTTGAAAAAGCGTGAAAAACAACAGCAGCTCCTCATCCAGAAGTCCAAACTGGAATCGATGGGCGAACTGGCGGCCGGCATTGCCCATGAGATCAACCAGCCCCTGGGGGGGATCTCCATGGGACTGGACAATATCCTCTTCAAGCTGTCCATCAGCGGGGTCACGGAGGAATACCTCCGCAACAAGATCGAAGCCCTTTTCAAGGACATCGACCGGATCCGCCAGATCATCAACCACGTGCGTGTTTTTTCCAGGGACCAGAAGAACCTGGTGGACGACCTGGTCGACATCAACGGGGTGATCCATGACTCCATGTCGCTTATTTCAAGACAATATCACAACCATAACATAGAAATTTCGTTAAACCTCTCGCAGGAGGAGTGCCTGACCATGGGAAACAAGTTCAGGCTGGAGCAGGTCTTTCTCAACCTGCTGTCGAATGCCAAGTACGCCGTGGACGAAAAATCGGTGATGACCGACGACCCGGCCTACAGCAAGCAGATACGGATCAGCACCCACCGCGACGAGAAATATGTGATCGCCGAGATCAGGGACAACGGCACCGGCATCCCCGAAAAGCACCTGCCCAATATCTTCGATCCCTTCTTTACAACGAAGGATGTGGAAACAGGAACGGGGCTGGGGTTGTCGATCTCCTACGGCATCATCAAGGAGATGAAAGGGGAGATCGAGGTGGAAAGCGTTGAAAATGAGTACACGAAGGTGATCGTGATCATGCCCCTGAACAAAGGGAAAGAATAGAGAAATTATGAAAGAAAAGATAAAGATTCTGGTAGTTGACGACGAGCAGCGGGTGCGCGAGGAGATCTCCGAGTTCCTGACGGAGAACAATTACGAGGTATACAAGGCGGGCGCCCCGTCTGAAGCCTTCCTCATCCTGAAGGAGAAAGAGGTGCATATCGTGATCCTCGACATCAAACTCCCGGAGATGGACGGGCTCATGGCCCTCCAGGTGATCCGGGAGAATTACCCCGATACCGAGGTGATCATGATCTCGGGGCATGGCGACATGAACAGCGTGATCGAGGCCATGCGCCACGATGCCGCCGATTTCTTCCCCAAGCCGTTCCGGCTGATGGACATCAACATGGCCATCCAGCGTACCACCCGGTACCTCGACCTTCAGACCAGGTACAAGGAATTGGAAAAGAATTACTCGCTCATCTCCGGGGAGATACAGAAAAGCATCGGCCATCAGCTCATCGGGAAGAGCAAGGGCATGAAACGGGTCATCAGCATGATGTCGAAAGTGGCCAACGTGGAGAACACCACGGTGCTGATCACGGGCGAGAGCGGTACGGGAAAGGAACTGGTGGCAAGGGGTATCCATTTCCTGAGCACGCGCAGCAAGCAATATTTTCATTCGGTGAACTGCTCCGCCATTCCCGAAACGCTCTTCGAAAGCGAATTCTTCGGGCACAAGAAAGGGTCCTTCACGGGGGCCGTGGAGAACAAGGCGGGATGGTTCGAGATCGCCAACAAAGGCACCCTGTTCCTCGATGAGATCGGCGACATGCCCCTCAGCCAGCAGGCAAAGCTCTTGCGGGTATTGGAGGAAAGAAAGGTCTCCCGTGTGGGAAGCCACGACAAGATCGACGTCGATGTGCGGGTGATCGCCGCCTCGAACCAGGAGCTCATGAAGATGAGCCAGGAAAAGAATTTCCGGCTCGACCTCTACCACAGGATCAGCTCCTTCGTCATCGACCTGCCGCCGCTGCGTGAGCGCAAGGAGGACATCCCGCTGCTGCTCAAGTATTTCATCGATTATTACTCGAAACACCTGGCCAAGGAGATCAAAAAGATCGACCCGGCCATCGAAAAGGAGCTGCTTCGCTATGCCTTCCCCGGCAACATCCGGGAGCTGAGGAACCTGGTGGAGCGTGCCATCATCATCTCGGAGAAAGGGATCCTGAGCCTGGACGATTTCCAGGTGGGGAAGGTCGATCCTTTTGAGGAACCTGCTCCCTCGGGACCGGTGGAGGAGGTCTGGGACCTCGAGCTGGCCGAACGCAGACTGATCACGAAAGCATTGGAACGGGCGGGCAACAACAAGTCCAAGGCTGCCGAACTTTTGAATATTTCCTGGCAGTCGCTTGACCGCAGGATGAAAAAGTTCGACATTTCTTGAAACAATTTGCCGGTTACATCGGTTAATAGAATATCTTAGTCAAACAATAGGCCTTCTACGTACGATCAAAACAAGAGTAATCATATTGCTGCTGGGCATCACAATCCCCTTATTGCTCACCGCACAGCGTAAGAGCAATAGGAGTTCCATCGGCAACTATTTCGGTGTGACCGCCGAAATGGGCGTGACCACCTTCTTCGGCGACCTGGGGGAGGGAAGTGCACAGGGCGACATCACCAACAACCTGGCATACAAGATCAAGGCGAACTGGAACATCAAGCAGATCGTCGATTTCAGCGGCCGCATCTCGGTGGGGAAGATCTCCGGCGAAAAGAAGCGGACCAGCGGGGGCAAGGTGAACTACGAATATTTCAACACAGATTTTGTCGAATATACCCTCGATCTGGGTGTGAACCTCCTGGCCCCCCTGCTCAGGCAGAACCGGGATAAGTTCGGGATCTACGCCACCGTGGGCCTCGGGCTGATCGATTTCAAGGTCAAGCTGTACGACGGTACCAACGATTCCCTCATCCAGCAATACGGATACGACGGCCAGCAAACCACCACCGAACTGGTGATCCCCATCGGTGGGCGTGCCATCTACCACATCAGCCCCTCATCGGCGGTGAGCCTGCAGACTACCCTGAGCTGGGTCAACACCGACAAGCTCGACGGAAAGACGGGCAATGACAACAGCGATTTTTACAACTACCTTTCCGTCGGGTACACCTATAAGATCAATGCCGGATCGGGATCTTCGATCAGCAGGGGAAAGAAAGGGCACAGGGGAGGCACGCGTTCGCCCCTCAGGAACCGGACACGCTGGAGATAATCCGAATTATCCTGGGAAGAAAGATAGTCAGGCCTGCGATGATGGCCGCCATGGCCGCCAGGAGGACTGCGCCGGCAGCCATATCCTTGATGCGCCCTGCCTTTTCGCTGTAGTTGGGTGAGACCAGGTCGGTCAGGAGCTCGATGGCCGTATTGAACATCTCTGCCGCCAGTACCATGGCAATGCAGATCACCACCACCAGCCACTCCGTGGCCGTGAGGCCCAGGACAAGGCCCGCCGCGACCACCAGCACCGCCGCAGCCAGTTGGATGCGCGCATTGCGCTGGGTCCGGAAAAAGTGGGACATGCCCCGCACCGCAAAGCGGAACCCGATGGGGTCACCGGGCTTCTTGAATTTCTCTATGTTGCCTTTCCCAGTCATTGAATGAAGCTATAACAGGTCCTGGCTCAGTTTCCGGAAGTTGTCCAGAGGCCCCAGGAAGAAGAGGGTGTCGCCCGACCTGAACCCGAAATCGCCGGGGATTTCCTCGTGGATCCTGCCTTCCCTGCTGACAGCCAGGAGGCGGATGTTGCTGCTGCCGAAGGTGCAATCGGCACAGGTCCGGCCCACCAGCCGGGATGAATCCGAAAGGGTCACCATGTGGAACTCCGGGATGGGCGCCTTGACGGCCAGCCGGGAGTAATGATCGTCGTGGATGGAAAGCTGGCGGAACATCTCGTATTCATGGGAGCGGATCTCGGCCACGAACTCGTCGATCTTCTCCTTGGGGACCAGATATTTGGCCAGCAGCCGGCTGAATATCTCGACCGATGTCTCAAACTCTTCCGGGATCACTTCGTTGGCCCCGAGCTTGTAAAGGGCCGACATGTCCTGGATGAACCGGGTCCGGATGATAATGTGGATGTCGGGGTTCAGCTCACGCGCCACCTGGGTGATCCTGCGGGTGTCGGCGGGGTTCTGGATGGTGATCACGATCACGTCTGCATGATCGATGTTGGCGTGCCTCAGGATCGCCTCCTGGGAGGCATCCCCGTAATAGATAGTCTCGCCCTTCACATACTCGGCCTTCACCGTGTCGGGATTGAGCTCGATGATGCAGTGGGGGATGCCGGCATATTTGGCGGCCTTGGCCACGTTCCTCCCGTTGACCCCGTAGCCGACGATGATGGTATGGTCGGTGAGCACCTGCTCCTTCAGTTCCTGCATCTGGTTGAGCCCGTATTTGACCTTTTCGGGGATCAGTTTGTTCTTCAGCAGCATGTCGGCGACCCACGGCGCCCAGTTGATGATGAAAGGGGTGAGCGAGAGGGTGATCACGGCACTGGCAAGAAAAAGCTGGTTGTTGAATTCCGAAAGGAGCCCGTATTTCACGCCGAACTCGGAAAGGATGAAGGAGAACTCACCCACCTGGCTGAGCGCCAGTCCCACGATGAGGGTGGTCTTGAAGGGATACCCCAGCAGGAAGGCCACGAACCCCGTGACGGTGGACTTGACCAGCAGGATCCCGATGGCCGTGGCGATCACCAGGAGGGGCTCCTGCAGGATGAACTTGATGTCGAGCAGCATGCCGATGGACACGAAGAAAAAACTGGTGAACAGGTCCCTGAACGGGATGATGTCGCCGAATGCCTGCTCGCTGTATTCCGACTCCGAGATGATGAGTCCGGCGATGAATGCCCCCAGCGCCAGCGAGAGGCCGATGCTGTAGGTGAGCCACGCCGTGGCGAAACCGATCACGATGATGGTGAGCAGGAACAGCTCCCTGTTCTGTGTTTTGGCGATCTGGTAGAGGATGTTGGGCACGACGAAACGTGCGCCCAGCAACACCACGATGATCACGCCCACACCCTTGAGTGCTGCCACCAGGATCGACTGGCCTGTGAGGGCCGTGTCGCCGGCAAGGATGGGAATGAACAGGATCATCGGAACGATGATGATGTCCTGGAAGATCAGGATCGCCAGGGTCGTCTTCCCGTGAAAGGTGCCAAGTTCCCCCTTGTTCTGGACGATGCGCATGACGATGGCGGTGGAGCTCAGCGAGACGAGGAACCCGATGAGCAGCGACTCCGCCCGGGTGGCACCGACAAGGCGCGCAATGAAAAAGGTGATCACGATCACAAGGCCCACCTGCATGGCCCCTCCAAGGATCACTGCCCGTTTGGCTCTTAGCAGGTTGCGGATGGAGAACTCGATGCCGATGGTGAACAGCAGCAGGATGACCCCGATCTCGGCAAGCAGCTCCACATCATGCGGGTTCTGGATCAGCTTCAGGCCGTGGGGACCCGTGATGAGGCCCGTGAACAGGAACCCGATGATGGAGGGGAGGTGGAACTTGTGGAACACATAGATCACCAGGATCGAAAGGGCAATGATGATCAATATGTCCTGAAGCAGTTTGAATTCCATGGAAAAATTTGAAAAGGTTCCGATGTTCAGTAAAAGTACAAATCATTTGGTATTCTGTTCAAAAATCATGAACGATCGGAATAAAAAAAGGCCGTCGGTGAACGGCCTTTCCTTTATGTTGCGAAATGCTAGTATCTTCTTTCTTTGATCCTCGCTTTCTTGCCGCGCAGCCCACGGAGATAAAATATCCGTGCCCTGCGGACAACGCCGCGTTTGTTGACGGTGATGCCGTCGATGAAAGGGGATGCGAGGGGGAAGATCCTCTCCACGCCTACGTTACCCGATATCTTGCGAACGGTGAAGGTCTCGGTCTTGCCAGTTCCCCGGCGCTGCAGCACCACGCCCTGGAAGTTCTGGATCCGCTCTTTGTTTCCCTCCCTGATCTTATATTGAACGGTGACGGTATCACCGGCCCTGAAATTTGGAAATTCCTTAACTTCGATCTGATCCTCAACTAATTGTACTAATTCTTTCTTGCTCATCGCACTGTGATTTAAGGGTATTGTCTAAAATGGGTGCAAATATACGCCTTTATTTTTTAACTGGACAAGCAATACTCGAAAAAATATTTTCATTCAATGGCCTTCCAGCAGCCCGGGCCGCCGTTTCCGGGTCCGCCGTTCGGCCTGCTCCGCCCGCCACTGGCCGATGAGCCTGTCGTTGCCCGAGAGCAGCACGTCCGGAACCTTGTGTCCCCTGAAGTCGGCCGGACGGGTATATACCGGGGGCGACAGGAGACCGTCCTGGAACGAGTCGGAGAGTGCCGAGGTTTCATCGTTCAGTACGCCGGGGATGAGGCGCACGATGGAGTCCACAAGGACCGCGGCCGCCAGCTCCCCGCCGCTCAGCACGTAGTTGCCGATGGAGATCTCGCGGGTGATGAACAGCTCCCGGATCCTTTCGTCTATGCCCTTGTAGTGCCCGCAGAGGATCAACAGGCGCCCGGCGGCGGAAAGGGCATTGGCCGCGCCTTGTTCCAGCAGCTCCCCGTCGGGGCTCATGTAGATGATCTCGTCATACGGGTGCTCCTCCTTCAGGGCTTCGATGCAGCGCGCGATGGGCTCCACCATCATCACCATGCCGGAACCGCCTCCATACTGATAGTCATCCACGCGACGGTGCTTGTCGGTGGCCCAGTCGCGGATGTCGAACAGCCGGATCTCCACCAGGCCCTTTTCCTGCGACCGCTTAACGATGGAGTGCTTGAACGGCCCGTCGAACATTTCGGGGAATATGGTCAGAATATCGATCTGCATGGCACCGGAAGTTTGATTTTCCTGTACAAAAGTAGTTTTTTTCATCCACCCGGCCACCGGGCCCGGGGCAGGCAACGATTGGCGGACCTTCCTTGTCTTTACGACGTGGATCGGACCGAAAAACCTGCCGTCGCATGCAACATTAAGTGAAAAAACATTGTTATAATTCATACTTTTGCACACACCTAAATTTCTAAAAATGAGAGCAACGTTTCTACTTTTTCTTTCCGTCATCAGCATCCTCGTTACCGCCCAGGTGGCGCCCGACAAGTACTGGGTGCGCTTCACCGACAAGGACAATTCGCCCTATTCCATTGAGAACCCCGGGGAATTCCTCTCGGAGCGGGCCATTGCCAGGCGCGAAGCCCAGCAGATCCCGGTAGTGGAGAATGACCTCCCCGTCAACCCCGGGTACCTGGAGCAGGTAGCCGAGACCGGTGTCACCATCCTGAACGTCTCCAAGTGGTTCAATTCGGTCACCATCCACACCACCGACCAGGCGGCGCTCAATGCCATCAACGCACTGCCGTTCGTGATGTCGGTCCAGAAGAGCTCAGGCGATTCCGGCGACGGATATGAAAAGTTCGAGAAACCCTTCTTTGCAAACGAATCCATAATCGCCATGCCCGAGGAAGCCTACCTGAAGTCGGCCTCCTCCGGCAACACCTACGACTATGGCGCCGGGTACAACCAGATCCTCATGCTCAACGGCATCGCGTTGCACGACATGGGGTATGCAGGACAGGGCATGGTGATCGCCGTGCTGGATGCCGGTTTCATGAATGCCGATAACCTGTCGGTGTTCGATTACCTCTGGGATAACGACCGGATCCTGGGCTACAAGGATTTCGTCAACCCCCAGAACCCCAATATCTTCAATTCCCATACCCATGGCACCAGCGTGCTTTCGACCATGGGCGGCAACCTGCCCGGCGAACTGGTGGGCACCGCCCCGGAAGCCAGTTACTACCTCCTTCGCTCGGAGGACGGTGAATCGGAGTACCTCATCGAGGAGCTCAACTGGGTGTCGGCGGCCGAATATGCCGACAGTGTCGGGGCCGACATCATCAACTCCTCCCTGGGATACACCACCTTCGATGACCCGTCGATGGACCATTCCTACCAGGACATGGACGGCAACACGGCCCCCATTACCATCGGGGCTGACATCGCCGCCAGCAAGGGCATCCTCGTGGTAAACAGTGCAGGAAACAGCGGCGGAGGCTCCTGGCAGTACATCGGGGCACCGGCCGACGGCGACAGCGTGTTCTCCATCGGCGCCGTGAACAGCTCGGGCCAGTACGCCTCCTTCAGTTCCACGGGACCCACCTTCGACGGCCGCATCAAGCCGAATGTCGTGGCACAGGGACAGGGATCCGCCGTGGTGAGCGCCTGGTCGGGCGATATCACCTTTGGCAGCGGAACATCCTTTTCGTCGCCCATCACCGCCGGAATGGTGGCTTGCCTGTGGCAGGCCCACCCCGCGGCCCGGAACACCGAGATCATGGAAGCGGTCGAACAGAGCGGGTCGCTGGCCAATAACCCCGACTACCAGCTGGGCTATGGCATCCCCGATTACCTGGTGGCCCACGACCTCGTCACCGATTCGGGTGCCGAATATGAAGCGGGAAAAGACATAAGCATCTTTCCTGTTCCCTTTGGCGACCATTTCGTAATCCGGCTCGACCAGGTGGCGGGTGACGACCTGAGGGTGGAACTGGTGGATGTGACCGGCAAGGTGGTATTCGAAGCCGCGCCCGGATTCAGGTCGAACCAGTACCGCATCACAGGCCTGGGCGACTTGTCTGCCGGGGTATATTTCGTCCGCGTGCACGATGGCAATGCCACCCGCACCAGGAAAGTGGTCCGATAGGATAATCCCGACTATTTAAGATTGACCGAGGATTTGTTGAATCCCCGCAAGTAGATGGATGTGATGGTCTTCTTCGTGGAGAGGGGGAACTTGCTTTTCATCATCCAGTCGTAATACTGTGGCTCCTCGGTGAAGACCTTCTCCACAGACCTGCCTTTGTATTTCCCGAAGTTGAAGACCTCATTCCCCTTGTCGTCGAATATGATATGGCCCATGAGGTCGGCGTTCCTGTTGTGGTAGGAGAATTCCGACAGGGTGGCTATGTCGTTGACCACGGGCACCGATACCTGGCCGTCCTTTTCCTTGTACTCCCTGTCCTTGTACATGTCGAGCTGGGCCTTCAGGATCTCCAGGGTGGCGCGGGTGTCGGCCTCGGCGCTGTGCGCATTCTGGAGCTCCTTGGAACAGTAGAATTTGTAGGCGGCTGACAGGTTCCGGGGCTCCATCTTGTGGAAGATGTTCTGGACATCGACGATGCGCCTGTTCTTGAGGTCAAGGTCCACATTGGCACGGAGGAACTCTTCGACGAGCAGCGGGATGTCGAACTTGATGGCATTGTAGCCGGCCAGGTCGGAATTCCCGATGAAATTGATGAAGGAGGGGGCCATTTCGGTGAAGGTGGGCTCGTTCTCCACGTCTTCCTGGGAGATGCCGTGCACCTCGAAGGCCTCCCGGGAGATGGGGATGGTGGGGTTGATCCGCTGCAGCAGCGTCTCCTCCCGGCCATCCGGGTATTCCTTGATCATGCAGATCTCGACGATGCGGTCGGTGGCCACCTGGATGCCGGTGGTTTCAAGGTCGATGAAGATGAGCGGACGTGTTAAGTTTAGATCCATGCCTGTGAGATTAAATGAAAAAAGTCATCCCGGGTACTTCCGTTTTGCAAGTAGTGAGAAAGTGCTTTCGCTCCGGAATGACTTTTATCTTGTTGACGAACGAAAGAACTGCCGTTGCGGTATTTGGCAAAAGTAGTTAAATCGTCCTGTTGGTATCAAAATTTTCGAGGTAGTTGGCCACTTTCTGCAGGAACATGCCGCCCAGGGCGCCGTCCACGATCCGGTGGTCAAAGGCCAGCGACAGGATCATCATGTGGCGGATGCCGAAGCTGTCGCCGCCAGGCCCTTCAATGACGGCCACTTTCTTGGTGATGGTCCCCACGCCCAGGATCGCCACTTGAGGCTGGTTGATGATGGGGGCCCCCGTCATGTTTCCAAACTGGCCAAAATTGGTGATGGTGAACGTGCCGCCCTGGATCTCGTCGGGGTTGAGCTTGTTGTTGCGGGCCCGGTTGGCCAGGTCGTTGACGTCGCGCGCCAGTCCGGCCAGGTTCTTCTGGTCGGCGTTCTTGATCACGGGCACGATCAGGTTGCCGTCGGGCAGGGCGGTGGCCATGCCGATGTTCACCTGCTTGCGCTTGATCACCTTGTACCCGTCAACCGAGGCGTTCACCAGGGGCAGTTCCCTGAGCGCGCGGGCGGCTGCCTCCATGAAGATCGGGGTGAAAGTGAGCTTCTCGCCTTCCCGTTTCTGGAATTCATCCTTGATGCGGTTGCGCCAGAGAACGATACCGGTCATGTCCACCTCGTGGAACATGGTGACGTGGGGGGAGGTATGCTTCGACATCACCATGTGGTCGGCAATGAGCCTGCGCATGCGGTCCATTTCGATCACCTCGTCGCCGGCGGCGGTGGTCACGGCCGGCGGCGCGATGGCTTTGGCCGGTGCCGCGGGAGCAGCTGCAGGTGCCGCCGCACGGCCTGCTTTCTTGTCTTCGATGTATTTCAGGATGTCCTTCTTGGTGACCCGGTTATCCTTTCCGCTGCCAGGGATGGAACCGAGTTCCTCGGGCGTGATTTGCTCGGTGCGGGCAATGTTCTTGACGAGCGGGCTGTAGAACCGGTCATCGGCCGGTGCGGCCGCAGCAGCCGCAGGTGCGGCGCTGGCAGGTGCCGGAGCGGCTGAAGGGGCAGCATCCTGCACGGCGGCAGGTGCCGGTGCTTCCTCGTCGCCGGAGGCTTCGCCGGGTTCCTCCCCGCCGTCGTCATCGCCATCCATGTTCACAAGCGCAATAACGGCTCCCACGGGGACGACATCGCCCTCCTTGTAATTGAGTTTCTTGATCACGCCGTCAACAGGGGAGGGGATCTCTGAATCGACCTTGTCGGTAGCGATCTCCACGATGGGGTCCTCCTCGTCGATGGTGTCGCCCTCCTGCTTCAGCCACTTGGTGATCGTTGCTTCGATGATGCTTTCGCCCAGCTTGGGCATGATGATTTCAAAAACAGCCATATCTCGTTAATTATCTTTTATTTGTCCGGTTTTACACCTACAACAAATCGTATCTTCAATGGTTTTGCAAAATTAGGAATAATTTTTATGTGGAATCGATCTGTCGGCCTGCATCTTTGCGGCCCAGTTCACGGAAGCCTCGCAAAACGATGGTCATGTCGTTGAGCACCTTATAGTCGCGGGCATACAGCAGGTTGAGGCGGTTGATGGTCTCGCCGTCGATGTCGCTGCGCTTGAGCACGTCGGTGGGGTTGAGCACCCCTTTCCTGATCTCCGGCAGTTTGCCGGGGTCATGCTGCCCGGTCCTGCAATAGCCCACCCACGACCTTCTTCCCCAAAGGACCAGCAGTATGTTGCGCAAGAAGCCGAGCGGCCTGCGGACAGGGAAGGCCAGCACCGGAAACAGGGGCAGGGAGAACAGGGAGAACAGGATGTCGAAGAAGCGTTTGCTCCTCCTGTTGCTCACCTTGGTGATGGAATCGAGCTCCAGGATGTACAGGTCGCCGGTGGTGTTGATGGACTGGCTCCCGATGATGGAGAGGCTCTCGGGCGGGGCGATCTTGTAGTCGACCTGCGTGAGCCTCCCGTCGGCCATGATGTCGATGATGGACCGGGCAGGCAGGTCGCGGGCACAGAAGATCACCTCGTCGATCTTGTAAATGTTGATGATGTCGTATATCTGGTCGATATGTCCCAGGAACCCCTCGCTGTTGCCGCTCTCCTCGTTTACGCTGACGAGGCCGATGAAACCGTGGCTCATGTCCGACTTCCGGATCAGTTCGGCAACCCGCTGCCCCTCTTCCCGGTCGCCGGCGATGAGGAACCGCTTATTGGTCTTGATGCCGATGCGGAAATCCCTGGCCCCGGTCAGGTGCAGCAACACGCGCACCAGCACCATCGTGATGAGCCCCTCGAGGGCGCCCAGCAGGATGATGGCGCGTGAGAACCGGTACGACTCGGGCAGGAGGGCATAACCCGTGAGGATGATCACTGTGCCGATGAACAGGCCCTGGAACACACGCGAGAGCTGCAGCGGCTTGTCATAACCGCCGCTCATGAACACGCTGAAGACCCAGATGAAGACATAGACTGGCAGGGCGATGGTCACCAGGTCGGCAGGGTAGCCGCCACCGTCGGGGAATACCACCGTGTGCTCCCAGTAATTCTTGATCCCGATGAGCCCGGCACCCAGCAGCAGCGTATCGGCGAGGGGAAGCAGCGCCCGCTTGACGAACCGGTTGACAAGGGCCAGCATGGCCCGGAAATATACGGCCAGGTTGATCAAAAAGGAGAGCGTCGAAGCATTCTTGGAGGAGAAATGCTTCCGGGCGAAAATGATCATCGCATTGTAAAAGGTAACGACGTAGTTGACGCTGCTCTTCTTGGTGCTTTCCCCTTTGTAATGGATGATCCGGGTCCCGGGGTAATAAATGTTCCGGTAGCCGGCTTTGATGATGCGGTACGACAGGTCGATGTCCTCCCCGTAC
>CAYLTG010000046.1:0-19721 GCA_964386225.1 uncultured Bacteroidales bacterium
GCCTCCGTGAGGCTCGACATCCGACGGATCAGCCAGATCAAGGACGGGGAGAAGGTGGTTGGTAACCGTGCCCGGGTAAAAGTGGTGAAGAACAAGGTCGCACCGCCCTTCAGGACGGCCGAGTTCGACATCATCTATGGCGAGGGTTTCTCCAAGACCGGCGAACTCATCGACCTGGGGGTCGACATGGGCATCCTCAACAAAAGCGGTTCGTGGTACAGCTATGGCGAAACCAAGCTCGGACAGGGAAGGGATGCCGTCAAGAGCCTGTTGGCCGATAACCCCGAACTGGCCGAAGAGATCGAGGCCCTGGTAAGGGAGAAACTCAAAGGATGACCGGGCCCAGACAGAGAATTGATATGACCAGGAATATAACGCCGGCATTTGGCGTTATTTCTTTTTAACGAAGGAAGTATGCAAGGTTTTTTCAGATCCAGTGTGTTTTTGTTTGTGGTGCTCTTCATGCTGGCCGGTTGCGGTCAGCAGGCGCGGGAGGAAAAACAGGAGATCGGCTCCGAGGGTCCTGTGGATGAGTTGCTGGTCCTCCTTGATGATGTCAATGGCCGGATCCTGGCGGATTCGCTGAATCCGGACCATTACGCGGAAAGGGCCCGGATCTACGCTGACCACGAGGCCTGGAACAATGCCTTCAAGGACATTACCTCGGCGCTGGAATTGGACTCCACCCATGCGCCGTATTTTGTCATACTCGCTGATGTCTACCTTGGCATGGGAAAGTTGCAGAAAACAGTTGAATCGCTGGAAACAGCGGTCCGCATCGACCCGGAGAATACCGAAGCTTACCTTCGCCTGGCGGAAATGAGCATCGTGATCAGGGATTACAAGAAAGCGCTGGATTACATCGACAAGGTGCTGCTTGTGGACGAACTGACCCCAAAGGCTTACATGCTCCGCGGCGTGGTGCTGATGGAGACCGGGGATACCCTTCGTGGCATACGGAACTTCCAGAAGGCCATTGACGTGAAGCAGGATTACCTCGAGGCGCATGTGCAGCTGGGGACATTGTATGCCATCAAAAGGAACGACCTTGCCATCGACTACTTCAACAATGCCCTGAACATTGATCCGGAAAACACCGATGTGCTCTATTACCTGGGAATGTACTACCAGGAAACGGGGCGGTATGACAGGGCCATCCAGTCCTATGGGCTCATCCTGGAGCGGCAGCCCGACTTTTATATCGCCCATTACAATATCGGCTACATCAACCTCGTCTACCTCCAGGATTACGCGGAGGCGGTGGATCGTTTCACCATGACGATCGAACTGAACCCCGAATATACCGAAGCCTATTACAACCGGGGGTTCGCGTATGAATTGCTGAAGGATGTCGAGCATTCCAGGCAGGACTACGAAAAGGTGCTGGAACTGCATCCCAATTATGAGGGGGCCATCGATGGCCTGAACCGGATCACCGAGTACCTGGAATCAATCCAATAGGCGTTTCGCCCTCAGAAGATCATGCTGCCCACCTGGTTTACCAGGAAGGCCACCAGCCATGCCACCGAGGTGGTGTAGGTGACCATGAAAAGGGCCCATTTCCACTTGCCCGATTCTTTCCTGACGGCAGCCACCACGGCCACGCAGGGGAAATAGAGCAAAATGAACATGAGGAATGCGAATGAATTTACCGGGTTGAACAGGGGTTCGCCGGCCCGCGGCCCTTCGGGATGCGTGGCGCTGCGTATCTTGCTGACAAGTCCCTCAGAGATGTTCTCCGGGTCGCCATCCGCCTGGAAGAGGACCCCGAGGGTGCTGACCACCACCTCTTTGGCGGCAACGCCGGCGAGCAGGCTGACGCTCATGCGCCAGTCGAACCCGAGCGGTTCCATGGCGGGCTCGATGAACCGGCCGATCCGGCCGATGTAGGAATTCCGCTGCAATTCGCTGTTCTTGTTGAATTCCAGCCCCGTGAGCACCTCCTCCAGCTCCGAGGCGTATTGTGCAGCATTCTCGGGCGATTCCGCCATCATTGACCTGTATTTGGCTGTCGCGGCGGCGGCAAGTTCCCCGTAATCCTCCCTGATCTCCTGGTTGACGGGGAAGTAGCCCAGGGCCCAGATGATGATGGAGGCGATCATGATGACCCCGCCCATTTTCCTGAGATACTGGGAAGCTTTGTACCACATGTGCTTGATCGTGGTCTTCAGGGTGGGCAGCCTGTACGGGGGTAGTTCCATGACGAAAGGGGCTTCGCTCGAGCGGAATATGGTCTTCTTGAACAGGATGGCGAAGAGGATGGCAAACAGGATGCCGATGCCGTAAACCGAGAACAGCACGGTGACCTCGTTGTTGCTGAAAACGGCCCCGATGATCAGGATGTAGACAGGCAGACGGGCGCTGCACGACATGAAGGGGTTGATGAGCATGGTCAGGAGGCGCTCATTTTTGTTCTCGAGGGTGCGGGTGGCCATGATGGCAGGCACGTTGCAGCCAAATCCCATGATGAGGGGGATGAATGATTTTCCGTGCAGCCCGATCTTGTGCATCAGTTTATCCATGATGAACGCGGCCCTGGCCATATAACCCGTATCCTCCATGAAGGAAATGAAAAAGAAGAGGATCATGATGTTTGGCAGGAACACGATGACACCGCCGACACCGTTGATGATGCCATTGATAAGCAGGTCCTTGAAGATGTTGTCGGGCAGGATGAGGTTCAGCTGGCCGCCGCTCCATTCGACCAGCTGCTCGATCCATCCCTGCGGGATGGCGCCGACCTTGAAGGTGGCCTGGAACATCAGCCAAAGGAAGAAGAGAAAGACCGGGAACCCGAAGATCTTGTGCGTGAGGAAGGTGTCAATGATCTCCGTTTCGGTCTTCAGTTTCCGTTTGAACTTGTTGGGCTGGTAAGTCTCCTTGAGGGCACCGGCAATGAACCCGTACTTGGCATCGGTGATCAGGGTTTCGCTGTCATCGTTGAATGCGGATTCCAGCTCTTTGATCTCCCTGTCGGTGACCTCCACGATCCTGTTGAAGTTGTGGGTCCGGGAGAGAGAAAAACGGGCCGCCTCGTCTTTTTCGAGAAGCTTGATGGCATAGAACCGCGAGGAGATCTTGTCGTCGAGTCCCTTGTTCTTTTTGACCTCCGCCTGGATGGTCTGTATGGCCGATTCGACCTGCTTGCCATAATTGATGTGCACATGCCTCACCGCCGGATCACGGTCCTCGTATACCTCGATCACTTTCTTGAACAGATCCGTGATCCCTTTTCCCTTCGACCCGATGGTAGGGACGAAGGGGATGCCGAGCATCTGCCCGAGGTGCTTGTGGTTGAATTTGTCGCCTTTCACCTGCAGCTCGTCGAACATGTTCAGCGCCACGATCACTTTCAGGTCCATGTCGATCAGCTGGGTGGTCAGGTAGAGGTTGCGCTCCAGGTTTGAAGAGTCCACCACGTTGATGATGATGTCGGGATGGTAGCCGAGGATGTATTTCCTCACGTAGAGTTCTTCGGGGGAGTATGCCGTGAGCGAATAAGTGCCCGGCAGGTCGATGATGTTGAAGTTGTACCCGTCGAGTTTGAATCGTGCCTGTTTGGAGTCGACCGTGACACCGACGTAATTGCCCACATGTGCCCGCGAGCCGGATGCATAGTTGAAGATCGTGGTTTTACCCGAGTTAGGATTGCCCACGAGTGCCACGTCGATCACATTGCCCTTTTCCCGCAAGTTCTTCTTCAGCAGCTTTTCGTCTATGGTGCCTTCAAAGATCTCCTCCGCGTCCTTTCGGTCTGCCAATTCAGCGGCGCTGATCACTTCCACGAGGCGCGCCTCCGAGTGCCGGAGGGAAACCTCATACCCCATGATCCTGTATTCAATGGGGTCGCGAAGCGGCGCTTTCTTCACCACGGTGATCACCTTCCCCTTGATGAATCCCATCTCCACGATCCTTTTCCTGAAGGAGCCGCTTCCCTTCACCCGGGTAATGATCCCTTTTTCGCCCTGCTCAAGTTCGTTCAGCGTCATGCCGCTAATTTAGACTTAATATAGATTGCAAATATCTAAATATTTCTGAAAACATGGGGTCAGGGCCAAATCGATACATGCAGCATTAATGTTTATTAGGGCCTGGACGATTTGGCGGCATTTCATTTTTGGAAATTCTTCCCCATTTTGGACGATTTTCCAAAATGGAGAAATCTGCGTGTGCCGCGATAACTTGACGGCCGCCTGTTGAAAACCGGATAGAACCCCCTTAATTCACTGTATTTGTATGTTTTTTACGTTTTTCCGCTCCGACGGGGCATGCTGCCGTCACTAATGGAACTAAATTTGCCGATGCTGATGCCAACGGGACCGTTCTTCAGGAGATCCGGATGACCAGGCCAGTTTCACCAATGCAGTCACAGGGCGAAATGGGCAGTTTCCGGATGGATAGGATCGGAGGGCGCTCCCAAGTAAAAGATACTTCTTTTACTGGGCGGCAGACCACTTATGACATCAACAAGTCGGAATCAAAACATCAACGAGCTCAGGGCACGCATCAGGCTTCTTGAGAAGCAGCTGTCTGATAGCCGGCACCACATGCAGGAGAAGCTTCTGGCGCACCTTGTCACCGAAGCCATCCGGCAGGCGGATGACCCGGATGACCTGCTTTTTCAATTCCTGGAGCGGGTGTCGGTGATCCTGGACCTGCCGTTGAGTTGTATCGGCGAGCTGTCGGGAAACGAGTGCGTGCCGCTGCAGGTTTTCGATCTGCGTGCGAAAACGATACCTGAGCCCCAGGTCTTTCCACTTCCCGGTCCCCTGTTGAAAATGCTGAAAGTTGGCCCTCTTCTCCTTTCCGCCAGCGACAAGGCATTTCCGTCTGCCGCCTTGCCAGCCCTTGCATCGGGGAACCTGGAACTGGCCGCCCTCTTTCCTTTTCAGTCCATATACATCCCTTCGGGCATCGTGCTGTTCTTTACCATTGATTCAGACCGCGAGCGCCTGGAAGCGCTGCTTCCTGTCCTTATGCAGCTGATCGAGTCTGTCGCGGAGAAGCTGGAGAAGCTCAAACTGATGCAGGAGCTTAAGGACCTGAACCGGTCCTTTGAGGAGGAGCTGGAAAGGCGGACCGCCGGTTTAAAGTCTGAGGTCGCCGGCCTGACCAGAAAAAACAGGGAACTGCAAAAGAGGCAGAAACGGCCTGAAACCCCTGAGGCGGCGAAGCCAGCCGAAGACCCCGAAATGCTCAAATCATTCCTGAAGGGCATCGGCATGGAGGTTCGGACCCCCCTGAACGGCATCATGGGATTTGCCGAGTTGATTCGTGACAACGACCTCCGGAAAGAGGATAAGAACAAGTACATCGATATTATCAAGTCGTGCGGAAAATCCCTCCTGAAGATCGTCGACGACGCCCTGGAATACTCCATCATCAAGTCCGGGCGGATGGAGCTCAAGGTCACGGAGTTCCCCCTGGCTGAGTTCATGACGGAGATCTATGACCACTACAAGAAGGATGAGCTCTTCAGGCAACGCGGGAACCTGGAGCTCAAGATCAACCTCAACATTAACGGGGCCACCCGGATCCTGGCCGATCGGGACCGGCTCATGCTTGTCCTGACGAACCTCATCGGCAATGCCATAAAATTTACCGAGTCCGGGACGATAGAATTCGGATGCAGCATCCAGGAGCCCAAAGGCAAGCGGGGCAAGATCAGAAATCCCGACATGCTTTTTTTCGTCAAGGACACAGGGATCGGCATCTCGAAGGAGCATGGCGAACAGGTCTTCCAGGAGTTCTACAAGGTGGAACATGAAATTGCCCGCCTTTATGGCGGGTTGGGCCTGGGGCTCACCATTTCCCGCGAACTCGTGGGCATGATGGACGGCAGTATCTGGTTCACCTCGGAAGAAGGGAAGGGGAGCAGTTTCTATTTCTCCATCCCCGAGGCCATGCTGCTCTCCGAAGCGGATCTCGACCTGCTTGCTGAGAATGGCTTGGACCAGGGGCTGGACTGGCGGGAGAAGAAGATTCTCATTGTGGAGGACGATGCCATGAGTGTCATTTACCTGAAGGAGGCCCTTAAATCCACGGGCGCCCAGCTGATGCATGCCAGCGATGGCAAATCGGCCGTGGATGTGGTCACGACCGGAATCCCCGTCGATGTGATCCTGATGGACATCAAACTCCCCGGTATGAGCGGTTATGACGCCACACGGAAGATCAAAAGCCTGACCGACATTCCTATCATCGCGCAGACGGCCTATGCCATGGCGGATGACCATGAGAAGATCATCCAGGCCGGATTCGACGACTACATCAGCAAGCCCATCAACAGAAAGAAACTTCTTAAGAAGATCAATGATATCCTCACCAGGGGTGAGGGACCTGCAGGGCAATAAGGCCCGGTGGTCCGCTGGCCCCCTGCCGTTCGGCGGTCAGAAAATGCTTTGAATGTCCGCTTCGTCGTCGGGTTGATCCTGCATAAACCTGAGTTGGTGAAGATGAGGCATGATGCGAAGCAGCTTTCTGCCCCAGTTGGTGATAAAAAGCTGTCCCAGCTCATGGACGGCATTTTCCTTTGAGTGAATGCTGTTCTTCTGGTACAGCAGCAGGAAATCCTCCAGGTCCTGGAAGACATCGGTCAATTGTTCTGACATGCTCCCTTTTATCAGTTCGTCGGAAATTCCGGGGTCGGCATACCAGAAGATGTCGTCTTTGCCAATGATCTTACGCATGGCATTGAACAGGTTTTCCCATTCCTCCTCGGTGTAGAACCGTTCGTTCATTTCGGGGTTTGTCACAGCCACTTCCGGAAGCAGGGCCCCTTTCAGGTAGAGCAGGGGGCTGATCTTGCTGAGATAGTCGAAGAGTTTTTTCCGGGTGACGGTCTCCACTTTCTTTAAGGTCATGGAATAATCATTGGCTACCGTGATCATCTCAAGAACGTTGCGGGAGAATACGGGATGGTCGGGGATCTGGTCCATGGTGAAATCGACTTTTTGGGTGCTTCTATTTTGATATCTGGCGGCCGGCTTTCAAGTTCAAGTGTCAATTGTTGGATATGAATGCCGATTTCGCCGCGGCGCAAATGGGACAAACCCATTCGTCGGGCAGGTCCTCGAAAGGGGTGCCGGGCGGGATGCCTGTGGCTTCGTCACCGACCATTGGATCATATTCATAGGCGCAGATGGTGCAGATGTAAGTGGGGCCGGGATCTTTCGCCGGAGCCTCTTCCGCGTGTCCGGGCTTGGCCTCCGTTATCTCCGGCTGCTTCATTTGATCTCCTTCGGCCGTCTTCAGCCTGGATTTGTCGACATAGGTCGGCGCCCGCTCCGGGGCCATCAGTTTCATCTCCTCCCTGAAGTAGGCGTATGTAAGCGGATCTGTGTCCGGCTCCAGAAGCTCGCTTTCAGTTACTTCGCCAATAAAAAGCAGGTGGGTGCCCACGTCGAATGTACCCACCACCGTGCATTCGAAACAGGCGACGGCATGGGTGAGGATCACCGGGGCGCCGTTTCGGCCTTCCTTGTAATTGACGCGCTTAAACTTCTCATCCTCATTGCCGCTGTGGTATCCGAAAAGGCCGATGAGCCCGGCATCGCTGTCCTTGCCAAGCACGGAGAGGGCGAAGATCCCGCTTTCGCCGATGATCTTTGCCGATGTGTTGTCCTTGTGGCAGCTGATGGCGATCTTGGGCGGGCTGGCAGTGACCTGAAAAGCCGTGTTGGCGATGTAACCGCTTAACATTTCCCCGTGGCGTGAGGTGATGAGGTAGATGCCGTATGACATCTTGAAAAAAGCTTCCAAATTCATAATGTCCCTTCTGATTAATCGGGGGTTGCCGTTTGCCTTGCCCCTTGTTCGGTAAAACTGTATTTCGATGAATTGAACCGCCGCCTAACGGACCAGGATCTTTCCTTCGCCGCTGAGGCCATTTTTGTCGGTGATCCTGTAAAGATATAATCCCGAAGGCAGATTTTCACTGATCGTTACCTCCGGTCCGTTGAGGTCTTTGCGCTCATAGATGCAGGCCCCCTGCTGGTTGAACAGGCTGATTTCTCCGTTTACAAGTGTTCCGTTGGCAACCCGCACCATGATCATTCCGCTGGCGGGGTTGGGAAAGACCCTGATAACCTCTTCCTGTCCCGGTCCGACCTTCGACACGTAACACCCTCCCCAAACGTCCACGAGGGTCTGCAGGGAGTCGATGGGGTCCATGCCTGCAGGTGTTGACGGGACGTTCAGGTCGAGGTAAAGGGAGTCCTCGGGGTCATCGGGTTGGGCAACCCGAAGGAACGCCGAAAGGGATGAGGTGCCGTCATCCAGGCAGCGGGTGTCGGCTCCGATCACCTTGGCGCCCTGGAGCGCGGCCATGAGCCGGCAGGCCAGGGGCCCTTCCGTCTCGAGGAACCTCACCTCCATGGAGTCCAGGATCTGCTGGCCCAGCAGTATGTTTCCCTGTATGGTGTAATTGGGCCCGATGATGTGGTTCTTGTAATCGTCGCAATTCACCCCCGTATAAGCCGCCGTGCGCGGCGATCCGGTATAGAAATCCACGATGCCGTATTGCCGTATTGACGGGTTGTTCTGAATGTCGTGGGCAACGAGCGAGTCGATCATGTCCTCCGGCGGAACGCCAAGGTTCATGAGCGAGCTGGCATAATTCTGATTCTGAGGAGTATAGTAGGCCTGCGTATGGATCACGCCAATCCCGGGCTTCACATCGCTGAGGATGTAACAACCCTGCTGGATCTGCGGTGCCCCGATGCAGGAGGCTCCGGCACTGCCCATCTCCCCGGTGAGGGTGTCGACGGCAGTAATGGAGAAAGTGTCCTGGGAGGAGGCCCCGAAGGCCAACAGTGACAGAGTAAGGAAAAGGTAAAGGATTTTTGACATCTGTGCAAGTTTTGAAGTTCAAAAATAATCATTTTAGGTTTATCAGGGGTCATCCTCAACAGGGGAGATGATGAAGGAGTTTAAAATAAAAAGACACCGGTCACGTTATAGGGGAGTTATTAACAGGTTGATGTTATAATTTAACGTTATCGCTCAGATCTATACCTTTTATACTTGCTAATTTTGCTTGAAATCGGGGAGCAGATTTCAGTTTTAAAACATTAACGTGTAGATATGACGAACGTGTTCAGATCGTGCCTGATCATTCTTTTTTTCCTTTTCCTAGTTCCCTTCCTGCCGGCCCAGACCACCTCCACATACGACGATCCCGGGTCTGCATTCCGGAGTGGCCTGGACCTCTATGGAAAGGAAAAATTCGGGGCGGCACAGGAGATGTTCGTTGCTGTGCAGGGGATGGTGCCCAATCCGTTCTCCCCGCTCCGGGTGCAGGCTGAGTATTACGATGCCCTTTGTGCTGTGGAGCTCTATAACCGCGATGCGGCATATAAACTTGAGCAGTTTGCCAGAAGGCACCCCACCAGCTCCTACATCAATCTTCTCCATTTCCAGTTCGGCAAGCTATCTTTCCGGGACAAGCACTACCGGAAGGCCGTCGAATCCTTCGAACAGGTGAACCTGAAGGACCTTAGCCCCGATGATCGCCACGAATACGATTTCAAGCTGGGATACAGCTACATGAAACAGGACGACCTAGAGAAGGCAGGGCAGTGCTTTGACCGGGTGGCCGGGTCGTCTTCCAAGTACAGCTCTCCGGCCTCCTATTACCTGGCGCACCTCGATTATGCCACGGGGCGTTACGGCGAGGCACTCGTGAAATTCCAGCAGCTTTCGGATGATCCGAACTTCTCAGGGATC
Source organism: uncultured Bacteroidales bacterium (assembly GCA_964386225.1). Classification (GTDB taxonomy): domain Bacteria; phylum Bacteroidota; class Bacteroidia; order Bacteroidales; family JAADJA01; genus JAADJA01. Next base: position 9,727 of record CAYLTG010000046.1, read on the forward strand.
GCACCCTATTACATTGTACAGATCAAGTTTATGCAGGGTGATTACGATGCCGTCATCGACATGGCGCCGCCCCTGATCGTCAACGCCACCGACAAGCGGGCCTCCGAGCTCAGGAAAGTCCTGGGCCAATCCTATTTCTATACAGGGTCCTATGCCAAAGCCTTACCTTTCCTGAAGGAGTATTACAACGATCCGGTGTCCCGGCCGGGAAGGAATGACGCATATGTGCTGGGTTACGCGAATTACGCCACCGGCCAGTATGCACAGGCTGCAGGATATTTTCAGAAGGTTACCGGCCCGCAGGACACGCTGGCGCAGTATGCCTGGTACTACCTGGCGTCATGCTACCTGAAGCAAGGGGAGAAAAAGTTCGCGGTGAATGCCTTCATGCAGGCCTACAAGCTGCCCTATGACCGGGATATCCAGGAGGATGCCCTGTTCAACCATGCCCAGCTCGCCTTCGAGTTGTCGTATGATCCTTATAACGAGGCTGTTAAGTCGCTACGCGCCTACCTGAAAGCGTATCCCGACTCGAAGCGGAACGACGAGGCCTACACCTTCCTCTTCAAGATATCCATGGCCACCCGGAATTTCACAGACGCCCGTGAAGCGCTAGAGAACATCCAGGCCAGGGGGGCCGACTACAAGCGGAATTACCAGAAACTCACCTTCTACAGCGGCGTGGAATTGTTCAACCAGTTCGACTATGAAGGGGCTTCCAAACTGTTTTCCAGGGCCATCGAATTCGATGTGGACAGAGCCATCACGGCGGAGAGCAAGTTCTGGCTTGCCGAGAGTTTCTACAGGGAGGGCAATTACTGGGCCGCCAAGAAATACTACCTGGAGTTCATGGCCGCGAACGGGGCGAAGTCCCTTCCGGTCTACAACATCGCGAACTACAATTTGGGCTATGCCTATTTCAATCGCGAGGAGTACAATGGCGGCATCTATTATTTCCAGGCGTTCATCGACAATTCCAGCACTGAACAACCGGTCATGGTTGCGGATGCCTACCTCCGCCTCGGCGATTCCTGGTTCATCTCCAAGGGGTATGACAATGCAATTAAATTCTACGACAAGGCCATCGCCATGAACGAGGTCGACATGGACTATGCGTTATTCCAGCGGGCCATGTCCCTGGGTGTCCTGCAGCGGTACCCTGAAAAGACACAGACCCTGAGGCAGCTCATCACCTCCTACCCTGGATCTTCGATGGTGAGCGAGGCTAACTATGAACTTGCCAATACCTCTCTCATTACCGGCGACAATGAGCAGGCGCTGGTATACTTCAAAAAGGTGTCGGCCGATTACCCCCAGAGCGCCTTTGCCATCAAATCGCGTTTGAAAGCCGGGCTCATCTATTATAACAGTGGGCTTAATGATCTGGCAATCAAAACCTTCAAGGGTGTTGTGGAGGATTACCCCGGAACCCCGGAATCAAAAGAGGCCCTCACGAGTCTCAGGAATCTGTATGTCGAAGCGGGCAGGGCAGAAGAGTTCATCGCCTACACCGGCCAGGTCTCCTATGCCACCGTCTCCGCCACCGAAAAAGACTCCATCCTGTATTCCTCTGCCGAGAACCTTTACATGGATGGGAATTACCAGGCGGCATCGGGTGCACTGACCAATTACCTGAGCCAATTTCCGCAGGGTGCTTTTGTGATCCCTGCCCGGTTCTTCCTGGCCGAATCCCTTGTTATGATCGGCCGCGACAAAGATGCACTCGGCGAGTACCAGGCCATCATCGAAGGGCCGCGGACCGAATTCACGGAGAGCGCGTTGCTGAAGGCAGCCGACCTGAACTATGACAAAGGCGACTATCAGCAAGCCCAAAAATATTTCATGCAACTGGAGGAGGTGGCAGAGGTCAAATCCAACATTTCCGAAGCCTGGTACGGGCAAATGAAATGCAACTACCTTCTTGGGGATTACCCGAAGGCCCTTGCGCCTGCCGAGAAACTCCTGAAATTGGACAAGATCTCCGATGAAATGCGGCTGGAGGCCATGATGATCACGGCCCGCGCCTATTACCGGACAGGAGAACCCCTCCTGGCCAAGAGCAGGTTCCGGGAGATCGTTGCCCTCTCTCAGGGAGAGGCAGGTGCCGAGGCCAGCTATTACATTGCCAGGATCCACTTCGAAATGAAGGACCTGGGCGCAGCGGAGAAGGAGGTGTTCGAACTGATCAATCGCTATGGTTCCTATGATTACTGGGTGGCCAGTGCATTCATTCTCCTGGCCGACATTTACCGCGGACAGGGCAATGTGTTCCAGGCCAAACAAACCCTGCAGAGCATCGTTGACAATCATGAGGGCGAGGAGCTCAGGCTGAAGGCAATGCAACGACTGGATGAGATCAATGCGGCCGAAGCACCCCGGGAAGAGCAGCCCGAAGGGGCTGTGGAAACGATCGACATCGATGGCGATACCGTTGAACTGGAGCAGTTTTAAGACGATGAAAATGATGATATCTATGGTGGAAGAGAAACATATGATCAGGGTGGCAACGATGCTGCTGCTGTCCCTGGTTGCATCCGCAGCTGTTGGACAGGATGTCACTGATGACGAGGAGATCACGGTCGTGGCACCCTACCAGCCGGCCGTGTCAGATGCATTCAAGATCAATATTTCCCCCAGGGTGCCGGATGAGAAGTTGGAAAAGCCCGAGTTCAGCTATTCGATCCTGTCACGCGAGTTCAGGGTGGAGCCCCAGCTTGAACCCATCAGCCCGGCCAGCATACAGGGAGAGAGCGTTGCCAAGCTATACAGGAATTACATCAAGGCCGGGATCGGGAACTACGGAACACCATACCTTGATTTCTATGCCAACAAGCTGCGGTCGAAGAAGAACGCCTTCGGAGCAAGGGTCAGGCATATTTCGTCCTCGGGAAAGATCAGGGATTTTGCATACCCCGGCAATTCCAACACCGAGATCGCTGCCTTCGGGAAAAAGTTCATGCCCAACCATACCCTTTCTGCAGACGCCTATTACAGGCGGAAAGGCGTGCATTTTTACGGTTTCCGGCCGGATGATTTTCCCGGCCTGGAGCTGAAGAACAGGGACATCAGGCAGGTATACAACAACCTGGGGCTGAGTGCCGACCTCACCAGCAATTATTTCAGCGATCGCAAGGTAAACCATCGTCTAAGCCTGGCCTATTCCTACCTGGCCGACCGCTACGATGCCCGCGAGAGCAATATTCTGATCGACGCAGGCTTCGACGTGCGGACGGAGTTCTTCAGCTTCTCGGAACAAGAGAAACTGGGCCTCGACCTGGGTCTCGATTACTACGTCACCGCCGATTCGGTGATAAAGCACAACAGCGGCATCATCCGCATCGCCCCTCACTACAGTTTCGGGTTTGACCAGTACTATTTCAAGGTGGGATTGACAGCCGCCATCGAATCCGACTCCGTGTCGAAAGGCCATTTTTACCCGACAGTGAGGGCCGAGGTGAAGGTCATCGAGGACCACCTGATCACTTATGCAGGACTTTATGGCGAGCTCCAGAAGAACAGCCTACACTCTCTATCCGACGCGAACCCCTTTATCAATGCCACCCTCGAAAAGCGGTTCACCAATAACAAGATCAGTCAGTTTGGTGGTGTGAAAGGACGCATTTCCAAGAACTTCGACTACAATGTCTCCTTTATGAACTCGACCATCCGCGGCATGGCGTTTTTTGTGAACGATACGGCTTCGGCCCTGGGAGAAGGTCTGAACAACCAGTTCACAGTAGTGTATGATGACGTGAAGTACACCCGGCTGCTGGCCGAGTTTGGGTACCATTACCGGGATCGCCTCAAGATGATGCTCCGCGCACAGTACAACGATTATTTCCTCGACAACGAGGATGAAGCATGGCACAAGCCCGGCCTGGAGGTGTCGCTCGGGGCCAACTACAGCATGCAGGAAAAGATGGTTGTGCGGGCCGAACTTTTCACACGCGGGAAGATGTATGCCAAAGTGTACGATTACGATGTCATGTCGGGCGAGATGCTTGCCAGGTCCGAGGAACTGAAAGCGATGGTCGACGTGAACCTGGGCTTCGAATACCGGTATTCAAAGGTCCTGTCAGCTTTCCTCGACCTCAACAACCTGCTCGGGCAGCGCTATTACCATTGGTACAACTATCCCTCCTACAGGTTCAACCTTTTGCTGGGGGTTACCTATTCCTTCTAGGGAGCCGCAGTCCTTCGGAAAAATTGCGGGGGAGGTTTTTTATTCGCAATTCTTGGGCACCTGAATCCTTTTTTTATATTTTCATGCCCCGATGGCAAGAGGCACTTGCCTTTCGATCGTATCACCAAAAAGAATAGTTCATGCGTACCATCGTATTTACATGGTTGTTTTTCTGGGTGCTGGCGTGCCCGGGTTATGGCCAGAAGGACCCTGTGGTCAGGCGGATCATCGAGATCGGGACCACCGATAACCAAACAATGGACCATCTTGACGTGCTTGCCAACCGGTTCGGTGGCAGGCCCATCGGTTCTGATGCTTACGAAAATGCGGCTGAATGGGCCGCTTCAAGGTTCAGGGAGTGGGGCATGGATGTGATCATGGACGAGGTGGGTGAACTGCCGGTGGGCTTTAATCGCGGACCCTGGTTCGGCAGGATGCTGGGAGACGACGGCATGCACCTCCATTTCGCCACGCCGTCATACACCTCCGGGACCCGCGGTGTGCAGCGCGGTCCGGTACTCATAGAGCCCAGGACCCAGGAGGAGTTCGACCGGATGAAGGGGGCGCTGAAAGGGGCCTGGGTGCTGATCGAGGGAGAGAACAACGGGTTCCCCATCGATCATTCCCATGCCGCTGACATGGAGCGTGATTCCATCATTGCCGCGAACCTGGAGATCCAGGAAAAGAACCGGGAGATCAGGAGGGCCAACAGGCAGCTCCCGGAGGAAGAGCAGGCAGAGGAGATCCCCTATATCGAGGCGCCGGCATTGTTCTACAGTCAGATGAAGGAGGCCGGCATCCTGGGCGTCATCCAGTCGTCCAAGGTGCCCATCCGGGTGATGTATGACCGGAAGAACATCGACAGCCTTTCCTTCGACAACCTGCCTTCCGTTCCCGATATCAAGCTGGACGAACACCAGTATGCCGTCATCCGTCAGATGGCTGAGGAGCGGCGGTATTTCGAGCTGGAGTTCGACATCCGGAACCATTTCAAAATGGGCCCCGTGAAGTATCACAATGTGATCGGGGTCATCCGGGGAAGCAAGTACCCCGACGAGTACGTGATCATGGGCGGACACCTCGACTCTTATGATGTGGCCACCGGGGCCGTCGACGACGGATCGGGTGCCACGCCGGCCATGGAGGCGGCGCGACTCATCATGGAGGCCGGCGGCAAACCCCAACGCACCATCCTGGTCTGCCTGTGGGCAGGGGAGGAGTTCGGCCTGCTCGGGTCCACCAGCTGGGTGGAACGGAACGGGGACAAGCTGGACAAGATATCCAATATGTTCAACCGGGATGGAGGACCCACCGTGCCCGACGGGATCAGTGTGTCGGAGGCCATGTGGGATGATATGGAGAAAATATGCGAGCCCCTCAACGACATCAACCCGGAATTCCCGTTCACAATGGAAAAGCGGGAGGCGCGCAGGAAGCCCTCCAGGGCATGGGGTACCGACAGCGGCCCCTTTGCCGTGAAGGGGGTGCCCACCATGACCTTCAACACCAGCGACCCTAAAGGCTACAATTTCAATTACCGCGAGATCTGGCATACGGAGAGGGACCTTTACAATAAGAGCATCCCCGAATACCAGGAACATACTTCCATTGTGACCGCGGTAGTGGTCTACGGCGTTGCCAACCTGGACCACCTGCTGTCAAGGGACGGGTACTACCTCGAGGAGAAAGAGGAGACCGGCGGAGACTGATGCAGAAAGCTGCACCGCACGATCAGAGGTTAAGCATCGCTTTGAATATGAGGTAGATGACGACAGCTGCGGCGGCGAGTCCGGAAAAAAGCAAAGTGAACCTCACCAGGTCCTGTCCGACCTTTTCCCTTTTCAGGCGCTTTCTGAATGTCGCGAACGCTTCGGGCGTCATCCTTTTGTCGATAAGCGGCGGGGGTGCGTGCTGGTGCCTCACTGCCGGGCCTGGTCTTTGTCTCCGCTTCGAGCGCAGCATCGCCCTGTTGTTCTTGAGGCTGATGATCATCGCCAGGATGGATCCTTCGCCGCCCATGGTTCAGGATATTTTAGTTTTATGATTTAGGTTTCTTTCCAGGCGGGCCTGCTGTGATCGGAGCCCCCACCAGGCCAATGCGGCGAGGAGCCCCACGGCCATGCCGAACAGTGTCGGGCTGAAGGTCGAGAGGAAGCCCACCAGTACCAGGGGCGGGGAAATGTCGTTCACCGAGATGATGGCATTCAGGGAGAGCCAGATCCCGTGGATCTGGCCCGTGAGGCCCAGGGCTGCCGCCACGACCCCCCAGAAGAGGATGGCATTGAGCCCCTGCCGGGCCGGCTTCCGGAGCAGTAAATACTGGTATGACTTGAAAAAGACCAGCGCCACGACCACCAGCAAAAGGAAGGCAAGCGGCCATTTGTAGGGTCCCAGGAAGAGGATGAAGTTCTCAAGTGAGGAGTTTGTTTTCATGGCTGTTGATTCAAATATAGTGATGTTTTGACTTTCCTGTTACAAATTTAAGCATTGGGAAGGGTGCCGGGAGGAAAATTCGACCGGCGTACTTCTTCCGTAGACCAAAGAAGGGGCCTCTCACTGGCATCACAGCGCCATGTTGTGTCCATTGGTCGCAGGAATGCCCCCCCTGGTCGATTCCTTCGGCGATTTTCATGGCAAATGGATAGTTTTGATTAATTTAGGAAGCGCGAACGACCATGAAGTTGACGTTTGACTTTTTATTCGAGCAAAAGCTGAGGGTATACCGGCACCTGCTGTTCTGGATAGCCGTGCTTGTGTTCTACACCCTCTTTTTTGGGCAGCAGGGCGGCGACTACGTCCGTACGCTTTATTTCGCCGGCCCGCTGATGATGGTGACCATCGCCACCACCTGGTTCATCAACTATTTCCTCTTCCCCCGCTTCCTTGCCACCGGGAGGTACCTGCAGCTGCTGGGCTATTCCCTGCTAACGGTCATCGTCAGCGTGTGGCTTGAGACCGTCACCGTCAGCCTGCTGCTCCTGCTGCAGATTTATTCCGGCAAGTCCATGCCGTCGCACGCCACGCTGAACCTGTCCTTCCTCGTGGTGGCCATGTATTTCGTGATTTTCTTTGCCGTGGCCGTCAAGCTGCTGCAGTTCTGGTACAAGAAGCAGACGCAGCTGCAGAAGGTGGCCCGCGACAAGCTGGAGGCGGAGTTGAAGTTGCTGAAGTCGCAGATCCACCCGCACTTCCTGTTCAACACGCTGAACAACATCTATGCGCTGGCCTTGCGGAAATCCGACGCCGCGCCCGAAATGATCCTGAAGCTGTCAGAGATCCTCGACTACCTCCTCTATGAGTGCGATGTCTCTTTAGTCCCGCTGGAGAAGGAGCTGCTGCTCCTCGAGAACTACATTGCGCTGGAGAGGATCCGGTATGCCGGCCGGCTCGACCTGTCGTTCGAGGTGGAGGGAGAGGTTGCGGACATTGAGATCGCACCGCTCATCCTGCTCCCGTTTGTCGAGAACAGTTTTAAGCACGGGGCCGGAAAGAAACGGGAGGGGGTGTACATCCGCATCCGCCTGGCCGTGGCTGAAGACCACCTGGCGTTCACCGTTGATAACAACAAGCCGGCCGACCCAGGTGTGATGGTCCACGGCGGGCTGGGACTGGAGAACATCCGCAAGCGGCTGGAGCTGCTCTACCCCGGAAAACACCGCCTGCAGGTGGAGGACAATGCCGATACCTTTTCCGTTAACCTGACAATTGACCGATCATGAAAACCCGATGCCTCATTGTAGATGACGAACCCCTGGCCATCGATGCCCTGAGCATCCTGCTTGAAAAATTCCCGACCGTAGAGATCGCGGCCACCTGCGAAGACACCTTCCAGGCCCAGGAGATCCTCCGGAGCATGCCCGTCGACCTGGTGTTCCTGGACATTCAAATGCCCGAGGTGACGGGGCTGAGCTTCCTCCGCTCCCTCAGCGACCCGCCACCGGTGATCTTCACCACCGCCCACCGCCAGTATGCCGTGGACGCCTTCGAACTGAACGTGGTGGATTACCTCCTGAAGCCCATTTCGCAGCAGCGGCTGATGAAGGCCCTCGATAAGTACTACCACCTGGCCGCAGGCAAGGGCGGCGGAGGGAAGGCCCCGGCCGGCGAAGATCACATGTTCGTCCGGGCCGACCGTAAGATGGTGAAGGTGAGGTTTGAGGATATCCTCTATGTGGAGGGATTAAAAGATTATGTCCACATCATCACGGAGCAGAAGAACGTCATCACCCGGATGACCATGAATGAAGTGGAAAGCGCCTTGCCGGAAGGGAAATTCCTCCGGATCCACCGTTCCTACGTCGTTTCTCTCGGCAAGATCAGCGCTTTCAACCAGCACGACGTGGAAGTGGGCAGGGAGGAACTCCCCATTGGCCGGTCCTACCGCGACGAGGTCCTCCGCAAACTCGACAGCGAAACCAGACGGCCCCCAATCGAATAGCTCTAATCTCTTACTTCTAATCTGATATCTACACCACCTTCCCGTTCAACACCACTTTCTCCACCTTATTGCTCCCGTAATAATAAGGCATGAACTCCACTGTCGGGATCTCTTTGGTGATGAAGAGATTGGCCCTTTTGCCTATGGCGATGCTGCCCAGCTCTTCGCTGAGCCCCATGGCATAAGCCCCGTTGATGGTGCAGGCGTTGACCGCCTCTTCGGGCGTCAGCCGGTAAAGGATGCTGGCCATGGAGAGGATCAGCTGCATGTTGCCGGAGGGGGAGGAGCCGGGGTTGAAGTCGCTGGCCATGGCCACGGGCAGCCCGGCATCGATCATCTCGCGGGCCGGGGCGTACACCATGCCAAGGAAGAAGGCGGCGCCGGGCAGGATGGTGGGCATGGTTTCGGTGCCCAGGAGCGCTTCGATCTCCTCCTTGCCGGTGTATTCCAGGTGGTCGACCGACAGGGCGTTGTATTTGACGCCCACCTGTATGCCGCCGGAATAATCCAGTTCGTTGGCGTGGATCTTGGGGCGCAGGCCGTACTTCATGCCGGCCATGAGGATGCGCTCGGTGTCCTCCACGGTGAAGAATCCCTTGTCGCAGAACACGTCGATGTAGTCGGCCAGTTCCTCGCCCGCCACCATGGGGATCATCTCGTTGATGACGATGTCCACATATTCCTCCTGCTTTCCCCGGTATTGCGCCGGGATGGAGTGGGCGCCCAGGAAGGTGGATTTTATGGTCAGGGGCGACTGCTCCTTGAGTTTGCGGATGGCATGGAGCATCTTGAGCTCCTCATCGGTGTCGAGGCCGTAGCCGCTTTTGATCTCCACGGCGCCAGTGCCGTAGTTCTTGATCTCCTCCAGGCGCTCCAGGGCACTGTCGACCAGCTCGGCCACGGTGGTCTCCTGCATCCGTTTTGCGCTGTTCAGGATGCCGCCGCCCCGCCGGGCGATCTCCTCGTAGGAGAGCCCCCGGATCTTGTCGACGTACTCGATCTCGCGGCTGGCCGGGTACACCAGGTGGGTGTGGGAGTCGCAGAAAGCGGGGTAAACCATCCTGCCAGCGGCGTCAATCTGGTTTTCAAGGTTCAGGGTTGAAGGTTCAAGATCGGACATCCGTCCGAATGCGGCGATCTTTCCCCCCTGGATCAGAAGGTATGCATTGTCGATGGAAGGAAGGTTCGACATCTCTTTTCCGGCTTTCCAGGTGACGGGTTTCTCTTCTGTTAAAACAAGTTTTTTTATATTGATTATAAGCAACTTATTCATGTTTATATGGATTGGTTGTTTAATGTTGACAATATATAAAATAGACGACTTCGGGCTTCAAACTTATCAGGCCATTTCAAAGTTGAGTCGGGCTACAACCG
>CAYLTG010000046.1:19821-24062 GCA_964386225.1 uncultured Bacteroidales bacterium
CTCAGAATTTGAGTTTGTTGAAATGGGGAGATCACTTTCCTTAAATTCTTTCCAACCATATGAAACGACCTTGATTGACTTTTCCTTTTTAGTATAAAAGAAATTAACAGTACCTTCAAAATGGGGACATTCTAATCGACGGTAACTTATTGGATTATCAAACGTGAAATTGTCAGTATTCGGATAAATACTTTTTTCTAAGCTCCAATAATGTCCAAGGGATACATCCTCAGTATTTATGGAATCTTCGAACTGGAGAAGCTCCTTTAATTCAAATAATTTGTCACTTTTGAATCTATTGATTGTCAAGCTAGAGTGCTTGGTAAATAGTTCATTTCCATACTCAACATTGAAATCTGGATTCTTGATGCATGATGAATCAATTCGTGGTTCAACAACAAACTCTGCAATCTCAGGTGCCGTAGTGAAGTCAGAGAATTGGACATGCTCAATCATATAAGGCCATAGTTCAGTTGAAGGTACATTCGGAATTAAATCAACGACAGAGGTCTTGATTGGTTTTCTTTTTTGAGGAACTTTAATTCTAAGTTTATAACGTATTGACCTTTCTAGTCCGCTCTGAATCAATAAAATGGAATTTGTCCTGTTACCAAAATTTCCTTCAGTCAATATTCCTTGTATTTGGTTCTTTAAAGAAACACTATCCAAATAATTCTTTGCATCAGACCATTCTATTTCTTGAGAGAATGGCTCTTTAGATATTATCTTGTAAGTATATGTCAATGAATCCTCCGTTTGTAATTCGAGAGTAAACTTCGTATTCATTTCGATTACATTATCGGCTATATTTTTCTGACCAAATAAATGAATCGAAAGCAGAATGAACAATATTGTCAATATATTTCCCAAAATCATATCTGCTTGTCTGTCTCCTTAAAATGACTGCAACTGCTTAATCGAGCATCTTGTGCGACAGGTTGACCTGGATTCGGTAGTGGTCCCTGAGGTACCGGTAAAGCTGTTCGGCGCAATAGACAGAGCGGTGTTGTCCTCCTGTGCAGCCGAAATTCACCGACAGGTGGTCGAACCCCCGCACCAGGTAGTTGTCCACCGCCTGTCCCACGATGCGGTACACCTGCTCAAGGAAGTCGGACACCGCCTGTTCCTTCCGGAGGAAATCGATCACCGGCGCATCCCTGCCCGTGATGGGCTTGTACTCAGGGTAGCGCCCGGGGTTGGGGAGGGCCCGGCAGTCGAAGACGAAGCCTCCGCCATGGCCTGAAGGGTCGCGAGGATAACCGTATTTCAGGAAGGAGAAGCTGCTGATGTCGACGGTGAGGCCCCGCGCCCCATCTGAAGGTTTGCGTATGGCCGTGAGTTGCTCCAGGTTGTGGGAGAGCTCCGGCAGGGGTACGGGCAGTTTCACGTTCTCCAGCAGCCAGCGGAGGTTGTCCAGTGCATAGGCAGCGCTTTCGATGAAGTGGGGCTTCTGTTCGAAGAACCCGCGGTATCCGTAGGCCCCCAGCACCTGCAGCGTCCTCAGCAGGACGAACCCGTAGTAATGGCCCCGGAATTCATCACGGTCGAAGGCCATGCTTTTCGCCAGTTCATCCATGTAATACTCCAGCATCTCCTCCCGGAAGGCGTCAGGAAGGCCGGCCCGGGCCTGAAAGAGGAGGGAGGCCGGGTCGTACTGCAGGGGCCCCCGCCGTCCGCCCTGGTAGTCGATGAACCAGGGTTCACCGTCGCGGATGAAGATGTTGCGGCTTTGGAAGTCGCGGTACATGAAAAACCCCGACCCCGCCTGGCCCAGGTAGTCCAGCAGGCGCCCGAAGTCCTGCTCCAGCGCCTGCTCGTCGTAGGAGATCCCCGAGGGACGCAGGTAGTAGTATTTGAAATAGTTGAGGTCCCACAGCATGGACTGCCGGTTGAAGTCGCTCACCGGGAAGCACAGGGAGAAGTCAACGGCGCCGGCACCTTCGAGCTGGAACCTCACCAGTGCCTGCAGCGACCGTTTATAGAGCGACCGCAGCGGGCCATCAACCCCTTCCCCCTTGCGGGCGGATACCAGGTCGAAGAGCGAGGTGTCCCCCAGGTCTTCCTGGAGGTAGGCGCCGGTCTGCTCATCCGCCGCATAGATCTGCGGCACCGGCAGCCCCAGCCCGCGGAACTGTGCCGAGAAGGCCAGGAACGCCCTGTTCTCGCGGGCATCTTCTCCGACGGCGCCGATGGCCTTCTTGTCGCCGCCCGTCATCCGGAAGTACCTGCGGTTGGAGCCCGATGAAGGGAACACCCGCATATCGTCCGGGGCCACCCCCGCCCAGCGGCGGAACATCTCCTCCAGGGCCTTCTTTTTGTCCTCCGTATCGTTCATGCATGCAAAAATATCATAAATGGGAAGGCCTCCCCATGCGCTGGCCGGTGATTTTTTACAAAAACATCAACAGGCCATGCCATGCCCGATTTTGCATATTTCTTGTCTGTCCGTCCATTTTATTCAGTAAATTTGTTGGGTCAACCCATCAAAGGAATTCAATCAGAGGTTAACTTCAAAAATACGACATCACCATGGCAAAATCACCAAATGATATCCTGAAGGAGGCCATCCTCCTTGAAAAACGGGGCAAGGCATTCTACAGCACCGCCGCGGCGCAGACCCGCAGTGCCGCCGCCCGCAAGATCTTCACGATGATGGCGGAGGAAGAGGACGAGCACATCAAGTTCCTCAGCCGCCAGTTCAAAGCTTACAACGAGACCCACAAGTTCGTGAAGCCTGACGAATACGAGGAGGATCCCAACGAGGAGACCGTGATGCGGATCCTCTCGGAGGACATCAAGAAGGAGATCACCGCAGCCAGTTTCGAGGCGGCGGCCATCTCCGCGGCCATGGACTTCGAGACCCGCGCGGTAAAGATCTACTCCGACCGGGCGAAGGAGGCCACCGATCCCATGGAGAAGGAGACCTACGAGATGCTGGCCCAGTGGGAGAGCGGCCACCACAGGCTGCTCCACCGGCTCAACGAGGACCTCAAGGAGCAGGTGTGGAACGACAACAGCTTCTGGCCCTTCTGACGGCCGGAAAGGCTGGACGAAGCGAAGCCGCACCGACGCGGCTTTTTTTTGTGCAACGGCCGCAGGCATGGACCCAATGGACGACATCAGGATCGTCGACGTCACCGTCGACAATGTCGGGGAGACAGGCCTCTTCTGCCTCCGCAACCCCAGGCATCCCGGGTTCCGCGACAAGGCGGGCTGGCTCAGCGCCCACAGGGTGGAAGGGTTGCGGCTGAAGGTCCTTTATTCCGGCACGGAAGCCGCAGGCTTCATCGAGTACGTGCCGGCGGAGAAGGCCTGGCGTCCGGTGGAGGCACCGGGCCACCTCTTCATCCACTGCCTGTGGGTCTACCCGAAGAAGTTCCTCGGGCAGGGCGTCGCCCGCCGCCTGGTGGAGGAGTGCCTCCGTGAGGCCGAGCAGGCCGGCAAGAACGGGGTGGCGGTGACGGTCAGCAAGGGATCCTGGATGGCCGGCCCGGACCTCTTCCTGAAGCTCGGCTTTGCCGTTGCGGAGGAGAAAGGCAGATTCGTGCTGCTGTCGAGGACTGCCTGGGCCGCCGAAGCGCCGCGCTTTCGCGACTGGGAGGGCGAAGCGGGGAAGTACCGGGGCTTGCACCTGGTGTATGCCCACCAGTGTCCGCTCTTTTGCCGCTCGGTGGACGAAATGAGGAAAACGGCACGGGAGCACGGCCATGAGCTGCAGGTCACCCTCCTCCGGACGGCGGAAGAGGCACAGCGGGCCCCTTCGGGTTACGGCGTATACAATCTGGTCTACGACGGCCGGGTGCTGGCCGACCACTACATCAGCAACACCCGCTTCCGGAACATATTGACGAAGGAATTGAACAGCTAACATGCACCTCTCTGAACACATCAACAGCTTCAACATGAACCTCCGTTTCGATGCGCCGCTGCCGGCAGGAGTGGAGGTGATGAACCCCTTTGCCGACCCGCAAACGGCACAGCTGGCCAGGGAATTCTATGATAAGTTCTACCACGACGCCAATCCCCGGCGGATGCTCATCGGCATCAACCCCGGCCGCCTCGGCGGCGGCATCACCGGCATCCCCTTTACCGACCCCGTGAAGCTGGAGGAGGAGTGCGGCATCCCCAACGCACTGAAAAAGGTGACCGAGCCCTCCGCCGGTTTCATCTACGACATGATCGCGGCTTTCGGCGGACCGGAGCGCTTCTATGCCCGTTATTTCGTCTATGCCGTCAGCCCG
>CAYLTG010000047.1:0-23858 GCA_964386225.1 uncultured Bacteroidales bacterium
ATCCTCGCGGTTGCAGGCAACCACGCCCATGTTGTTCTCGATCACCCCGTTCTTGGAGGAGAGCTTGGCAGCCTGTCCCAGCAGGTTGGACGCCTCGTCGATCATATCCAGCTCGATGGCCTCCACGGCGGCATTGTTGTAGGTCTTCCAATCCCTGTCCTCGAAGGCGAAACCAGCCCGGTAGATGTTATACTTGGCCTGGTGGTCGTCAGTGAGGGTGGCGGCGTGCAACAGCTCTTTGTAGTTGAGGGAATCGGGGCTGGTGGCTGCCAGCTGTGCGATCTCCTCGTCGGTCCGCTTGGGCTCGTAAGCATTCACAACGATCTCGGCCCGGCGGAGGGCGGGAAGGATATCCTCTTCGACCTCCTTGTAGATGAGGGTCATGTTGCGGATCTCCTGTTCACGTTTGTTGGCGTCGGGCTGGGAGTTCACCACATTGAGGATGGTGTTCTTGTCGGCCAGGTCGGAATTCCTCACCGATTCCATGAATCCGTCCCAATCCTCGCCATGGCCCTTGGCCTTGTAGGCGATCTCCTGCTCGACCTCGGACACGTCCACTTTGCGTTTCCTGGCGAGGTCCTTGTAATACTTGCTCATGTGCTTCTCCATGAACTTGGTGGCCGAGTTGGCCCGGTCATCGGCCAGGTTGTCGTTGAAGTCGACCTCGCCCTCGGGGGATGCCCAGGCGTCGATCTCGATGTCTTTGATCTCCCAGCCCTGCTCGATGAAGGTTTTCATCTTCTCCATGGCCGCCTTGGACTCATCCGATTTGTTCAGGGAGAAATTCCAGTCGAGGTTGTACATGTTCTGACGGAAATAGACGGTGGCCGATTCCGACACGATCGTGACCTTCTCGTAGCCTGACGGGGCGAGGATGGTCTTCTCGTCGTGGACCACGTTCTGGTAGGTGGTGATGATCCCGTCGGCCAGTTTGATCCCGTTGAATTCCTGTACTTTCTTTCCTTTGGTCACCGTGGCGTTTACCATCAGCTCGGAGGCTCGCATGTCGTCAGTGTAATCGAACTCCTCGTTGTAGGTGAAACTACCGCCTGTCTTCGAGTTGATGACCGTGCCTTCGCCTTCGGTCTTCTCCCCGCGGAGGGTGAATTTGCTCAGCTCCTTCGTATTGCCGTCATAGCTGAGGTAGGGCGAAAACTCAACGACCGCTTTCTTGTGAAAGGATTTCTCGGGGATGGTTCCCGATACCGAGAAGGCGACCTTGCTGCCTTTCGCCTCCAGCACCTCCGGATCGACCTGGTACGACTCCGGCAGCTTGGTGGAAACACAACTGGTCAGATAAACCAATAGCGCGAAAAGGGTGGGATAAAGTAATTTTTTGCTCCTGTTCATAATGTTCATTTTTATTGTCTGAATTCAACGTAATTATCAACAAAAGTAAATAATATGGAGGCGTGCATGAGAATCGTGTTAAAAACTTTTTAAAATTTTCAAATAAAAATCAGACGGCCCAAAAGCCCGCCGTCCCTTCGCGTAATATAGCGATATATCTAATTGTTTTTCTGGCTATTACGCCATCTGCTCTGTTTTGTTTTTCGGGCCTCGCGAGGCCACATCCGGAAAAATCGTACCAGAAACTCCGAATAATTAACAATTTTCGCCCCACGGAGGGGGTCGCGCAATGCAGAAATGTTTCGCGAAAGCACCCAACGGGAGGCCGCAGTCGTCAATTCAGGGATTCCGATGTCGGCCTGCAGTATTTTTTTCATAGCTTTACTCCTTTAAAAATTCAGGCATCATGACAAAGAAATTTATGACCTTTTCGCTCCTGCTCATCCTGACGCTTTCGCTGACGGCCGGACCTGACATCCGCGCACTGATCGAAAGGGCGGGGGATGGGTCGGATTACCCCGGCAAATCGGAATTGATCATCTTCGACAGCACGGTGGTGGATGTCCAGGAAACCGGGCTGAGCTACGTGCACATCCACAAGCTGGTCAAGGTGCTCACCCCTGCCGGCGCCCGGTCCAATGCTGTGTTCACCATTGGGTACGACCCCCTGTCCGCATACGTGGACATCAAGGCCGTGAGGGTCTACCGGAAGTCGGGCGAAGTCATTGAAACCGACCTGGGCGGAGTGCTCGATTACCCGGCCCCGGCACGTGCGATCTACTGGGGCGCACGGGAGAAGATGATCGGCGTGGGCCGCCTGGAACCGGGCGACGCGGTGGAGGTCATCCTGTTCCGGAAAGGGTTCACCTACGCCTTGCTGCAGGACGAGCCCGACGATGAACGCTACATCCCTCCCATGCGCGGACACTTCTATGACATCGTCGAATTCTGGAGCGAGCAGCCGGTCCTCGAAAAGGTCTACCAGGTGATGATCCCCGGCGACAAGGACCTTCAGTTCGAGTTCTATAATGGGGAGGCCTCCACAGCGGTGAAGTTTGCCGATGAAAAAACGGTGTATACCTTCACAAAGCGGAACTATTCGCAGCCCGACCGCGAACCCGGCATGGTGGCCAGCTCCGACGAATTCCCCAAACTCCTGCTGTCCACCAGCCCCGACTGGGAAGCCAAATCGGTATGGTTCTACAATGTGAACGAGGATTTTGGCAGCTTCGAGTCGACACCCGAGATCGACCGCAAGGTGGAGGAGATCCTCCGGGGGGCCAAAGACGAGATGGACTCCGTTTCCCTGCTCACCCACTGGGTGGCCGACAACATCAGGTACTCCGGCATTTCCATGGGCGAGGGCGAGGGCTATACCCTGCACAAGGGGGAGATGACCTTTTCGGATCGCTGCGGGGTCTGCAAGGACAAGGCGGGCATGCTGATCACCATGCTCCGGGCCGCAGGGTTCGAATCCTATGCCGCCATGACCATGGCAGGTTCCCGGATCGACCGCATCCCTGCCGATCAGTTCAACCACAGCATCACGGTGGTGAAACTCTCCGATGGACAATACCACCTGCTCGACCCCACCTGGGTGCCTTTCGTGCGGGAGCTCTGGTCGAGCCTGGAGCAGCAGCAGAACTACCTCATGGGATTGCCCGGAGGGGCCGACCTGATGATCACGCCCATCTCCGATCCGGAGAACCATTACCTCAAGATCAAAGGCTCGTCGAAGATCTCCGATGACGGCACCTACACCGGTGAGTTCACGCTGGAGGCCGAAGGACAGTCCGACGCGGCAATACGGCGCATGTTCACCGGCGACTACATGACCAAATGGGAAACCAGCCTCAAGGACGAACTGCTCAGCGTACACCCCCGGGCCGAGATCGGTTCGGTCAGCTTCAGTTCACCCTACGATTACATGGAGGGACCGATCGAGATCAGGTTCAAATATTCCATACCCGACTATGCCCTCGTCACGGAGGAAGAGATCATCTTCACCCCGGTGGTCGTCTCCAACATCTTCAAACGGGCCATGTCGCACCTGTACACGAACACAACTCCCGAAAAGCGTCAATACCAGTTCAGGGACCGCTGCAGCAGGACCGTGTACCTGGATGAAACGGTCGAACTTCCGGGCCGGGCCGCCGTGGCCTACATGCCGTCGACGAACATGTCATCGGGCAGCGGCGCTTCCTTCAAGGGCGGCTATGAACTTCAGGGGAAACAACTGACCGTGACGGAGGTCCTTGAATTCAAAAAGCGGATCTACGATCCGGAAGACTGGGGTTCGTTCCGCGAAGCGGTCATGTCGCAGAACAAGATCGCCAATGAGCCGGTCATCCTGAAATTTGAAGAATAATAAACCATTAAGAAAGAAAGGCAATGAAAATATTAACCCTGACATGCGGCTTACTGGTGAGCTTCGCGCTGCTCGCCCAAAAGGCGGAAAGCGATGCCGTCTTTGAGAAGATCACATCGGAGTATACCCTACACGACGACGGGTCGATGGAGTATCATCACTACAAGAAACTGAGGCTGAACACCCATATGTCATTCAACCGGTTGTACGGTGAGACCTTCATCATCTACAATCCCGGGTACCAGGCGCTGAAGATCAATGTATGCCGGACCACCCAGGAGGACGGGAAAGTGGTGGAAGCACCTTTCAATGCCTTCAACGAGGTATTGCCCCGGTTCGCCACCGGTGCCACGGCTTACAACGGACTGCGGGAGATGGTGGTGACCCATCCCGGCCTGGAATTGGGCGCTGTCATCGAACTGGATTACACCCTCACCACAAAGGCCGGGTTCCACCCGGGGCTGATGGGTGAAGAGGCATTGACCGAATCGTCGCCGGTCCGGGAGCGGGAGCTGATCGTGCACGTTCCCGCCGGCACGGAGCTCCACTACCAGGTGCTCAACATGAGGACATCGCCGGAGATTACCGACGGGAAAGATGGCAAGACCTACACGTTTGCCTTCAAGGGTCTGGCCGAAAGCAGCCATGAGGACCATCAGCCGGCTGACGGGACACACCTGCCCCGGGTCCTGTTCAGCACCCTCACCTACAAAGAGGCCATCGCAGCCATTACGGACCAGGAATCGTTCGGATTCAAGGTGGACGAATCCCTGCAGGCCGTGGCCGACCAGCTGCGCAAGGACAACAGTGACGACACACGGCTCACCCTAGCCCTGCAGAAAATGGTGGCCGAAGAGATGAACACCTGGTCAGTGCCCCACTATTACACGGGGTACCAGGTCCGCACGGCACCGGAGACCTGGAACGCCAACGGCGGGACAGCCTGCGAAAAGGCCCTGATGATGACCGCCATCCTGCGGGCGGCCGGCATCAATGCCAGCCCGGTGATCCTCGTGCCGACGAAGGTCTACGGGGAAGAGAACGGTTGCCTGCCGGCGGTGGCGGACATCCTGCTCCAGGTGAACCCGCGCGACAAGGAACAGATGTACGTCTCTCCGGTCAGCACGGCCAACCAAAACCTCGTGTTCAGCATGACCGACAAGACCATCCTGCTGCTGGAACCCACCAAGAATTACGTGGAGTCGGTCTCCGAGACCTTTGCCAACAAGGTGATCACGAACGGCGACCTGGTCCTCGACAAAGACCTCAGGGCAGCGGGGAAGATGGAAGTCTCCCTCACCGAGCGCACCAACCCGTACTATGCATTCCTCAATGACAGCACCTACGCCAAAAAACTGGTCGGCGGGGGGATCTCGGGCAGGGACATCACCGGGACGGAGATCATGAACACCGCGCAGTTCAGGAGCCTGGCCTCCTTGACCGTGGAATCGAAGAACGGCGTTACGCCAATGGGGGAGTATGGCTTCTGGGAAATACCCGTCAACAAGGCAGGCAGCGACAGCTGGCGGATCGGGCACCTCGGTGCCGACCGCTCCTCACCCTTTGAGGTGCCGTTCACGCTGGACGAGGAATACTCTTACAGCATCGTGGTTCCCGATGGGGCCGAATTGGTCAACCCCGTGGAGCTGACCGAACGGGATACCCCCTTCGGAAGCCTGGTGCTTTCCACCCAGCAAAAGGGCAACACTGTGACCGTCAAGCGCCTGCTGGCGATCCGTGAAAGGATCATCGCACCGGAGCACTATGCCGCCTTCAAGGAGATCATGGACCTCTGGAATGAAAAGAACTTCCGCCAGCTGGTCTTCCGGATGGATCAGGAGGACTAGCGGCCGGCCATACGGTTCACGACCATCTCCAGCTTGATGCCCACTTCGTCGGCGGTGCTGTTGAGCTCCTCGTTGCCGATCATCTTCATCATGGAAGCGGGGTTCACCGACACGACCTCCACGGTGTCCGGCCCCACCTGTTTCAGGATCATCTTGCACGGCAGGAACACTCCGATGTTCTCCTCGGCCTTCATGGCACTGTAGGCGAATTTGGCATTGCAGACACCCAGGATCTTGTATGGCATAATGTCAGCATCGATCTTTTCCTTCAAGGTCTTTGCCATGTCGATCTCGGTGATCACCGCGAACTTCTCCTTTTCAAGTTCGGCCCTCAGTTCCTTCTCGACGGATTCAATGGTCCCGGAGACCCTGGCGGTGAAATAGATCGATTTGCTCTCCTGCGCGCCCAGCGACAGGGACCCCAGCAGGAGCAGGGTGATCATCATGTACTTCGTTCTCATAAGTCTGTTTTTTCCTGGTTCAACATCAAAAACAAATCCAAACATGTAAATGTGTCAATATGTCAATGGGAAGGGGTTGCCGGTCAGTAATAGATCTTCATGAGCTGCGCCTCCGTGAGCAACAGGTCGCGCCAGGTATCGATGATCAGAAGGCGGGCCTGGAAATAGAAGTCCGACTCGTAAAAGTACTGAGTGAGCGAGATCTCGCCTGATTCCAGTGCCCGTGAGAGGAGGGCCTCGGTGTTGGTCTCGAGCACGGCCCGGGCAAGTCCGTCCACCTGTTCTTTCAGTGTCATCCACCGGCGGTATTCGTTCGTGATCCTCGTCCTTTCATCGGCCTGGTATCGCCAGGCGTCGCTCTCTGCGAACACCCGGGCGGCTTTTGCCCGGTTCACGGCATGGGCATTGCCCCACAGCGGGATGGAGAACCCCACCTTGGGTCCCCTCAGGTCGACGCCCAGAATGGATTCGGAATAATAGCCGGCCATCAGTTTGGGAAGCTTGTTGTTGAAAATGACATCCTTCTGCTGGTCCCAACGTTCCACCTCACCCCTGTACCAGAGGTTTACCGGCCCAACCCCGTAAGCGGCCAGGAGGGTGTCCAGGGTGATCTCCACGGGCTCGGGGAAGAGGGTATCCTGAATGGCGACGTCACTGCCCCCGCACAGGTTCCGGATCTCGTTGCGGTTGTTCTCCAGGGCGGTCACGGCCAGGCTGTAGTCGTTGCTGAGCATCATCATCTTCAGGTATGCCTGGTTCCTGTCGAGCAGGTTGGCTTCACCGGTCTCCAGTTTCCGCTCGAATCCTTCGTTCACGATCCCGGCGTTATCGAGCCGGTCCTTCAGCAGTTGCAGCTTTTTATTCAGGTATACGGCCTCGATCCATTTCACCCTTGCTTCGGCAAGCACTTCCTGCCTGACCGTGGCCAGCTGCAGCGCCGCCTGGTCCGTATTGATCCGGCGAAGCTTCGACTGGCTCGTGTAGGCTGTGGGAAAATCGAACGACTGGGTGATGGAAAAATCGACCTGTTTCCCAACCGCCCTGGGATCGGCCAGTAACTGACCATATTCCACCTGCGGGTTGGGCGGGGTGTTGCCTACCCGGAATGAAAGCACATCCGCTTCATACCGGTTGACCGCAGCCTGCAGCTCCCGGTTGTTTTCCACTACGGTTTCCAGCAGGGCGTCCAGCGACTCCTGACCCGTTGCGCTGAGTGTGGCCAGCAGCAGCAGTGCCGGCAGGTAATCAGACCATTTTCTCATTGCTCTTGTTTTTGCGGATTAGATAATACACCACGGGGATCAGGTACAAATTTAGGAAAGTTGACGTTGCAAGTCCACCTAAAATGACGATCGCCATGGGACTCTGTATCTCGTTCCCCGGCTGGCCGCCGCTTACCGCCAGCGGTATCAGGGCCAGCCCCGAGGCCAGGGCCGTCATCAGGATGGGGTTGAGGCGGTCGGCCGACCCGTGGACGATGGTATCGACCAGGCCCATGCCCTGCCTGCTGAGGTGCTGGTAGCGCGACACCAGCAGGATCCCGTTCCGGGTGGCGATGCCGAACAGGGTGATGAACCCGATGATGGCAGGGATGCTGAGCATGCCCGACGTAAGGCGGATGGCCAGGACCCCGCCGATGAGGGCCAGGGGCAGGTTGATAAGGACGGTGCCGGCCAGCGCCGCATCCCTAAACTCCTGGTACAGGATGACGAATATGACCAGGATGGCCAGGACAGAGGTGATCATCAGCAGGCGGGATGCCTTGCGGGCACTTTCAAATTGTCCGCCATACCGGATCAGGTAGTTCTCCGGGACGGTGACCTGCCGGTCGATGGCCGCCCTGATCTCGCCGATGACGGTGGATTCATCACGGCCGCTGACGTTGGCGGAGACCACCAGTTTCCGCCTCACGTTCTCCCGGTTGATGGTATTGGGGCCGCTCACGGAAACCACATCGGCCACGAAGCTCAGGGGCACCTTGTCGCCGGTGTGGGTATCGATCAGGGAAGAGCGGATGGCCTCGATGTCGTTGCGGTACGGCTCGTCGTACCTGAGGACAAGGTCAAAATTCAGGTTGCTTTCGAACACCTCCGACACCTTTCTGCCGGCAATGAACGTTTCCACGAAATGGGTGAGCTCGTTCATGGGGATGCCGTACCTTGCCAGCATCTCTCGCCTCGGCCGTATCTGGACCTGGGGTATCTCCACCAGCTGTTCGACATTGACGTCAACCAGCCCTTCGACAGGTTCCACCGCCGCCTTCACCTGGTTGGCAATGGTCCAGAGCATGTCCAGGTCGGGCCCGAATACCTTGATGGCGATGTTGGCCCTGGTTCCCGAGAGCATGTGATCGATGCGGTGGCCCAGCGGCTGACCGATGTTGATGCTGAGGCCCGTGACGCGCGACAGGCGGTCCCTCACCTCGGCAAGGAACTCATCACGGTCGCGCCCGTCCAGGTCATAGGGCACATCGATCTCGGAGGTATTGCTGCCCCCGTGGCTATGCTCGTTCAGCTCTGCCCGCCCCGTGCGGCGACTGACGTTGATGACGCCGGGGACCTTCAGGAGCTCTTCCACCACCCGCGCATTGACCTTGTTGCTCTCATCCAGGGAGATGCCGGGCATTCCCACGGTGGTGATGGTCAGGGTTCCCTCGTTGAATTCAGGCAGGAAACTCCGGCCGAAACCTGAAAAGAGGATGACCGCAATCACGAGGAGGACCCCGGAACCGCCGATGACCGCCGTCTTGTGACGGAGCACCCAGGCAAGGCTGCCGGCATAGGACCTGTTGAGGCGCCTGACCACGACATTCTTCACAGGGTCGGCCGCAGCGAGCTGCCGTGGGCCCGAAAGCAGGTAACTCGACAGCACCGGCGTGAGGGTGATCGCGATGACCATGGAGGCGAAAAGGGATACGATGAAGGTCACCCCCAGGGGCTTGAGCATGCGGCCTTCCATACCTGAAAGGAAGAAGAGGGGCACGAAGGCCACGATGATGATGAACGTGGCCTGCACCACCGAGGAACGGATCTCCACCGAGGCATCGTAGATGACCGTCAGCATCGGCCGGCGCTGACCTACGGGCAGCCGGTGGTTCTGCCGCAGCCGCTTGAACACATTCTCCACGTCGATGATGGCATCATCCACCAGCACGCCGATGGCGATGGCCATGCCCCCCAGCGACATGGTGTTGATGGTGAAGCCCAGAAGCTTCAGGGTGATCACCGTCAGCATCAGCGACACCGGGATGGCCACCAGCGAGATGAGGGTGGTCCGGTAGTTCAGCAGGAACAGGAACAGGATGACCGACACGAAGATCCCCCCTTCGATGAGGACCCGCAATACGTTGCGGATGGCCCGGTCGATGAAATCGGCCTGCCTGAATATCCTTGAATTGATCTCCACCCCTGCCGGGAGGTTCACCGACAGGTCCTCCAGGGCCCGGTCGATCTCGTCGGTCAGGGTAAGGGTGTTGGTGTTGGGCTGCTTGAGGACGGTGAGGATGACGGCCGCGCTCTGGTTGAGGTAGGCATCCCCGATCCGGGGGGATGAACCTGTCACCACCCGTGCGACATCACTGATCTTGATCGGCTGCCCGTTCGTCACCTTGACCACCGAATTCCCGATGTGGGCCGTGTTGGTGGTGCGGGCGGTGGCCCGCACGATATACTCCTGCCCGTATTCATTGATGAACCCGCCGGAGGCGTTGGCATTGGTGTTCTCGGCCGCAGCGATCAGCTCGTGGGCCGAGATGTTGAAATACCTCATCTTTTGCGGGTCGGCCAGGATCTGGTATTGCTTCGGCAGCCCGCCGATCACCACCACCTGTGAGACACCGGTCACCGAAAGCAGCTGCTGCTTCACCTGCCGGTCGGCCAGCGTCCGGAGATCAAAAAGCGACAGCGAGTCAGAAGTGACGGAGATGAGCATGATCTCGCCCATGATGGAGGTCTGCGGCGCCAGGACGGGGGCCGCCACGTTTTCCGGCAGCTGGATCCCGATGATCGACAACTTCTCGCTGACGATCTGCCGGGCCTTGTAAATGTCCGTTCCCCAGTCGAACTCCACCCATACGATGGACATCCCGAAGGAGGAGGAAGACCGGACCCGCCGTACGTCGGTGGCGCCGTTGAGGGCCGATTCGATGGGAAAGGAGACCAGCTTTTCCACCTCCTCGGCCGCCATGCCATGGGCGTCGGTCAGGACGGCCACGGTAGGCGCGGTGAGGTCGGGGAACACGTCCACCTCGATGTCGCGGGCGATGAACAACCCGCCCAGGAACACCAGCAGCGAAAGGAATACCACCAGCATCCTGTTGTCAAGCGCATATTGTATCGTTCTGTTGAGCATGGCAGGTCCTTTTAATGTTGATGTCCGTGCGAAGGTGCGGAAGAGATGGATGCTGCCTTCACCAGCATGGTCCCTTCGGTGACGATGCGCTCGCCGGGGGCCAGGCCCGAGATGATCTCCACCCTCAATCCATCGCTGGCGCCGATTTGGACATAGCGTTTCCGGAAGGCCTCACCCCCTTCCTGCACATATACGTAATACTCGTTCTGCTCTTCCACCAGGGAGGCGACGGGGACCGTCACCACACCGGGCCGCGGGGCCGTTCTCAGGAAGAACTCGGCATAGGCCCCTTCCAGGAGGGTGCCGTCGTTGGTCACCTCGAAATAGACGGGCATGTAATGGTCGTTCTCCGCCACGGAGGCCCCCCTCGCCAGCAGGCGCCCCTGCAGTTCCTCCAGGGTATAGACCTTCGCGGTGTAGGCCGGCCTGAAGGTGGTGGTGGTGATGGAGGAGAGGCTTGCATAATGCAGCTGCGGCAGGTCGGCCCTCAGGAGCATGATGCGGTTGGCAGAGAGGGTGGCCAGCTTCTGGCCCGTCGTCACATACTGCCCTTCCGATACATTCAGCTCGTGAAGGTAGCCCGTGAGGGGGGCGAATACGTTCATTCCCTCGTTGGACATGCTGCCGGCAAGGGAATGATAGGCCACGCTGTCGTTCACGTACCTGCTCTCAGACTCCCTGAATTGTCTTTCGGAGACCACCTTTTCCCTGAACAGCTTGCGCTGCCGTTCATAATTCTGACGGCTGAGGAGAAAGTTGGTCCTGGCCTCGTTGAACTTCACGGTGACGTTGTTGTCGGCAAGGCCGGTCCCGCTGATGGCGAAGAGGAGGTCGCCTTTTTTCACGGGGCTTCCCTGCACCAGGTTCCGCGAGGTGAAAAGCACCATGCCGCCGGTCTTGGCCACGATGTTCTGCTTCTCGCCGGGCATGGCCAACATTTCCCCGCTGGTGCCGATCACTTCCCAGAACGTTCCCCGGGCGACGGGGTCCACACGAAAACGGGTGGTCCACGCCTGCTCCTTGGTGAAGGTAATGCCCCCGACGGGCTCCTGTTCGTGGCTGTGCCCGTGATCATGGCCATGGTCCCCATGGAAATGGGGGACAAGAAGGGAGTCGGACATCGCACCGGCCCGGATGCTGAAGAGGAGGTCGCCCTCGGCGGTTTCGAGGGGCCCTGTGGTGAAGCTGTATATTCCGGGCTCCACCAACACGCCATCCGCCTGTTGCAGGGGCTCACCCCCCAGGAGGTGGCTCACGGTGACCCGGGCATCCCTGACCGGCACATGACCGTCGCGGATGTCTGTGATATGGGCAAGGATGGTCAGGGCTTCGCCGGCGTGGGGCTGATTGGTTTCGGCATACAGTTCATGGTTTGCCGACCAGACGGTGAAAGCCGGGGCCTCCTCTTCGGTCCCCTCCTCCCCGTGGCTGTGGCCGGAATCCTCCCCTGCGGGATGATATTCGCGGTGGCATCCGCCAAATACAAGGGCCAGTGCCACCAATGCAAGTGCTATTCGTTTCATTGGTTGAAAACAGATATGTTGATGAATGAAAAGGGAAACGCCGGCATTTGCGGGAGGCCGGCCTGGCACTAACAGGCAGCCGCGGGAGGGCCGCGCAGGGATGTTCCTCCGCCAGGCTGAGCACTGTCGGGGAGGGCGATCCGGTCGCCGGGCCGCATGAGGGCGAGGCACGGGATCCCGGGCATTACTCCCGAAGATCCGCGCAGGGACAGGTCCTTGAAGCCATCCGCGGGGTGCCCCGATTCAGGCCTGGCGGTCCTGACCTTGCCATACGGGACCAGGAACTTGTCACTCATGAAACAATTGTCCGCGCCGGATGGCTGATCATGCTCATGGTCACCATCGCCAGGACAACCCTGCCGGTCATGGTCGTTGCCGGCGGGCGGCAGGCAGTGGCTCTCGGCGAAACAGACCTCCGCTTCGTGATGGTGGTGCGGCAGCAAAGCAGCCACAAGCATCAGGATGGTCGTGACGGCGAGCAACAGGGCAGATATATGACGCTTTTGTCCCATGATCGGCAACGGGCAAAAATATGATTTTTTCACGAACGGAAAAAATTGGTAAAAAAGGAACAATCGACCTATCAGCGCGCGGCAGCCGCCCCGAAATACTTCGACCTGAACTTCAATGCCACTTTCACGAGCCCGAGGAGGACCGGCACCTCCACCAGGGGGCCGATGACGGCAGCAAAGGCGACCCCCGAATGGATGCCGAACACGGCGATGGCCACGGCGATGGCAAGCTCGAAATTATTGCTGGCAGCCGTAAACGCGATGGAGGTGGTCTTCGGATAATCCGCCCCGGCCTTGCGGCCCATGAAAAAGCTCACCAGGAACATGACCAGGAAATAGATCACAAGGGGAATGGCGACAGTGACCACGTCCACGGGCAGGTGGACGATAAAATCCCCCTTGAGGGAGAACATCACCAGGATCGTGAACAGCAGGGCCACCAGGGTCAGGGGTGAGATCCTGGGGATGAACACCCGGTGATACCATTCCTTGCTCTTCCACCGGATGAGGATGAAGCGGGTGAGGAACCCGGCGAGGAAGGGAATGCCCAGGTAGACCAGGACACTTTCCGCGATCTGGCCCATGGTGATGGCCTCCACGGCACTGGTGGTGGGCAGGCCGAACCAGCCGGGCAGGATGGCGATGAAGACCCAGGCATAGACGGCAAAGAAAAGCACCTGGAAGATGGAGTTGAAGGCCACGAGCCCGGCAGCATACTCCGCGCTGCCCTTTGCCAGGTCGTTCCATACGATCACCATGGCTATGCACCGGGCCAGGCCGATCAGGATCACCCCGTACATGTATTCCGGGTGGCCGGGAAGCAGGAGGACCGCCAGGAGGAACATCAGCACCGGACCGATGACCCAGTTCTGAACCAGGCTGAGGGCCAGCAACCGCACATTCCTGAACACGGCGGGCAGTTCCTCGTAACGCACCTTGGCCAGGGGCGGGTACATCATCAGGATGAGGCCGATGGCAATGGGGATGTTGGTGGTTCCCACGCTCTGTTTCTCCCAGAACCCGGCCACAGCGGGATAAAGGTATCCTGACAGGACGCCTGCCGCCATGGCCAGGAAGATCCAGACCGTCAGGTACCGGTCGAGGAATGACAAACGTTTACGAAGACTTTTCTCCATCGCGTCGATAGGCTCGTTTTACGCAAAAAATGATCGCACCCTATTTTTCGGCATAGACCGTGATGCTGTAAATGCCGGTATCAGATCCCTTGAACTCCCTGATCCTCTCCGGGTCCATGTGGTTCGCCAGGATCTCGTCAGGAAGGATGATCTCTTTTCTCTTCTTTACAGAAATATCCCTGAACCCTGCCTGCCGGATGAGGCCGAGGTATTCCTGTTCCTGTATGGCACCCGAGACGCAACCGGCATACAGGATCGCATCGTCCAACATCTCATCCGGGAGGTCGCCGGAAAGGACGATGTCGGACACACAGAAATGCCCGCCCTGCCTGAGCACGCGGAACATCTCGGTGAATGCCTTCTGCTTGTCGGGCACCAGGTTGAGGACACAATTGCTGACCATCACGTCGGCCAGCTGGTCTTCCAGGGGCATGGCCTCGATGTCGCCCCTCAGGAACTCCACATTGTCATAGCCGAGTTTTCTGGCATTGTTCCTGGCCTTGGTGAGCATCGCCCCGGCGAAGTCCAGGCCGATCACCCGGCCGGTCTCACCCACGATGGACCGGACCACGAAGGCGTCGTTGCCGGCACCGGATCCAAGGTCCACCACGGTGTCGCCAGGCTTTATCCCGGCATGCTCGGTGGGAAGACCACAGCCGAGCCCGAGGTCGGCATCCTGCTCATAACCCTGCAGGCCGCTGTAATCCTCGCTCATGATGGTGTAATCCATTTGGTCGCAGCAGGCGGTGCTGCCGCAACAGGACGATTCGTTCTGCTCCTTGCTTTGCAGGGCGATCTGGTTGTACTTGCTCCGGACGATGTCCTTCAATCTTTCGTTGGAAGTCATTGTATTTAGTTCATGTTCCTCATTAAGTTCATTGCATTTCCCTGGCCAGGCGGTCCCGGTACAGGGCAAGGAAGCGGTCGCTGATCTGGTCCCGCACCTTGCGGTAGACAGGCATCACCTCCTCCTCGGTGCCACGGGCATCGGCAGGGTCCTCGAACCCGATATGGAGCCGGTGCCGCACCTCCCCGGTGAACACCGGACAGATCTCTTTGGCCCCGTCGCAGACGGTGATCACATAGTCGAAAGGCAGGGACAGGAATTCCGTGACCGGTTGCGGCCTCTGCCGGCTGATGTCAAGCCCGGCCTCCGCCATGGCCTTTACCGCGAAGGGATTGACCTGCCCTTCGGCCCTGGTACCGGCGGAGAATACCTGCAGCCTCGGGTCGAATGAGCGCAGGAAGCCCTCCGCCATCTGGCTTCTGCAGGTGTTGCCCGTACATATGATCAATATCCTCATCTTATTTGCATTTCATGGGTTCGCAGCAATCCAGCTCCTGCACGATCCCTTCCATGGCTTCGCGCAACAATGCGATCCCTGCCGGACTGAGGCAATAGTTGGTCTTCTTGCTGCTGATTGTCCCCTGGATCAGGCCCGCTTTCATCAGCTCGGCGAGGTGCTGTTTGACCGTGGTCCGTGCCAGGGGCAGCTCTCCGGAGATGTCGCCGGTGTAACAGGCATTCACTCCGGCGAGGAACCTCAGGATGGCCAGCCGGGCCGGGTGCCCCAGCGCCTTGAAAAGAACGGCGCTCTCCTGGAGGTCCTGATCGAATAGTTCAAGCTTGGGTTGCGGCATTTTCTGGATGTTTATCGTTACCTTGACCTTACGGCCTGTTCTGAGCGACGTAAAGATACATCCGTTTTGCACACCATGACGTATTTTTACGTTAATTTTTTCTTTCTTTTGGCAATAATGAGATACTTTGTGTTTTCGGACCCGGGTGCATGATCACCGGGATCCCCGTGGCCACGGCAAAGGCCAGGGGAAGCAGGACCCTGATGGATTTCACAAGTCTTGCACTAATTCATGGTACATGCCTTGTCGAACACCGATTGCACGACGGCCGCCTGCACCCCGGTCTTTCCTTTCTCGTAGCCGAGGTCGGTCACCCGCAGGTAGGAAAAACCCTCCAATCCTGCGGATTCAGCGATCTTCCTTCCGCAGTCGACCGGGCACCCGTCGATGATGAGCACATTGCTGTTTTTGAAGGTCTCGATCGACTGGGTGATCCCGGCCGCCAGCACTGCCAGGCAGTTCATTTTTCTGACGCCTTTGCGCCCCAGTTCGCGCGCGACCAGGTCCGACACATGACCCACATCACATGCTCCCGAGCAGGAAAGGACATAATGTGCGTCGGTCCCGCAGTTACAATTCCCGTTTTTCTTTTCCATGACGAAATTCTTTAAGGTTATCAATCCGGATCAGTTATTCTTTGATGGCCTGGCCTCATCCCGATTGACCGGTGGTCCGTCATCCGGCGGCCGGCCCGCTTTCATCCTCCCGGGAAGCACGGTCGCATCAGGTCAGCCAAAGGGCCACATAATAGATCCCCGTTGCGATAAAAGCCACAGCCACCACCCGCCGGAACCAGGTCTCAAAGGACCTGATGCGGTTGTATATCTTCCCCACGCCAGAAACAGTGTACGCCAGCATCCAGGCGAAGATGATCACCGGGATCCCCGTGGCCACGGCAAAGGCCAGGGGAAGCAGGACCCCCTCGCTGCTGCCGATGGTGAGCGGCATCAGCATCCCGAAGTACAGGACGCCGCTGTACGGACAGAAGGCAAGGGCAAAGACCATCCCGAGGAGCAAAACGTCCCAGTACCCCGAGATCCCCTTTTTCGAGAACCTGTCGGTGATGGAGAAAAGCCCGGGAAAACGGATGCGCACGACATCCAGCATGAACAGCCCGATGACGATCAGCAAAGGACCGATGATCTTCTCCCCGTATCGCTGCAGGAAACCGGATATCCTGAACTGATCGGCACTGTATAGGAGCACCATGGCAAGCACAACGTACGACAGCGCCCGGCCGGCGGTGTACACCAGTCCATTGAGGAACACGCGGTTCCGGTCGCGGATGTCCTTGCTTATGAACCCGACGGCCGTGATGTTGGTGGCCAGCGGGCAGGGGCTGATGGCGGTCATCAGTCCGAGAAGGAAGGCCGTGAGCAGCGGGAACGAAGTGTTCTCCAGGAGTCCCGTCAGGAATTCCATGACCGTTACAGCTTATCCACCGATTCCCTGATCGCCTTTCTCAACTTGTCGGGATTGGTGCGGGCGTGCATGAAGGCCACGTTGGTCAGGTTGTCCTGCTTGCCGCCCTTCACCACCAGGAGGGACTGACCGTCCACCCCGAGCTTCCCGGCCAGGGCATCGTTCGACTTGTCCTCAAGGTTGACGGAAACGAATTTGATGTCCCCTGTCCTGACCCGGTCGGGATACAGTTCCTGCAAAGCCTTTTCCGACTCGGTCTCCACCGCAACGCAGGTGGCACACCGGCGTTCGAAATGAAAATAATAGACCATGATCGCATCGCCGTCAGGGTCTTGCTCCGGAGCGGCGGGCTCCACCTGGGCGATCCCCGGAAGACAGGCCAGCAAAATCAGCAGCATGCCAGTAATACCTCTTGTTTTCATTGCGCTATGACGATTTTATGAACAGTGCTTTCAGTTCTTCTTTGGATGGAAGGCGTCCGCTGACCAACACGGACCCATCCACCACGAGCCCGGGCGTGCGCAGGATCCCGTATTCCATGATCCGGGAAATGTCATCCTCCTTGACAACTTCCGCGTGGAGGCCCAATTCCCGGACCACCTCACGGGTGATATTCTCCAGTTCCTTGCACCGGGCGCAACCGGTTCCCAGTATCTTGATCTCCATTTGATGTTGATTATGATGTCATACTTACCATCCGGCCGGCCCGGCCATATTCAGCTCCAACCTCCGGGACATGATTTCCAGGATGTAAAAATACGTCAAAATTCAATTCTGACGTATTTTTACGTTAATTTATTTCCAGTCTAAATATCCGGGCGGCACTCGCGGATGACGGCACGTTCCCGCACTGGCTGCGGGCGATCTTCAGTTGAGCCGGCTGGCGATCTTGAAGACCGTATCGATGGCCCTTCCCGTGACCCCGGTCTTTCCTTTTGCATAGCCGAGTTCGGAGACCTGAAGGTAATAGAAGTCGTTGAAGCCGGCCCCCTCCACGATCTTTTTTCCGCAGTGGACGTTGCAACCGTCGATCACCAGCAGGTTGCTGTTCTTCAGGTCGCCGATGGGATCGCCGATGCCGGCGCCCACAACGGCCAGGCAGTGCATTTTCCGGAATCCGTGCCGCGACAGCTTCCGGGCCACGTGGTCGGCAATGTTCCCCAGGTCGCAGGCACCGGAACAGGAGAGGACATAACTGCCCCTGGGACTTGCGCAGCAAGGTTTTTTATCACTTTTCATGACAGGGTGGTTTGGTTTGGTAATTCCAGGCTGAAATATTCGTCTGATTACGAACAAATATACTAAAAAATATTACACTTCCATGAAATTCCTGAATAATTTTTTTGCTTCCTTCCAGTTCTCCTTGTTGATGCAATATTTGATCTTGGGGGTCTCGATCTCGCCCTGGATTAGCCCGGCATTCTTCAGTTCCTTCAGGTGCTGGGAAAGGGTGGATTTGGCAATGGGCAGGGTCTCGCTGAGGTTGCCGCTGTAGCAACATTCCTTCTCCAGGAGGAATTGAAGCACGTACATGCGAATGGGGTGTCCCATGGCTTTTGCAAACCGGGCCAGCTGCCTCTGATCCACGGTGATCACATCCTTTTGCCGCTTACTCATGACCGTTATTTTTCACCAAATATACAACACGAACCTTTATCATGTATCCGATTTTAGTAATTTCATGCCGTTAAGATGTAAATGCGATGAAAGTTCCCCTCAGATTATCCGCACTTTTCCTGCTGTTCTCCCTCCTTGCCGCTTCGTGCAGCAATGATCCGGGCCCGGCAGGTAAGAAGGATTACAGCATCACACCGGTGCCCTTCACCCGCGTCACCCTGGCCGATTCCTTCTGGCTTCCGCGCATTATCAAGAACACCGAGGTGACCATTCCCATCGCCTTCCGCCAAAGTGAAGAAACGGGGAGGATAAAGAACTTCGAAGTGGCCGGCGGCCTGGTCGAAGGCTCCTTTTGTTCCATCTACCCTTTTGATGATTCCGACGTATTCAAGATCATGGAAGGGGCATCCTATTCCCTGATGATTAAACCCGATCCGGTCCTGGAGGCCTACCTCGACACCCTGATCCGCAAGATCGCCCTGGCGCAGGAGCCTGACGGGTACCTATACACCAACCGTACCATCCTGGGCGACAGCGCCCACGAGTGGGCAGGCACCGAGCGGTGGCAGCATGTGAACGAGCACAGCCACGAACTTTACAACGTGGGCCACATGTATGAGGCTGCGGTGGCCCATTACATGGCCACCGGCAAGACCACCTTCCTCGACATCGCCATCAGGAACGCCGACCTGGTGTACCATGATTTCGGGTGGGGAAAGATCGAGAAGTACCCGGGCCACCAGGAGATCGAGATCGGGCTCGTCAAGCTCTACCGGGCCACGGGCGACGACCGCTACCTGGAACTGGCCAGGTTCTTCCTTGACGTCCGGGGGCCGGACGGATGGGAATACAACCAGGCCCACCAAAAGGTGGTCGACCAGCGCGAACCGGTGGGACATGCGGTCAGGGCACTCTACATGTACTCCGGCATGGCCGACGTGGCCGCCCTCACGGGCGATCAGGCCTACGTCGAGGCCATCGGCGCCATCTGGGAGAACGTGGTGAACAGGAAGATGTATGTCACCGGCGGCATCGGCCAGTCGGGGGGCAACGAGGGGTTCGGCCCCGATTATGACCTGCCCAACATGTCGGCCTATTGCGAGACCTGTGCCTCCATCGCCAATGTCTTCTGGAACCAGCGGATGTTCCTCCTCACCGGCGATGCGAAATACATCGACGTACTGGAACGGACCATGTACAATGCCCTCCTCTCGGGGGTGGCCCTTTCGGCCGACCTGTTCTTCTACCCCAACCCCCTGGAGTCTGACGGCCGGCATCATCGCAAGGAGTGGTTCGGGTGTGCCTGCTGCCCCTCCAACATCAGCCGGTTCCTCCCTTCCGTGCCCGGGTATGTCTTCGCCCAGGATGGGGATGACGTTTTCGTGAACCTCTACATCGCCGGCTCGACGGAGGTACGGGCAGGCGGGGGCAACCTCCGCCTGGTGATGGAGTCGGGGTATCCGTGGGACGGGAAGGTCGCCATCCGGCTGGGTTCGGATGGGAAGAACCACGCGAACATCCGGCTGCGTCTGCCCGGCTGGTCGTTGAACCGGCCCGTACCGGGTGACCTGTATCACTTTTACGGGCAGGAGGAGCCAGGGCCGCTGATCACACTCAACGGAGAACCGATGGAGCACGAGGTGCTCAATGGCTATGCCGTCCTGCGCCATGAATGGAAGGACGGCGACAGGATCGAGCTCACTTTACCCATGCCCGTCCGCAAGGTACTGGCCCATGATTCCGTGGCCGCCGACCGGGGCCGGTTCGCACTGCAACGGGGCCCCCTGGTTTACTGCCTGGAGGACAAGGACCAGCAGGAGCCGGAGGTCAGGCATGTGACAGCCGGCCTCAGTGGGGCTTTCGATCCGCTGCAGGACAGCATTTTCAGGGGTATCACGGCCATCCGGTTCCATGGGGCCGACGTCGCATCCACCCTGGATGGCGGCAGAAGAATATTGAACGAAGGACGGATGCTCACCGCCATTCCCTACGCATTCTGGGCCAACCGGGGGCCGGGTCAAATGCTGGTTTGGATCCCATACGACCCGGAATATGCCACGCCGCGGCCGGCACCCACCATCGCCTACCTGAGCACGAAATCATCCCCGGGGGCAAAAGGATACCTGGAATGCCTTTCGGACCAGTATGACCCGCTCGGCTCCAACGACCACAGCGCGGGATACATCCACTGGTGGCCGCAGAACGACACCACCGTCTCGGTCGTTTATTCCTTTGGCAAACCGGAAAAGACCGGCAGGGTGAAAGTCTACTGGTTTGACGACGCGCCCGACGGCGGATGCCGGGTCCCCGACCACTGGAGGGTGCTCTACCTTTCGGGGGAACGCTGGGTGCCGGTGAACAACCTGGTCCCTTACACGGTTACAAAAGATGCCTACGACATCCTGGAATTCCAACCCGTGATCACCCAGGGGCTCAAGCTGGAGGTCGGGCTTCAAAAAGAATTTTCGGGGGGCATCCACGAATGGGCCGTGGACCCCTGACATCCTTGCACCAGAGTATGAAGACACACACACCGTATACCGTATCCCTGGCCCTGCTCCTGCTTCTCTTGCAGGGGTGCGGCGAGGCCACCGACAACAAAGCGAATCTCATGAACAAGCAATTGACCTACCTGGCCCTCGGCGACAGCTACACCATTGGCGAAGGGGTTGACGTTCCCGGGCGCTGGCCGGTGCAGCTGGCCGGGAAGCTGGCCGGGGAAGGATATCCCTTCGCCCCGCCGCAGATCGTCGCCCGCACGGGATGGACCACCGATGAGCTCATGGACGGGATCGAAAAGGCCTCGCCCGCAGGACCCTTCAACCTCGTTTCGCTGCTTATCGGCGTCAACAACCAGTACCGGGGGCGGGACACAGCGAATTTCAGGGTGGAGTTCACCCAGCTGCTGGAACAGGCCCTGGGGTTTGCCGCGAACGATGCGGACAGGGTGCTTGTCCTCTCCATCCCCGACTGGGGCGTGACACCCTTTGCCGAGGGCCGCGACCGCCAGAAGATCGCCGCGGAGATCGATGCCTACAACCTGGTGGTGAAAAACGTTTCGGAGCTATATGATGTCCTGTTCGTGGATGTGACCGGGATCTCGAGGATGGCGGCGGACGACAGCTCCCTCCTGGCGACCGACGGGCTGCACCCGTCGGAAAAGATGTACGCGATGTGGGTGGACAAAGCGATGGCCCCGGTGGTTGAACGCATCAAGATCCAGCAGCAATGAAGGGGTCATACAGGGACATAGCCCGACGATCGGACCGCGATGATCCGCTGGCCTCCTTCAGGGCCCGGTTCTTCGACCCCGGCGAACGGATGATCTACCTCGACGGCAACTCCCTGGGCCGGCTTCCCCTGGAGACCCTCCGGCTGACCGAGGAGGTGGTGCGCGAGCAATGGGGCCACCGTCTGATCCGCAGCTGGAACGAAAAATGGATGGACCTGCCTGGCCGGCTGGCCGGAAAGATCGCACGGATCATCGGCGCCAGGCCCGACGAGGTGTTCATGGGCGACTCCACCTCCCTCAACCTGTTCAAGCTGGCCCATGCCGCCCTTCAGGTGCAGGAGGGAAGGCACAAGATCGTGACCGACGCGGTGAACTTCCCCACCGACCTGTATGTGCTCCAGGGGCTGGTGAACCAGCAGTTTCCCGGCCACCGCCTGGCGCTCACCGGCGACGGGAACGAAGTGGTCCCTCCGCTGGAGGACATGGCGTACGAGGTGGACAGTGATACGGCCCTGGTCACCCTCAGCCTGGTCACCTACAAGAGCTCGTACCTCTATGACATGGCCGCCATCAACGACCTGGCCCATGCGCAGGGCGCCCTGGTGATCTGGGACCTGAGCCATGCCGCCGGCGCAGTGCCGGTAAAACTGAATGAAACCGGCGCCGACATGGCGGTGGGCTGCACTTACAAATACCTCAACGGGGGACCCGGCGCACCCGCTTACCTGTATGTCCGCAAGGAGCTCCAGGAAAGGCTTCAAAACCCTGTCTGGGCATGGTTCAGCCACCGCGAGCCGTTTGCCTTCGACAATGCCTACACCGCCGATCCCGGCATCCAGCGGTTCGCCACCTCCACCCCCTCCATCCTGTCGCTTTCCGCCATCGGGCCCGGCCTCGACATTATCCTGGAGGCCGGTGTGGACAACCTGCGGGAAAAAAGCCTCCGTCAAAGCCGCTTCCTCCTCGACATGATCCGGGACTGCCTCGAGCCTGCCGGGTTTACCCTCGCCTCACCGGCGGATGACCAGCGGCGCGGGTCTCACATCAGCGTACGCCATCCCGAAGGCTACCGCATCAACAGGGCCATGATCGAACCCCGCGACGGGTCGGCGGCCATCATCCCCGACTTCCGGCCGCCCGACAACATCCGGCTGGGGATCGCCCCGCTCTACAACTCCTACAATGACCTGTTCCTGGCGGTGAGCAGGATGCACGAGATCGTCAAAGAAAAACATTACGAGGCTTATTCAAAGATAAAGCTGACCGTGACCTGATCAGGTTCAGCATAAATTTATCCCGGGGAAGAATCTTTATTGCTTCGCGTTTATCTTTGCAAAAATTATCCGAGAATTCATGCGAACGTCCTTCCTTATATCAATTATACTTGTCCTGACCACCGCCGGCCGGATGCGGGCGCAGGACACGGAGAGAACCTACCTCAGCCATCGTGTCGAGGGGAATGTCCTGAAAATAGAAGTTAGCGACGGCACCTACCGGCTTGTACCCTATACGCCCCAAATCATGGAGTGCTCCTTCATTCCCGAAGGGGATACGTACGACCCGCATTCCCACGCCGTGGTGCTTGAGCCTGCCGACAGCGGCGCCCACTTGCTGGACCTTGGACCCACCATGACCTGGACGATGACAGGCATATCCGCCAGCATCCAAAAGGCACCCTTCCGGATCACCTACTTCTACAATGACAAGTTGATAAGTGAGAAGAGAGGATATGTGAAAAGCGACACCACGCTCCAGATGGAGTTCAGTATCGACAAAAAGGAAGCCCTCTATGGCGGCGGCGCCCGCGTCCTCGGGATGAACCGCCGCGGCAACCTGCTCCGGCTGTATAACAAGGCCCATTATGGCTACGAGACCCGGTCGGAGCTGATGAACTACACCATGCCGCTGGTGCTGTCGTCGAAGATGTATGCCATCCACTTCGACAACGCCCCCATCGGCTACCTCGACCTCGACAGCCGGGGCGACAACACCCTGCGCTACGAGACCATCGGCGGCAGGATGACCTACCAGGTGGTGGCCGGCGACAGCTGGGCGGAGGTCGTAGGCCAGTATACCCTCCTGACGGGCCGCCAGCCCATGCCCCCGCGCTGGGCCCTGGGCAATTTCAGCAGCCGGTTCGGATACCATACCGAGAAGGAGGTGCGCGAGACCGTCGACCTGTTCCTGGAGGACAGCATCCCCCTGGATGCCGTGGTGATCGACATCTACTGGTTCGGTGCCGACATCAAAGGGCATATGGGAAACCTGGAATTCCTTACCGACTCCTTCCCCACCCCCGACCGGATGATGGCCGATCTGAAAGAGAAGGGGGTGAAGACCATCCTGGTGACCGAGCCTTTCATCCTCACCACCTCGAAACGGTGGGATGAGGCCGTCGA
>CAYLTG010000048.1:0-23838 GCA_964386225.1 uncultured Bacteroidales bacterium
TCAGCAATGTACTCCTGGCACCGGCCCCCAGGATCCCCTGGGAGACCGAGGACGGGCCGCTGGAATACTACAAGAACGACGAGATCTATGGCAAGGATGCCTTCTACCCGGAAAATCCCGTCAACCTCTCCGAGGTGACGCAGGTCCGCGGAGTGGACGCCGTGATGCTGGGCATCACCCCGTTCCAGTACAACCCGGTGACCAAAGAGCTTATCGTATACCGCGACCTCAAGGTGGATGTCACCTTTGAGGGCGGAAACGGGCAATTCGGCGAGGACAGGCTCCGCAGCCGCTGGTGGGACCCCATCATGGCCGACATGTTCATGAACTTTGAGTCCCTCCCCAAAATGAACTACAACAAGTCATTCCAGGCAAAGGACGACATGGGCTGTGAGTACCTGATCGTGGTCCCCACCGACGAGGAATTCCACGCCTGGGCCGACTCCATCAAGGCATTCCGCACCCTGCAGGGAATCTCCACCGACATCATGACCGTGGACGACTGTGGCGGGAATAACGTAAGCACCCTGGAGACCTTCTTCAACGACGCTTACAACGAATGGGACATCGTGCCCTCCGCCGTGCTGATCATCGGCGATTACGGAACCAACGGCGCCAACCGCATCACCTCCCCCATCTGGAGCAATTACTGCGTATCCGACAACATCTGGGCCGACGTGTCCGGGAACTCCATGCCCGACATGATCTTTGCCAGGATGCTTGCCCAGAATGAGGCCGAGCTTGAAGTGATGGTGACCAAGTTCCTGGATTACGAGCGCAACCCGCCCACCGACCCCTATTTCTACAGCCACCCCATCACGGCACTCGGATTCCAGACGGAACGCTGGTTCCAGATCTGCTCCGAATCCGTGGCCGGATTCTGGGAGAACGAGCAGGGCCGCGAGCCGGTGAGGATCAACAAGACCTACGCCGGGAACCCGACCTCCGATCCCTGGTCCACCGCCACCAACACCACCACCGTGCTGAACCTGTTCGGCCCCAACGGGCTCGGGTACATCCCGGCCACCCCGGGACAGGTGAACTGCACCTGGAACGGCAGTGCCCAGGATGTGGTGAACGCCATCAATGCCGGATCTTTCATGCTGCAGCACCGCGACCACGGCTTCGAGCAGGGCTGGGGCGAGCCGGCATTCCAGTCATCCCACATCAGCAACCTGACCAACACGGACCTGACGTTCGTATGGTCCATCAACTGCCTGACAGGGAAATACAACTACTCCAACGAGGTATTTGCCGAGAAATTCCACCGCTATACCTATAACGGCGAAAATTCCGGCGCACTGGCCATCAATGCCGCCTCCGAAGTATCCTATTCATTCGTGAACGATACATACGTCTGGGGCGCCTACGACAACATGTGGCCCGACTTCCTTCCGGATTACGGCTCCACACCGGAGGAGCGCGGTCTTTATCCGGCCTATGCCATGGCCGCCGGGAAATATTTCCTCCAGGCCTCCAGCTGGCCCTACAACACCAGCAACAAGGAAGTGACCTACAACCTGTTCCACCACCTGGGCGATGCCTTCAATGTGGTGTATTCGGAAGTGCCCATGGACCTGACGGTCGCCCACGACCCCATCCTTTATGCCGGCGTCACCTCGTTTGACATCACCACCGAAGAGGGCGCTTTCATTGCCCTGACGGTGAACGGCGAGATCATCGGGACGGCTGAGTCCACCGGCGGTGTCGTCACCATCGACATCCCGGGGCAGGTACCCCCCGACGTCATGGTCGTGACCATCACGAAACAGAACTATTACCGCTATTCGGCCAATGTGGAGGTTATTCCTCCCACCGGACCCTATGTGGTGAAAGAGTCCTATACCATCAACGACGAGGCGGGCAACAACAACGGCCTCATGGATTACGGCGAGTCGAACCTGCTGAGCCTGAACATGGAGAACGTGGGCGTCCAGGTTGCCGAGAATGTGGTGGTGACCCTTTCGTCCACCGATGAGTACATCACCATCACCGACGGCGAAGAGACCTACGGCAACATCGCCGCCGGCGCCGTGATGGGTGTTGATGACGCCTTTGCATACGAAGTTGCAGAAGACCTGCCCGACGGGCACAACGTCGTGATCGAGGTGTCGGCCACCGACGGGACCCTCACATGGGTAAGCAATATCTCCATCCCCGGCCATGCCCCGGTCCTCGAGTATGTGGGCTTCAGCATCGACGATGCCTCCGGCAACGGCAACGGCAAGATCGACCCGGGTGAGACCGTGGAGATCACCGTGGAGATCGAGAACAGTGGTTCTTCCGATGCCTTCAATATCGAGGGATACCTCTCCGTGTCGGATATCTACCTGTCCGTTACGGCAGGTACCGCCACCTATGGCAACCTTGCCTTCGGCGAAACGGCGGAGGCCGTATTCACCGCGGAGGCCGACGAGCAGACCCCGGCAGGTCACATGGTGACCCTCGCCTTTGAAATGGAAGGCGACATGGGCATCATCGGTGCCGGATCCTTCGATGTGGTCATCGGCCAGATCCCCATCCTGATCCTGAACCTGGACGGCAACAACAACTCCGCCCCGGCCATGGAACAAGCCATTGCGGGCGCAGAAGTGGCCTATGAAACGCTCACTTCCTTCCCGCCCGACCTCAACCTTTACTCCACCGTATTCCTGAACCTTGGTATCTACTCCTCCAATCACGTGCTTTCCACATCCGAAGGACAAGAGCTTGCCGATTACCTCAACGCCGGCGGAAACCTGTATATGGAAGGCGGCGATACCTGGGCATATGACAACGCCACGGCCGTTCACGGCATGTTCAATATCAATGGCGTGCTCGACGGATCCGGTGACATGGGCACCGTTGCGGGACAGGCAGGTACCTTCACCGAGGGCATGTCGTTCAACTATTCCGGCGACAACAGCTGGATGGACCATATCGAGCCCATCGCTCCGGCTGTCATGATCCTCGAGAATCAATCGCCATCCTATGGCACCGGCGTGGCATACGATGCCGGCACCTACAAGACGATCGGCACATCCCATGAATTCGGCGGCCTCGACGACGGCGCCTCCCCGTCCACCAAGGAGGAACTTATGAGCGCCTACCTGGAGTTCTTCAGCATCGCCATGAGCTTCCAGGCGAATTTCAGCTCCAGTGCCACGGAGATCTGTACCATGGAAACCATCGATTTCTATGACCAGTCCTCCTCGAGTGCCATCACCTGGGAATGGACCTTTGAAGGGGGCTCGCCAGCCAGTTCGTCCTTCCAGAACCCGACCGTGGCCTACATGAACCCGGGCACCTTCGATGTGACCCTGGAAGTGTCAGATGGGGTCGAAACGGCCACCATCACCCTCGAGGATTACATCACGGTCATGGCCGGTCCGGAACAGGCCGCCACCCCCGAAGGGGATGACGAGATCTGCACCAATACCATCGTGTCGACCGATTACACGACGGAAGGGGCCGAATTTGCCGACACCTACATGTGGGAGATCAGCCCGGCCGATGCCGGTACCATCGACGGCTCCGGGATGGATGCCACCGTCACCTGGACAACGGACTGGGAAGGTACGGCATACATCAAGGTGAAGGGAATCAACGATTGCGGCGAAGGTGAATTCTCGGAAGAGCTCGAAGTGCTCTGCTGGGTATGCACCGGCGTGGCCGACCTTACCAGGGAGAATGGCGTGTCCATCTATCCCAATCCTTCCGACGGGTCGTTCACGGTTCAGTTCAACGATGATTTCGGCAGCACCGACATCCTGGTGGTGAACCTCCTCAACGAGGTCGTGTACCAGGGCAGGTCGGAGACAGGCCACGGCGCTTCCCTCTTCGTGAACCTCGGGGAGTACGCGGAAGGGATCTATTTCGTGAAATTGAAAAATGAAACTGCGGAACTGGTCCATAAGATCATTATCCGTTAATTGATCGAGGCGGATGGCCCGATCATCATGAAAATTGCGTAATTTTGCTCTGCCAGGTTACGCAATTTTCTTTATTTCAGGACACTGGCTCACAAAAACAAAAGAATATGAAACGGATTCTAACAGCAGTATCCACCACCCTTGCCCTCTTGCTGGGAACGGTGATGCCGGCCACTGCCCAGGTTGAGGTCCTCGCCGAAAGCATCGAGGATTTTGAGACCGGCGATTTTTCCAAATACGATTGGCAGTTCGAGGGCAATGCCGACTGGTTCATCACCGACGTGAACCCCTACGAGGGAACCTATTCTGCCCGGTCGGGGGACATCGGCGATGCCCAGACATCGGTACTCTACCTCGAATATACGGCTTATGCGGAGGATGTCCTATCCTTCTGGTACAAGACCTCCACCGAATCGGGATGGGATTTCCTGAGGTTCTACATCAATGGCGTGGAAATGGATGAATGGTCCGGGATCAATGCCTGGTCCTACGCCGAATACACGGTCCCCGAAGGCAACCATATCTTCAAATGGGAATATTACAAGGACTTCAGCGTTTCGTCCGGAGAAGATGCCGTATGGATCGACATGATCACCTTCCCGCCGGAAGAGATCTCCGCTTTCTTTACCGCCGACACCACCGTGATCTGCGAGGGCGACGTCGTGTTCTTCACCGACCTGTCGGTCGGCCCGGTCACGGAATGGAGCTGGATATTCGAAGGCGCCATGCCATCGACCTCGGCACAGCAGAACCCGGTGGCGGGCTACCTCAATTCAGGGGCATGGGATGTGTTCCTGGAGGTGACCGACGGGTTCGAGACCGCCGTGTACTATGAGGCCGAATACATCCACGTGAGCGAGACGCCCCCGGCGGCCAACACCCCCATGGGCATTACAAGCCTCTGTGCCTCCTGGGGCAATACGGCATACACCACCGTCCCCATGGGCGGGGATGTGACCGCCTACGACTGGATGATCGATCCCCCCGAAGCAGGCACCATTTCAGGCAATGGCGGGACCAACATCACCGTGATATGGGAACCCGATTTCCTCGGAACCTGCAACCTCATGGTGGCAGGGATCAACTACTGCGGCATCGGGGAATACGATACCCTCGTCATCACCCGGTACCTGCCGGAAGTGTCGGTGATGCTGCCGGCCTATGTGGCGTTGCCTGAACCGCCGTTCGTTTTGACCGGCGGCCTGCCCGAAGGCGGCACCTATTCCGGCCCCGGCGTCAGCAATGGCATGTTCGACCCTGCCGCCGCAGGCATGGGGCCACATACCATCACGTATACCTATACCGATGTGAACCTGTGTACCAATTCGGCCACCGATGTGATCACCGTGACCCAGTTCATCGGCATCGATGAGACGGACATGGATGAGCTGGTCGGCGTATTCCCCAATCCCAGCAGCGGATCATTCATCCTGCA
This sequence comes from uncultured Bacteroidales bacterium, assembly GCA_964386225.1. GTDB lineage: Bacteria > Bacteroidota > Bacteroidia > Bacteroidales > JAADJA01 > JAADJA01. Next base: position 5,347 of record CAYLTG010000048.1, read on the forward strand.
GCTCAAAAGCGGGGAGGTGGGCGATTACGATGTCAGGATCTACAACACGGTCAACGAGCTGGTCTTCAGCGACGACCGCGTGAAACTCGGCAACGGACTGCAGATGAAGGTCGACCTCTCACTCGCCAGCGGGATCTATTTTGTGAAATTGGCAGGGGTTGACAATGAGATTGTCAGGAAGATAATCGTTCGGAATTAGCCGGCAAAAGAGGACGATACGGAAGAGTGGGGTGTATCGTGCGTTTACAGGGTGAACGACATGGGGGCACCGGGGAAAAGGCCATGCAACCCAAAGTGAATGATTAATGGCGGTAACTCTTTGTGTCCTTTGTGAATGCCTTTGTGGTTAGAAACACTTTGAAGAGATCTGCTGTCAGTTTCTTTTTATGAGAAATTGCTCTGCCTGTACTTATATTAATTCAGAATTATGATCACAAGCTTCAAGAAGTCGGTTTTCACCATCCTAATGTGCTGCGCGGGGTTTTCACTCTCCGCCCAGAAAGATCTGCCTCCCCCGGGGTATGGGGACCTGCCCAAACTCACGGTTCAAGACTCGCTTGGCCTGGTCAACCTGCCCGAACTGACCCTGCCGGATGCGCTGAAAGGGCCCAATGCCAAAGACCTGCCTGAGGTGGTCGACAATTCCCAGGAGATCTACTGGCGACCGGTCTTTGCGCAGGTCCAGTATGAGTGCGGACAGGCATGCGGGGTGGGACTGGGTTATACCTACGCCGTCAACCGCCTGCGGGACCTGCCCTCGAACGTTCCGGAGAACCAGTACCCCAGCCACTTTGTGTGGAACTTCGGCAACGGCGGCAACGGCTGGTACGGGGTCAGCTATTTCCACAGTTTCGAGATCGTCAAAAGGGAAGGGACGCCCAACGTGGTCGATTTCGGCGGCATGACCGGCACCGGCCCCGAGATGTGGATGACCGGCTACGATAAATATTATAATGCCATGCACAACCGCCTGGCCGATGTCTATAAGATCGACCTCACCACCGAGGAGGGGATCAACACCCTGCGCAACTGGATACACAATCACCTCGACGGCTCTGAGGTAGGCGGTGTGGCCAACTTCTATACAAACGCCCCGTACGGGATGTCAACCCTTCCTGCCGGGACGCCCGAGGCGGGGAAATATGTCATGACAGGATGGAGTTATGCCAACCATGGCCTCACCATCTCCGGATACCACGATTCCATCCGCTGGGATTACAACAACGACGGGCAGTACACCAATGACATCGACCTCAACGGCGACGGGGTCATCACCCCGCGCGACTGGGAGATCGGCGGTTTTCGGTTTGCCAACACCTACAGCGGAGGCCCCTCCTGGGCCAACAACGGCTTCTGTTACATGACCTATAAATCCTGCGCGGATCCCTACGGTTCCGGTGGGATCTGGGATAATGCAGCCCACGTCATCTATGCGAAAGCGAACACCGAGCCCCTCCTCACGGCCAAGATCGGCATCAAGTATAACTGCCGCGACCGGCTGCGGATACAGATGGGCATGTCGACCGACCTCACCTCCGAAACACCCGACTATGTGCTGGGCTTCCCCGTTTTCAACTTCCAGGGCGGCTGCCAGTACATGCAGGGCGGCACCTCGGTCGAGGACAACAAGACCATCGAGATCGGACTCGACATCACCCCCTTTCTCAACCTTATCGAGCCGGGAACGCCTGCCCGTTATTTCCTCATCCTGACGGAAGATGATAACGAAGGCTGGGCCTGGGGCCAGATGCTCAACTATTCGGTCATTGATTACACCGACGGGGTGGAGGAGATCGCCTGTTCCCAGACCAACGTTAACATCATCGATAACGGGGTGACCCGGTTCTGGGTCGACCATGAGGTCAGTTTCGACCCGGTCAGCATCTCTACCGAAGAGCTGTTGCCCGCCACGGTGTATGAACCGCACTCGGACCAGCTCGAAGCCGCAGGAGGAGCGGAACCCTACACCTGGAGCTATGACATGAATTTCACGGAGACCTCCGCCACCGTCGCATTCCCGGCGGTCGACGACGAGCAGCTCATCCCCGGCAACTCAAGCAACGGATATGCCACCAAGGCGCTGGAATTCACATTCCCCTTCTACGGTCATGAGTTCGACCAGGTGCGTATCAACGTGGACGGTTATATCTCCTTCGAGAATATGTTCGAATGGCCCTACATGGTCTATGACTTTTTCAATTTCACCAAAAACAAACTGATCAGCCCCTTCCAGGCGGACCTGCGCCTGTATTCAAACAGCGGCGATGGCCTGTGGTACGAAGGGGATGCGAACTCCGCGACATTCCGCTGGAAGGCCTCGGTGAATGGCTATGAGAACACCTCCGACCTCAATTTCGCGGTGCAGCTGTTCAGCAACGGCGATATCCGCTTCTATTACGGAGCGGTGAACGACTACCCCGAGATGGAATGGGTATCGGGGGTGTCCGCCGGTGACAACGCTTTCTACCAGTTCACCCAGGTGACCGGCGATGCCACCATTACACCGAACCTGCAGCTCAGCCTGGAGGCCTCCCACTGTCCCGAAGGATTCACGGTCAGCCGCGACGGGGCCTTTGAAGGGACTGCCACACAGGTTTTCGAGAACTTCGATGTCAAATTCCTGGTCATCGACGAGAACAACCTGACTGCCTCGAAAGTGCTCCCTTTTTCCACTGACGGATCCAATTATTTGATTATCAAGAATGTAAGCGTTAGCGCGGGGGATGACGACATCATCGAATTCGGTGAAACGGTATCGCTCACCGTGGAGATCGAGAGCCTGGGCGTTGAGATGATCTATGGTGCGGAGATGGAGATCGGTAATGCCGGCATCTTTACGACCTTGCTCGACAGCACGCAATCGCTGGGCGATTTCGGCCCCGGGGAGGTGAAGACCTTCGAGGATGCGTTCTCCTTCGATGTCGCAGCCGCTGTCCCCGATGATCATGAACTCGACTTCCCGACCCTGATCGAAGATAGCGGGGGCGACGACTGGGCCAGCCATATCTACCTGACGGCCTATGCCCCTGAGATCGCTGTGACAGGGGTCCTCATCGACGACGGTGGCACCGGAGGTCTCGACCCGGGCGAAACTGCCGACATGATCGTGATCGTGACCAACACCGGCGGCGCCAAAGCGTTCAACATCGAAGCCCTCCTGTCATCTGCCGATCCTTATGTCATCATCAATGCTGACAGCGACGCATTGGACCTCCTCTCGCAGGGTGCGTCCGGAAACCTCGTATTCAATGTGACCGCCTCGGACAATACGCCTCCGGGATACATCCTGGAGTTCGATCTTGACCTTGCCGCCGGCGGAGGATATGCCTCCACAGGGAAGGCATACGTCGCCTGCGGTCTGCTGATGGAAGGTTTCGAGTCGGGCGGTTTCGATGCCTTTCCGTGGACGCTCGGCGGTGACGCCGAGTGGCTCATCGATGATATCATCGTTTACGAAGGCCAGCACTCCGCCAGGTCAGGGGAGATCAACGACCTGCAGACCTCCTCCCTCCAAATGGAGGTGTTCGTCCTGAGTACCGGGGAGATCAGTTTTTACAGGAAAGTGTCGACGGAGGCAAACTATGACTACCTGAGGTTCTACATCGACGGGATCATGAAGGATGGATGGGACGGCGAGCAGGACTGGGACCAGGTTAGCTTCCCCGTGTCGTCGGGCCTGCATACCTTCACCTGGTCCTATGAAAAGGATTTCTCGGTCAGCAACGGCTCCGATTGCGGGTGGATCGACAACATCGTGCTCCCGCCCTTCGGCGACCAGGACCCCCAGATCCTGTATACCCCAACAAATTTCCTGGTGGTACTGGAGGAAAACACGATCGTGCACGACACCCTGACCATTTTCAATGTGGGAACGGGACCGGTGATGTATTCGGTCATACAGCAGGATACCGCCGGAAACCCGGTCGAATGGCTGTCCATTGAAAACTTCACGGGCGGACTGAACCCAGGCGCTGGCCATGACGTCGTGATCAACTTCGACGGGACGGAACTGGACAACGGCCTCTACGAGGCTGACCTCATCATCATCGATCACATTGAGAATGAATACACGGTCCCCGTCTTTTTCCTCGTCGATGTCGCCACCGGGATGGATGAACAACAGGCGGTCGCCGAAGTGAAGGTGCTGCCAAACCCGTTCGGCGGCAGTGTCATCATCCAATTCCTTCTGGATAAGGAAGAGGAGGTCACAGCGGAGATATTCAATGGACAGGGAAAATGTGTGAGAACCCTTTCCCGAATGGCGCACTTTACGGCAGGTGTCCACGAATTGCGATGGGATGCCACCGGCAACGACGGTGCACAGGTGAATGATGGCATCTACTTCTACCGGCTGACGACCCGAAAGGGCACTGTGACCGGAAAAATGGTGCGCCTGGATTGATCCCCGGCGGCTGCGGGAACTACCGGCCTGTTGATTGGGCCGCCAGCTCTTCGGCCTTGATCTGGAGCATCTCCTCGAGATCCAGGCGATAGTATGCAGCTTCCCTCCCGGTCTCCTCCAGGAGGGCCCGGTCCTGCCTGATGATCTCGGCCATCTGGCGGATCTCCCGGTAGATCTCGAATGCATCCGGGTCCGTACTGGCAAACATATATTCGGCATCCTGCCGGATCATCTCCTCCAAAGTGATCCCTTTGATGTCCGCCTTTTCCCGGATCGTGCGCATCCAGGATTCATCTTTCCGGATGGTTTCCTCCCGGTCGCTCACCCCGAAGAGAACAGCATACCGCTCCGGCTCATTTTCCCGGTAAATGTACCGGGCGTCGGCGAGCAATATCTCCTCCAGTGTTTTGTTCCGCAATTTCGCCTTGCTGATGAGCATGCTGAACCAATCGTCGTTGCTTGTGATCTGTCCTGCATAGTGATATACCCTGTCGTACTGCGAGGTTTTTCCGTAAATGGAGTATAGCCTGTCCACAAGGGTCCAGTCGAACTTGTAAAGGAACCGTTCCGTGGTCATGAGCAGGACCACGTCCTGCTTTTCGACCTCCTGGCGCAGGTCCAGGTCGTCCACATGCAGTGGCTGAATGTAGTAATCGGGATACACCAGTTTCCCGAAATACCAGAACGCTTCGTGGGCGAACAGTTTGCCGGGGATCCCCGAATTGAAGATGTTCCAGTAATAACTGTCGCCCACGGCCAGGACCATGGGGCTGGTCTTGGTGCTGTCGGGCTCCGTGAACCGGTAGGCGGGATAAGCCAGCGGTTGCCTGTCATTCAGCCGGAACAGCAGGTTCATGGCCGCAGCGATGTCGTAATCCGGTGGCCGCGCCCGGTGTTCGACGACAAGGCTGTCCATGGAAACCTCGGGGAGATCGATGCCCCGGATCCCCTCGATGAGGTTGACCAGGGAATCCGCCGCCAGCGACGCACCGTAAAGGCTCCAGTGGGTACCGTACTGCCCGAAGAGGGGATGCGCGGATGTGTCCTTGATCCGCATGAACCAGCTGTTCCAGTCCACGAACCGGACCCCGTATTCCCGTAGCTTATGCAAAATGGTGCTGTAGTTGGTTTCCTTTTTTCTTTGCTCCAGGTACCGGTCAGGGATGTATTCCGGATAGAACGACGCCTTGCCCGGCTCCAGGATGAAGATCAGGTCGATGCCAAGGGAATCTTTCAGGTGGTCCTGAACGAATTTGAGGCGGCGGACCTTTTTGTCGATGTACCGCTCCCCAAGGAAGTCCATCCCCGTATAGGAACGGATGTAATCGTATTCGAAGAACTCCCGCCGCTTGCCTTTCACCACGCCGTCGGCATGGATATAGTTGAACAGGGAGAGGTCGATCTGGTTGGTGAACCGCACCAGCAGGGCATTGAAACCGATGTTGTCGTTCAGGTAGGTGTCCAGGTTCGCCTGGAATTCCCCACGGTACCACGTATGCCAGGCGAAATCCGGTCTCTCCGCAGGAACGAAATCGCCTTCCAGCTTACGCTCGGGGAACAGGTCCAGCTCTTTCTGAAGGGCGGGCAGCGCCATCAGGGCCAGGATGAAGAAGTATGCTATGTGGGTACCGTATCTCATCTGTCAGAACCTGAAGTATATGAATGGATTGAAGCCCGAGGAGGTGATGGCCCCCACACAGATGATGAACAGGACAATGCTTACGGGCGCCATCCATGCAAGGACACGCATGGGCTTGTGCTCGCGGAACAGCTTCTCCTGCCAGGCCTCGATGCGCCGGAAACCGCCCCAGAAAGCGAAGAAAAAAGCAACGCCCAGGATGGTGTAGAACCGCTGGTCGAAATAAAGCCCGTCATCATACGACCTGAAGGAGAACAATTTCCCGAGAAATTCCCAGGCGTCGGTCAGGTTTTCTGCCCGGAAGAACACCCAGGAGACAAGGGATATGAAAAAGGTGATCGCCATGCTCGGGACCTTGCCCGCCGCACGCAGCCATTTGAGCAGGAACATCCTGTCGGCGACCAGGAACAGGCCATGAAAGGCCCCCCAGATCACGAAATTCCATGCCGCCCCGTGCCACAGGCCCGAGATCAGGAATACCGCCCACAGGTTGAAGTAAAGCCGCCGGATGCTGACCCTGTTGCCGCCCAGCGGAATGTACAGGTAGTCGCGCATGAACCGGCCCAGCGTGATGTGCCACCTTCTCCAGAATTCGCTGATGCTTTGCGAAATGTAGGGATTGTTGAAGTTCTCGGGGAATCGGAAGCCGATCATCCGGCCGATGCCGATGGCCATGTCGGAATAGCCTGAAAAATCATAGTAGATCTGGAATGCATAGGCGATGATGCCGGTCCAGGCGGAGGCCATGCTCAATCCCTGCGCGTTGCTGGCGAAGACCAGGTCCACCTGTTCTCCCAGGACATTGGCAATGAGCACTTTCTTTGCCAGGCCGATGGTGAACCGGAAAAAACCGGTCAGCCGGTTGTTCATGTTCTCCGTGGAGCTGCGGTCCACGATCTGGTCGGCGATCTCGTTGTACCTGACGATGGGGCCGGCGATGAGCTGCGGGAACATGAGTATGTAAAGCGCATAATCCCACACCCGCTCCAGGGGACGATGGGCCCGGCGGTATACATCGACGGAATAGGTCAGCTTCTGGAAGGTGAAGAACGAGATGCCGATGGGCAGCGCCACGGCCGTCCATCTCACCTCGCCCGACCCCAGGGAATGGAGGATGGCATTGACATTCTCAATGAAGAAATTGGCATACTTGAAGTAGGCCAGCAGCCCCAGGTTGAGGACCACGGAGGCGCCCAGCAGGTACCGCCGGGCATTCCCCGTCCTCGCGGCCAGCAGCCGCACCATGTAAAAGTCCAGCACGATGGATCCCAGCACGATGAAGATGAAGTCGGGCGCCCCCCAGGCGTAGAAAAGGATGCTGGCCCCCAGGGCAAAGGCATTCTTCGCCCTCCTCCCGATCAGGAAATAAATGATCAGGAAAGCTGGCAGAAAGTAGAGAAGGAAGAGGTTGCTGCTGAATACCATATGCCCTGCCGCCTTTTATCGTTGTTCCATGCCCCGACCCTTCACGGTCATGTGTCGGACCGAAAAATCATCGACCACCTGCCGGCCTTCCCCGTGAAAGATGTACTGGCCGGTGACCGTGCTGTCGGCAGGCTGCTCGTCTACGGTCATCGTCAGCCTGACCAGTTCCCACCGGGGATGGATGGAACTGAGCCTTTCCCGGGCTGTCATGATCCGCTTCTCGCCGTCGTTCCCGGTGTAACTTGCCGTCAGCTCGCCGTCGTCGGCCTCCGCTCCCCGGTTTCGCTTGATGGTCCATTCAATGAGGTCGCCTTGCCTGATCCCGGGTAGGACAAAGGCCGGGGTACTGCGGGCCTGTCCGCCCAACGCAAGGGAGTGCGAGCCTTTTCCGGCCGATCCGCTGACCTGCTCTGTCGGCCCCCGCAAAGGGTTCATCCCGCGGTCGTCGAGAAGTGCTCCTTCAATCACCGTCTCATACCCGTATCGGACCTCGGTGGTCGTGGTCCATCCGTTGAGGTTATTGATCCTCAAGAGGGAATAATCGATCATGGGATCGCTGAACACAGTGTCGGCACGGAGCATGACACCATATCCGGCTGCACAGCTGTCGAGGTACCGGGCAATATCCGGGGCGTTCCTCCCCGGGCTGGAGAGCAGGTAGATGTCCTTACCGCTCTTCAGGATGCTTTCGTTGCTGGCCTCGAGCAGCCGGAAGAAACGAAGCGGCCGGTCCGTGCCCTCGTAGGTGATGACGTCCGGATACACCTTTTCATAATCGTCAAAGAAATAATGGCGATGGGCAATGTAGCTGATCCCGTAGACAAGGCCGTTCACCGGGGTGGGGCCCGCCATCCAGGTGGGCTCAACAAGTAAATAGTCACCGGTCCCGATGAGTTGTCCCATGGCTTGCCCGGCAAGCATTTCCCTGGTGTTTCGCTCGATCCGGTGTCCATATCCCGGAACAAGGTAAAGCCCGTTCAGGACAAGGACAAATAACCCGCCGGCCAGGACCAGGATGGTGAAGTACCTGGTCAGCCCCGCTCTCACGGCGATGCCCCGGAGCACATAAAGCGCGAATCCGCTGTATATGAGGGCGGGGATCATGTAGTAGTTCTTATAGTGCTTGGCCACGATGACCGACATCATGACAGATACGGCCACGAACCCGGCCAGTAACCGGTTCTCGGCGCCAAACTCCCTTCGCCAGGATGACCTGGAAAGGAGCAGCGCAAGGGTGCCGGCGGCAAGGAGGAAGATCGCGCCGAAAGCCGGGTTGTCCTTTACGATTAAGCCCAGGTTCCGGATGAAGGCAACTGGATCCAGCATCTTGTCGGAGCCGCCTCCATAAAGCCCGTCGTGCGTTGAAACCTGCATGGCGAATTGCCAGAAATCCATGAATTTCTTATGCACCGGCAAAAAGAACAGGATCGTGAACAACCCCAGGTATGCGGTATAGGAGATCCTCCCTTTCCAACCCTCAAGGAAGAAAAGCGGCAGCACCAGGAACGGGAGGAAGTTGATCTTGGTCACCACCCCCATGGCCATCAGCAAGGCACTGAACAGGATGAACTTTTTCCTGCTGTAGCCGTGGTGCAGATAGTTGATCCCCAGTGCGGCGAATCCCAGGAGGATGATCATCAGCAGGCGGTCGGGGATATACCGGGAGGGGAGATCGATCACCACGGAGTAGAGCAGGATCGAAGCGGGGATCAGCAGGGCACCGGTGAGGGACGAGCTCCGGCGGAACTCCTGCCGGCTGATACGGTAGAACAATCCGGCAGTGATCAAAGAAAGGAAGAACGAGGACAGGAAGAGGTATTTCTCGGGCGATGTGATGACGTCCTCCGCCATGGTGCCGCTGCCCGAGGCGGCATGGATCAGGGCGATGAAAACCCCTGTGATCAGTTGAAAGGGGGTGCCGGGATGGTCCACATGTCCGATCCGGTCGAACTGTACCATGGCCGCATTGAGGCCGTTGAGCAGGTAAACATATTCGGGATCGGACCTGGACAGGTAATGGGGTCCCGACAGGTGGTTGAGCACCAGGTTCCAGGCCACCCAAAGCACCGGCATGGCGAGAAGGGCAATTTGTATTGTTCTTCGTCCGGGGTGCATCAGTAGGGAATGAATTTAATTTTCCGGGCAGCGAAAAAACTCATCCTGAACAGCAGGATCCCATGCCGGAAACGGCTGATCTGGGTTGAACCGTATTCCCGCTCCCGGTAGCGGACGATCACCTCGGCGATCCGCAAATTGAGCTTGGCGGCACCGAACAGCAGGTCGAAATCCCCAAAAGGATCGAAATCCCCGAAATAGGAACGGTTGGCCTTGATGAGCTCATAGTCTTTCCTGAAAAGTACCTTGGTCCCGCAAAGGGTGTCCTTGAGCCGCTGACCGAGCAGGAAGGAGAAGAACCATCCAAAGAACTTATTGCCCAGGAAATTGAGAAAGCGCATGGCCTCCTTATCCATGGGATATACCAGGCGGCAGCCGTTGATGAACTCACCCCTGTTCTCCGCAAGGGCATTGTAGAACTTGGGCATGTCCTCCGGCGGTGTGGTCAGGTCGGCGTCCAGGATCATCAGGATATCCCCGGAGGCCGCCTCAAAGGCCTCCCGCACGGCGTTGCCCTTCCCTTTCCCGGACTGCTTCATCACCTTGATGTCCTTGTCGGGATACGCCTCCTGAACGCGCAGCATCTCCTCGTAGGTGTTGTCGCTTGAGTTCCCTTCGATGAAAATGAATTCCTGGTGGCTTCCGAATTCGGGAGTGTGCAGGATGGCATTCTCGATATTGCCCATCTCGTTCCTCGCAGGCACCACAATGGAAGTGGAATATTGCTCCTCCTTGACGATGTTCTTTCGGGCTGTGATGAAGCTGACCATGCTGAGCTGGTTCAGGCCGGGGATGTTGGCGAGGAAGCCGTTGAAAATTGCATTGACGATGGGAATGTACTTGGGGATGAGCAGTTTCCGGTCCACTTTCACCACTTCGAAATCCTCCAGGTAAAGCAGGTTCCTGATGTCGGCGATGGAGAGCCAGCTCTGGAGCGGTTGCCTTGCCTTGAGCCCCAGGATCTCACCCGTCCGAAGGATGGGCTCCCAGAAATGGTTGTATGTGCTGATCACGATCTTGGTCCTGGGTGTCACCAGCTTGCGGAGGTTCTTGAACATGGCTTGTATGTCCCAAAGTGAGCTCAGCAGGTCGGAGATGATCACATAATCGAACACCTCACCGGACCGAAAGCTTATCGCATCGGCATGGATGAATTCGAGGCGGGGATATTTTCTCCTGGCGATCTCCAGCATGCCCGACGAAAAATCAACTCCCACACCCCGGGCCGGCTTCACGCTGTAAAGCAGGTCGCCGGTGCCGCAGCCCAGCTCAAGGACGCGGGATCCTTTGGGGATGACGAACCGGTAATGCCTTTCAAGGATCCTGTGATAGAAGGAGTTCCTCCTCTTCCATTTATCCCGTTCGGGGGCCAGGGAATCAAAATATGCATGCAATGCTTCTTGTCCATTCATACGATCGAAACTGGAGGTGGGTAAATCTGCGAAAATAAGAAATAATGCAGTGAAAGCCGGCCGCTGTCGAAGAAATGGCGCAATTTAAAAGGGGATAACGGTCAGAACTCATCCAGCAGGTCCCTGGTGTCGGTCCTTTTCCTTTCCTTCAGGGCGTCGCAGTCGATCTCCACCCCGAGCGGTTCCAGGGGTGCCTCGAAGTCCTCGACCGACAGGTTCAGGGTAGAATCGGCCAGGGCCCGCTGCATGTAGAGGGCCCAGATGGGAAGGGCCATGTTCGCCCCCTGCCCCAGCGAGAGGGACCGGAAGTGGGCTGCCCGGTCTTCGCACCCGACCCAGACCCCCGTGGTCAGGTCAGGCGTGATCCCCATGAACCATCCGTCGGAATGGTTGTTGGTGGTGCCCGTCTTGCCGGCGATGGGATTCTCGAACTTGTACTTGAGCTTTAGCCGGATCCCCGTTCCGTAATCCACCACCCCCTTCATCAGCTCCAGCATCAGGTAGGCCGTTTCTTCGCTCATGGCCTCATTCTGCCGCGGGATGAAGGATTCGATCACGTTCCCGTTCTTGTCCTCGATGCGGGTGATGAATATGGGTTCGATATAGACCCCTTTGTTGGCATAGGTGTTCATGGCCCCGGTCATCTCATACAGGGAAAGGTCCGACGAACCCAGGACGATGGCAGGCACCGGGTCCAGGAAACTGGTCACCCCCATGTTGCGGGCGATCTTCACCACCGACTGGGGGCTGAACCGCTTGATGAGCCAGCCGGAGATCCAGTTGTTGGAGGTGGCCAGGGCATATTTCAGGGTGATCTCGGTGCCCACGTCCTTGCTGCTCGAGTTGCGCGGCTCCCAGGTGTCCCCGTTGTCCAGGTAGATGATCGGCTGGATGTTCGCGAATTTCGAGCAGGGCGAGAGCCCGTTCTGCATGGCCAGCGTGTAGAGGAAAGGCTTGAAGGTCGATCCCACCTGCCGGGCGCCCTGCGTCACATGGTCGTACTGGAAATGCTTGTAGTCGATGCCACCCACGTAGGCCCGCACATGGCCCGTCCTCGGTTCCACCGACATCAGGCCGGCCCGTAGGAAGAACTTGTAATACCGGATCGAATCCATGGGGGTCATCACCGTATCGATCTCACCCTCCCAGGTGAATACCGACATCGGGACAGGGGTGTTGAAGCTCAGGAGGATGGAGTCGGCCGGCGTGTCAGCCAGCTTCATTTTGCGGTAGCGTTCCGAACGGCGCATCGCCTGGTTCATGATCTCCCTGATCTCAGTGGCCGCATTGTTCTCGAAATAGAACGGCGCATTGGTATACCCTTCCCAGTGCCTGAAGAAGGCGGGCTGCAGGTCTTTGGCCAGGTGCTCGGTGACCGCCTCCTCGGCGTAGCGCTGCAGCCTCGAGTCGACGGTGGTGTAGATCTTGAGCCCGTCCTTGTAAAGGTCGTAAGGCGTGCCGTCGGGCTTCAGGTGGTTCAGGCACCAGGCCTTCAGCTTGCCCCGCAGGTATTCCCTGAGGTAGGTGGCCTGTCCCGTCAGGTGGCTCTGGCGATTGAAACGGCTCATGTCGATGGGCAGCTGCCTGACGGAGTCATAAACCCCCTCCGGCAGAAAGCCGTATTTCACCATCTGGCTGAGCACCACGTTCCTCCGCGACTCGGTCAGCTCTGGCCGGCGGATGGGATTGTAGAGCGACGAGTTCTTGAGCATCCCCACCAGCAGGGCGCTCTCCTCGATCTTCAGGGAGTCGGGGGTGGTATTGAAATAGATCCTCGCCGCCGACTTGATGCCCACCGCATTGTTCACGAAATCGAACTTGTTGAGGTAGAGGGTGATGATCTCATCCTTGGAATACCGCTGTTCCAGCTTGGTGGCGATCACCCATTCATTGAGCTTCTGAAGGATGCGCTTCATTTTCGATTGGGGCCGCTCATGGAACAGCAGTTTGGCGAACTGCTGGGTAATGGTGCTGCCGCCCCCTTTGTCCTGCCCCGAGATGGCGCCCGCCACGGCCCTGGCCAGGGCCCGGAAATCGATGCCTGAATGGGAGTAGAACCGGATGTCCTCGGTGGCGATCAGCGCGTTGACGAGGTTGCTGTCCAGCTCGGAGAAAGTGGCATTGGTGCGGTTCTCGATGAAGTACTTGCCCAGCAGCATCCCGTCGGCCGAGTAGATCTCCGATGCCAGGTTGCTCTTGGGATTCTCGAGCTCCTCGAAAGTGGGGATGTATCCGAGCCTTCCCTGCGAGATCATGCTGAAAAGCATCACGAGCGAAAGGATGGCCAGCACGAAGAGCGACCAGAAGAGGAGGATGAACCTCAGGTACGTGCTTCTTTTTCGTTTATTTTCAATGGATTCCAAGATCAGCTATGCGGTTGAATGTATGGAGTATCAATTAAACTTCAAAAGTAGGATTTTATTATTTGCCACCCGTCATGAAATCAGTTCCTTGCGCAGCATGTTCAGCGCCGACAGGGCCGCCCGTTCGATGTTCCTTTCACGGTGCTTACCAAAAAGGAATTTCTGGGTCACCGTCCCGGAAGGCGTTCTGACGGCGATCCATGTGGTGCCCACCGGCTTCTCCCCTGTTCCCCCTCCCGGCCCGGCCACCCCGGAGGTGGCGACGGCATAGTCGGTGCCCAGGAGCCTGCAGGCCCCTTCGGCCATGGCACTGACCACCGCTTCACTGACCGCCCCGTGGGCCGCAAGGGCCTCGTGGGGGACCCCGAGGAGTTTTTCCTTCACATCGTTGGAATAGGCGATCACGGAGCCTTTGTAATAGTCGGAGCTGCCCGCCACGGAGGTGATCAGGTGGGCAATGTAGCCGCCTGTGCAGCTCTCCGCCGTGGAAAGTGTCTTGCGTTTCGACGCCAGAAGCTGGCCGATGACCACCTCCAGGTTCTCCTCCCCTTCGCCGAAAAGTTCTCCGGGGATCAACAGCTCCAGCCTGCCCAGCGCTTCATCCATCATCGCATTGAGCTCCTCCTCCGGCAACCCGGACCCCGATAGCCGGAGCCGCACCATCCCCGCCCGGGGAAGGTACGCCAGCTTGAGGTTCGGCGGAAGGCTGTCCTCCCATGCCTCGATCCTCTTCGCCAGGACCGATTCGGGGATCCCCTGGGTGTAGACCGTCCGGTGGACCAGCCGGGTGAGCCCGGGATAACGGGCCTTCAGGCGCGGGATCACCTCGTCCGTGATCAGCGTCATCATCTCGAACGGAACACCGGGAAGGGAAATGAAGATCCGGCCACCCTGCTCGAACCACATCCCGGGTGCGGTGCCCTGGGTGTTGGGGAGCACCGTGCAACGCTCGGGAACCATGGCCTGCTGCCTGTTGAGCTCGTTCCAATCCAGTCCCCGGTGCGCGAACAGCCTCCGGATGTGCTGCGCCACCCCTTCGTCGAATACAAGCCTGGTGTGGAAGTAGTCGCACAGGGTGTGCTTCGTGATGTCGTCGCGGGTCGGCCCCAGCCCCCCGGTCATGACAATGATGCCGGCGCGGAGCGCCGCCTCGTCAAGGGCTTTCATGATGGCGTCGTGCTCGTCGGGTACCGCGGTGATGCGGGTCACGCGGATCCCTGCATCGTTGAGCCGGGAAGAGATCCATGCGGCGTTGGTGTTCACCACCTGGCCGATCAACAGCTCGTCACCTATGGAAATGATCTCGCCAAGCATCGCCATTATTCCTATCTTTGTCCTGAACCGGCAAAAGTAGGAATTATTCGGCATGGAAGAAGAACAAATGATCCCCGAATCGGAACTTGTACTGAACCCCGATGGTACGGTGTATCATCTGAAGATCAGGCCCGGCGACCTGGCCGACCGGGTCATCCTGGTGGGCGACCCGGGGCGGGTAAGAACGGTATCCGCCCTTTTCGACAGCCTCGAGTTCCAGGGACAGAACAGGGAGTTCACAGTGCATACCGGCATCTACCGCGGCACCCGGATCACGGTGATGTCGACCGGGATGGGGACCGACAACATGGACATCGTCATCAACGAGCTCGATGCGCTGGCCAACATCGATCTGCCGAACCGCCGAATCCGGTCCCGCCGCACGTCGCTCCTCCTTTTCCGCCTCGGCACCTCCGGCTCGCTGCAACCCGACCTGCCCGTCAACGCCGTGGTGGTCTCCAGCCATGGCATCGGCCTCGACGGGATGATCTGGTTCTACGACTTCGAGGAGACCGAAACGGCCGGAATGGTCAGCCGCGCATTCATGGAACATACCCGCTGGGATCCGCGCCTGCCCCGACCCTATGTGGCGGAGGCCTCGGAGCAGCTTACGGGCATCGTGTCGGGCCCTGACGTGTTCGTGGGGATGACGGCCACGGCACCCGGTTTCTACGGCCCGCAGGGGAGGAAGCTCCGGATCCCCACCGCCTTTCCCCATATCAACGGGGCCCTGCAGTCATTCAGCTGCGGGGGTTCCCGCATCCTCAACTACGAAATGGAAACTTCGGCCTTGTATGGCCTGAGCCGTTTGCTGGGGCACCGGGCCGTGACGGTATGCCTCTCCATCGCCAACCGCCATACCCGCGCCGTCAGCAAAGACTACCACCATGCCATGGAGCGCCTGGCCGGGAGGCTCCTGGATGGAATTGCCGGCCTCGACGGTTGAAAAAAAGCTTTTATTATCCGGGTTTTTTTCTTATCTTGGGGCTACTCAAGATCAACCAGACCATAACCATTGTTCGAATGTTGCAGGTCGGGATATTCCTGCTTTTAATCCTTCTTACGGGCCCGGGCGGCCCGGAGGGCAGCGCTTTTGCCGGGAGCCGGCACGACGGCAGCCCCGTGGTGGCCGAGGCCGGCAACGGCATACAGGCCGGCAGCGGACATGCGGACCTGGCGGAGCTTTTGGAACTCCGGGGCCGGGTCCATCGACTGCGGGCCAGCCTGTCCGTCATCGCGATCCTGCTGATCGTATCCGGCGTCCTCCTTTACTTTGAACTCAGGTCCAGGGCAAGGATGAACCGCATCCTCAAGGACTCCAACAGGCAACTGAGCGGCCAGAAGGACGACCTGGTGCGCACGCTGGACTACCTTGCGGAAAGCGAGGAGAAGTACAGGAGCCTGGTGGAAAACGCACCCACCGGCATCCTGCTCATCGACCCCGGCGGCTCCATCCTCGAGGTGAACGCCAGGATGATCGACATCCTCGGATCACCGGGGGTCGGGGAGACACGCCAGATCAACTGCATGGAATTCCCCCCCCTGAAGGAGATCGGACTCAGCGACGACCTGATGGAATGCATCCGTACGGAACGTTCGCTCCGCCGAAGGGTGGAATACAGGACCAAATGGGGAAAGCAGGTCTCCCTCCACTATACCATCACGCCCGTCCGCGGGGCACAGGGCACGGTCTCCCGGTTGATCCTCAATGCGGAGGACATCACCGAAGCGATGGAATCGGAGCGGTCGCGCCTGGAAGCCGAGCAACGGTACCTCCACCAGCTGGAGGAATCCGAAAAAGCCCTCAAGGAGCTCAATGCCATGAAGGATAAGTTCTTTTCCATCATCGCCCATGACCTGAAGAATCCCTTCAACTCCATCCTCGGCCTTTCAAGCCTGCTCAACGAGGCATATGACAATTTCCCAGAGAAACAGAGGAAAGCCTTTATAAAGAACATTTGCGAGGCCTCTGAGAATACCTTCAAACTGCTCCAGAACCTCCTCGAATGGTCACGGACGCAAACCGGCCAGATCGAATACAACCCCCGCATGCTGCACCTGGAACCGCTTGTGATCGATAACATTGCTATCCTGAAATCGGGGTTCGCCCGAAAGCAAATAGAGGTTCTCGCCGACCTGGACCGTGAGATCAAAGCCTATGCCGACGAAAACATGGTGAAGCTGGTGCTCCGCAACCTGCTGGCCAATGCCCTCAAATTCACCCACCCGGGTGGGCGGGTGGAAGTGTTTGCCGAATCCCGCGGCCCGGAAGCCGTCATCACCGTCAAGGATAACGGCGTGGGCCTCAGCGAGGAGAACCTCCAGAAGATATTCCGGATCGACTTCCATCTCAAGACCAGGGGTACGGCCAGCGAGTCGGGCTCCGGCCTGGGGCTCATCCTATGCAAGGAATTCATCCAGAAGAACAGGGGGCGCATCTGGGCCATCAGCGAACCGGGACGGGGCTCCTCATTCTCTTTTTCGCTTCCCGCAGAGGAACCTGCCCGGTAGGAAGCGGGGCATTCATCGGAATTCATTAATTTTGCAGGGTCAAATACCCGATGAATTGGATCGACCCACAAAGAATAGCGAACTGGATGCCCTGATCAGGCTCCTCGACGAACCCAACGAGGAGGTATTCCTGCAGATCCGCGACAAACTGGTCTTCTATGGGCTGGAGGCGATCCCTGTGCTGGAATCGGTATGGGACAACTCCTTCGACAATCTCATTCAGTGCCGCATCGAGGAGATCATACACGACATCCAGCAGAACCACCTGGCGCGTGAGCTGGCCGACTGGAGGCAGCATAGCGCATTTGACCTGCTGAAGGGCTTTTTCCTGGTCTCCAGGTACCAGTACCCCGACCTCGATTTCCGCGAGATCAGCGGCAAGGTGGAGATCCTCAAACGCGACATCTGGATCGAGCTCAACAGCGGTCTTACGGCACTGGAGAAGGTGAAGGTGATCAACCACATCTTCTTCGACATACACGGGCTCAAGGGGAACAAGACCAACATCGAAGCCCCCCAGAACTATTTCATCAACACCTTGCTGGAATCGAAAAAAGGCAACCACCTCTCCCTGGGGATCCTCTATATCATCATCGCACAGAAGCTGGGCATTCCCATTTTCGGGGTGGACCTTCCCCAGCATTTTGTGCTGGCCTATGTGGATGAGGTGCATGACGAAAAATACTCGGTGGCAGATGAGAATGAGGTCCTGTTCTATATCAACCCGTTCAACCGGGGTGCCATTTTCACTAAGAATGAGATCGATGTGTACATCAACCACCTCCGCCTCAAGCCATTGAACTCATACTTCAAGCCCTGCACCAACATCACCATCCTGCAAAGGCTCATCGAGAACCTGGTGCAGACCTATGCCCGGATGGGTTACAACGACAAGGTTGACGAACTGAAGGCCCTCCTCAGGGGGCTTGCCTAGCCCCGGAAGATCCGGTCAAGGGTCCGGAAGATGATGCGGATGTCTTTCCCTGCCCCCCTCTCATCGATGTATTTCAGGTTCAATGCCAGTTTTGCAGGCATGATCTCCTGGATGTAGAGCATTTCCGGGTCTTCGGCGTTCGCCAGGAGGTCGCCCTCCTGGATGAATTCCAGCGAGGCGTAGTCGGTGAGCCCAGGCTTTACGGTAAGCACCCGTTTTTGTGCCGGGGTGTAGAGCTCCACATATTTCCTGACTTCGGGCCGCGGGCCCACGAACCGCATGTCGCCCTTCAGGATGTTGAAAAGCTGGGGCAACTCGTCGAGCTTATAGTGCCGAAGAAAGCGCCCCGGGCGGGTCACGCGCTGATCCGACTGCCC
>CAYLTG010000049.1:0-23619 GCA_964386225.1 uncultured Bacteroidales bacterium
TAGTGCATATCCCCTTCGAACATGGCCTCCTCGTGGCCCCAGCCGATGCGGGGTGAGGATGGAACATACGGATGGACGGGCGATTCCTCCGCCAGGATGGAGGGGATCAATTCATGAAAGACCCTGACATAATCTGCCCAGACCTCCGCAGAATCTTCGGGCGAATACCCGAGCGCTTCCTGCCAGCCCCAGTTGTGCCAGCCCTCGTCCACCTCATTGTTGCCGCACCAGAGGACAACGGAGGGATGGTCGCGCAGCCGGCGCACCTGGTCCACCGCCTCGCGCCTCACATTCTCCACGAAGGCACTGTCGCCGGGATACATGTTGCAGGCGAACATAAAATCCTGCCAGACAAGGATCCCCTTTTCATCACAGAGCTCATAGAAGATGTCGTTTTCGTAGACACCCCCTCCCCATACCCGGAGCATGTTCATGTTGGCATCCAGCGCTGACTGCAGCACCCGCCTGTAATCGTCGCCGCTGACCCGGGGCAGGAAATTGTCCTGTGGGATGTAGTTGGCACCCTTCATGAAAACAGGCACTCCGTTGATCCGGAAGAAAAAGGATTCGCCGAGGCTGTCGGGCTCCCGCACCAGCTCGGCAGTCCGGATGCCGGTGCGGACCTCCCGGACGGCCCGCTCCGCAGGTGTGGCCACCTCGAACCTGAAGGTATAGAGCGGCTGGGCTCCGAGGCCGGCAGGCCACCAGAGCTCGGGGTCGTGAACAGATACCGGCAGCATAACCCGGTTCAGGCCGGCGTGGAGCCTCAGGTCGGCACGGGCACCGTCATCCTCCCTCCCTTCGATGAAAACCCGTGCGGTAGCGTTGACCGCCTCCTGCGCTTCCAGCAAGAGGGTGGCGGCATACCGCGCCTCCGACCGGTCAAGGCCCTCCATGAATAGCTTCACATCAGCAATCCTGACCTGGTCCCAGGTGCGTAAATAGACCTGCTTCCAGATCCCGGCCGTAAGGAATTTCGGACCCCAGTCCCAACCATACTGATAAGGAGCCTTGCGGGTTAGACCCCGGCTGTCGGGCAGGGCGTGGTCCATCCGGGAAGCTTTGGCCTGCTCGATCTCTTCCGGCGGGAAGAACCGCACCGACAGGTTGTTGATTCCCTCTTCGAGAAGACCGCCGACACTGGCAGTCCAGGTGCGGAACATGTTGTCGGCCTGAAAAAGGAGCGTTCCGTTCAGGTAGACATCTGCATAGGTATCCAGGCCCTCGAAGACAAGTTCCACATTTTCGCGGCCCATCAGGTCCTTCCCTTCGAACCCGGTCCTGTATTCCCAAATGCTTTCGCCGACCCATTGAAGTTGCAGTTCATTGTCCCTGTAAAAAGGCTCGGGGATGAGCCCGTTGTCCAGCAGGTCGAGGTGGGTGCACCCCGGCACCGACGCCGGCAGCCAGCCGGCGGAATCGGCATGTCGGAATTCCCAGGCAAAATCGGCCATTGTGAACTCACCCCCCTGCTGGGCGCAACCCGAAAAAAGGGCAGGGGAAAGGACGGCCAGGATCAGATAGACTGCTGCTCGCATGGGGTATCTTTATTTAGTGCGAATGTAACTGAAAAAGACGAATGTTGCGAATATTGGGCTAATTTTGCGGCATCATGGAACTTTCCCGTTTCGAGAAGAAGATCGAGTTCGATGCCATCCGCGACATGGTGGTTGACTTTTGCATCAGCCCCATGGGCCGCGAACTGGCCGGTGAGATTGGCCTCCTGGATGACCTGGCGGCCATCTCCCGACTGCTGGACGAGACCATGGAATTTGCCGGCATCCTGGGCCAGGGCGGGAGCTTCCCGGCGCAGGACTATTTCGACCTGAGGCCCGAGCTGCAAAGGCTCGAGGTCGAGGGCGCATTCATCACCCTGGAGCACATGTTCGATCTCAGGACCTCTCTCCGGGTCATGGACGATATCACAGGATTCGTAAGAAAATACAAGGCGACCGACATAAACCTGATCCGGTCGATCGTGGAAGGGCTGGAGTTCGAGCCCTGGATCCTGGAGCGGCTGGAGGCGGTCATGGACGACCGCGGGGTCATCCGCGACAACGCATCTCCGGAACTGGCCTCCATACGAAAGAAGATCGCCCAGAAAGGTTCGGCCGTTAACCGCAAAATAGCCCAGAACCTGAAGGCTGCCAAGCAACAGGGATGGATCGCAGGCGATGCCGAGGTGACCCTGCGCGACGGCAGGCAGGTTATCCCGGTGCCGGCAACCCATAAACGGAGGATCCCCGGCACTGTCATCGACGAATCGGCCACAGGGCAGACGGTCTATATCGAACCGGCGGAGGTCCTGGAGATCACCAACGAGATCAGGGAACTCATGAATGCTGAACGCCGCGAGATCGTGCGGATACTGCGGCAATTCTCGGATGAGCTGCGGCCGGAGATCCCTGTGCTCCTCGTGGCCTACCAGGAGCTCGGACGGATCGACTTCATCCGTGCCAGGGCCAGGCTTACCCGGCAGCTCAAAGCCACCAGGCCGAACCTGGTGAAGGAACCCGGGCTGGATTGGGAGGAAGCCTATCATCCGCTGCTCTACCTCAGCCATCAACGGCACAAGAAGGAAGTGATCCCCCTTTCCATCACCCTGGACAAGGAAAAACGGATCCTCGTGATATCAGGTCCCAATGCGGGGGGAAAGTCGGTGTGCCTTAAAACGGTAGGGTTGCTGCAATACATGGTGCAGTGCGGGCTGCCGGTGCCCGTGAGGGATGGCTCCACATCAGGCATCTTTACCCGGTTCTTCATCGACATCGGCGACGAGCAATCCCTCGAGAACGACCTCAGCACCTACTCCTCGCACCTGCTGAACATGAAGGAACTCGTGAGTGAAGGGAACGGCACCACCCTCTTCCTGATCGACGAGTTCGGGACAGGAACAGAGCCGCGGCTGGGGGGAGCGATCGCCGAAGCCGTCCTCGAAACCCTCAACGACAGGAAATGTTACGGCGTGGTCACGACCCACTACTCCAACCTGAAGCTCCTGGCCGGGGAAGGCAGCGGCATCGTGAACGGGGCCATGCTCTTCGATACGGCGCGGATGGAACCGCTGTACCAGCTGTCGATCGGCAAGCCCGGCAGCTCCTTTGCCTTTGAGATCGCACGAAAGATCGGATTCCCGGAGATGCTGCTCCAGAAAGCCGAAGCAAAGACCGGAAAGGAACAGCTCGACTTCGACGTCCAGCTGCAGCAACTGGATGCGGAAAAAAGGGCCCTGGAAAAAAAGCACAGGGAATTCGATGTGGCCGATTCCTTCCTTTCGGAAATGATCAGCAAGTATGAATCGCTGAAAAGCGACCTCGACAGCAGGAAACAGAAGATCATCGATGAGGCGCGCGAAGAGGCCCGGCAGCTCATCGAATCGTCAAACCGGCTGATCGAACAAACCATCCGGGAGATCCGCGAATCACAGGCCGACCGGGAAAGGACGCAGATGCTGCGCCGCAAGCTGGCCTCGGCAAAGGAGAACCTGGAAAAAGCCCCCGGAAAGAAGGAGCCGCAGCCAAAAGAATCGGGCATCATCCCCGGTGAAAATGAGGGAAAGGCCCCTTTGCCCGACAACGATGACATCACCGTAGGCGATACGGTGCAGGTGCGCGGTCAGGATGTCCGGGGCGAAGTGACCGAGGTGCTCGGCGACGACCTGGTCATCGGCTTCAACTCCATCACCTTCCGGACCACCCGCGAAAAAGTGGAAAAGATACCGGCGCCCGCGGGCAGGAAAAAAACGGCAAAGCCTTCCGGGAGGACAGCCAGGATCAGTGCCAGCATGAATGACAAATTGGCAAACTTCAGGTTTCAGCTCGACGTGAGAGGGATGAGAGGGGATGAGGCCGTCGGGAAGGTGCAGCATTACCTCGATGACGCCGCCATGCTCCGCATCAGCGAGGTGAGGATCCTGCACGGCAAAGGGCACGGCATCCTGCGGACACTCATCCACGAATACCTTCGCTCGAACCCGGAAGTCAGGCAATTCCGCGACGAACACATCGAAAGGGGCGGGCACGGCATCACGATAGTGATACTTAAGTGATATACTGGCACATTAATTGTATGCTGGAGAGGAAATTTTCAAGCAATGATCGACACATCCAAACCCATTCACCTGAACTACCCGAACTTTGACAAGGTGGTTGGTCAATCCCTGATCCTGGTCGATTTCTGGGCCGAATGGTGCGGTCCGTGCAAGGCCCAGGACCCCATCCTGGAAGAGCTGGCTGCTGAGCTGGGGGACAAGGTCCTGATCGGAAAGGTCAATGTGGACGACAACAGGACGCTGGCCGCCAAATACGGGATCATGAACATTCCCACCATGATCTTGTTCAGAAATGGCGAAAAGATCCACCATTTTGTGGGCCTCCAGTCCAGGGAGCGGATTATTCACATTTTGAACAAATACATCTAAACGTTTATGATATACCAGGCAGATACCGGAAACACTGTCAGCATCATCCTGTCGGTTGCCGTGGTGGGATTCATCCTCTACAGTTTCATCCGGGCCAGGAGGAGGATGAACAGGCCCGCATCGGAGCACATCAAGATACTGGACGACAGCAATTTCGACAATACCGTCCGCACGGGGGTCTCACTGGTCGACTTCTGGGCCGAATGGTGCGGTCCGTGCAAGGTGCAGGGACCGATCGTGGATGAAGTGGCCGATGAAATGGGGGATGCGGCCAACGTATGCAAGCTGGATGTCGACAAGAACCCGCGTACGTCGCAGAAGTTCGGCATCCGAAACATCCCGACCATCCTGATCCTGAAGGACGGGAAACCGGTGGAGAAATTCGTCGGCGTCAAACAGAAACAGGTCCTCCTGAAGGCAATAAAATCACATTTATAACGCTTTACAAACCATGAAAGAGGAACAAGCCGCAGCCAAAAGAGGCCTGCTAAAGAAAATATCCCCCTTATCGATCGTGGGATTGTTGCTTGGTGCCGTGGGCGGATACATTTATTACGCCCAGGTAGGGTGTGTATCAGGCACCTGCGCCATCACCTCCAACCCCTGGCTGAGCACGGCCTGGGGGGCGGCCTTCGGCTACCTGGTGTTCGACATGTTCAGCAGCCGCAAGGCGGCAAGACAATAAAACGGTCCCTTCAACCGGGCCCGGCAAGGGCCTTTCTTTCCCTGGCCGGCAGTCCGGCCACCACGAGGTGATAAGAATCGTCGATCCACTCGCGAAGCACCGGGTCCCCGATGCTTCCGTCGACCATCACCGTGATCCAATGACGCTTGTTCATGTGGTAGCCGGGGCTGACAGCAGGATAGCGCTCGCGGAGACCGGCAGCCTTCTCCGGGTCGCATTTCAGATTGACGGACAACGGGCCTTCCAGGTCGGTCAGCAGGAACATCTTTCCCATCACCTTGAACACAAGGGTGGTCGGATCAAAGGGAAACGATTCCGTGACCCCTGGCTTCAACAGGCAGTATTCCCGCAATTCCTCGATGTTCATCCTTTTTTTGCAAGTAAATATAGGACATTAAAAATAACTTAAGGTCACTATTGGAACTTAGTTCGTATATTTGCCGGCCGGTCATTTTTCAACATCCTGTCACGAGTCAGCAGGCATGTTCAGGGGACCATGTTCCCACCCGGACCAGGAGAGCACATTCAGGTGATAATTGCATTTTCGATTAATTTGGATTAATTTTGCTTAAAGTTTATCCCGGGATAACCGAAAAAGGTTCTTTAAAATTGCAGGGCATTTGCCAGATTATTAGATTGATTCATCCCTGATTTTCAATATTTTGTAACAAAAATTTAATCATATGGGCTTGAAGCGTAAAACAGCCGACCTCAAGAAAAGAATGCGAGAGGCCGTGAAGGGAGGAGGTTCACAAGCAATCAAAAAGCAAAAGGCCATTGGTAAAAAAACTGCCCGTGAGCGTATCCTTTCCATCCTCGACAACAAATCTTTCCATGAATACGACCTTTTTGTAGAGCACTCAGGTCGTGATTTCGACATGGACAAGAAGTATTTCCCGGGTGATGGGGTGATCACGGGTACCGGTACCATCATGGGGCATCCGGTATGTATCTATGCCCAGGACTTCACTGTTGCCGGTGGATCCCTTGGCTGGGCGCATGCCAAGAAGATCACCAAGATCATGGACCACGCCATGAAGCTGAAGATCCCCATCATCGGGATCAATGATTCCGGGGGCGCCCGGATCCAGGAAGGGGTGAATGCCCTGGCCGGCTACGGGGAGATCTTCTACCGCAACACACAGGCCTCCGGCGTCATCCCGCAGATCTCCGTGATCCTGGGGCCATGTGCCGGCGGTGCCGTTTATTCCCCGGCCCTCACCGACTTCGTGTTCGTGGTCGACCAGGTCTCCAAAATGTTCATCACGGGGCCTGAAGTGATCAAGACCGTACTGGGCGAAGAGATCAGCATGGAGGAACTCGGGGGCGCCTGGGTGCACTCCGCCACTACGGGAAACGCGCACTTCTATGCCGAAAGCGAGGATGAATGCTTCTCCCAGATCAAAGAGCTCATCAGTTACATACCCTGGAACAACGAAAGGAAGGCAGAGGCCTTCCCCAAAAAGCCGCCCAAGACAAGGCAGTACAACGTTGACGACATCATTCCGGCCGACCCCAAACTGCCGTACGATGTGCGTGACGTGATCAAGGCCATCAGCGACGATTCGGAGTTCTTTGAGGTCATGGAACATTTTGCCTCCAACATCGTGATCGGCTTTTCAAGGATCTCGGGGCAAACGGTGGGCTACGTGGCCAACCAGCCGCTCGTGCTTGCCGGGGTCCTCGATGTCGATTCATCCGACAAGGCAGCACGGTTCATTCGCTATTGCGATTCCTTTAATATCCCGCTGATCACACTGGTGGACCTGCCCGGGTACCTGCCCGGCATCGACCAGGAGCATGCCGGCGTCATCCGGCATGGGGCCAAGATGTTGTATGCCTATTCGGAAGCCACCGTGCCCAAAATCACGGTGATCATGCGGAAGGCCTACGGCGGCGGCTACATCGCCATGTGTTCGCACCACCTCCGTGCCGACTTCGTTTGCGCCTGGCCCACCGCCGAGATCGCGGTCATGGGACCCGAAGGGGCCGCAAACATCATTTTCAGGAATGAGATCAAAAACGCCGAGCACCCCGACGAGGTGCGGAAGCAGAAGATCAAGGAGTACAAGGACAAATTTGCGAATCCTTATGTCGCAGCGGCCTATGGATACATTGACGCGGTCATTGAGCCCAAGGAGACCCGGAACTTCCTGATCCATGCACTGGAGATTTCGAGCGAGAAAAAAGTGATCGGACCATCCAAGAAACATGGCATACCTCCATTTTAAAGGTATGGATCCACGAAAGGCAACCCAGTTTCTAACCAAAGTCGATCGTAATGGAAGATGCCCAGTTCTCAAGTTCCAAGAAGTCTAATTTCAAATCGCTTCAGATTGAAGACGTGAAATACAGGACCCTGCTTAACGACAAGTTCAAGCAGCGAAAACCCTATCAGAAAAAGGACCCGAAAAAGTTGACCGCCTTCATCCCCGGCACCATCATCAAGTTATCGGTGAAACCCAAATCAAAGGTGAAAGCCGGCGACAACCTGCTGGTGCTGGAAGCGATGAAGATGAAGAATGACATCCACTCGACCATGACCGGCACTGTGAAGGCAGTGCATGTGAACGTGGGCGAAAGGGTCAAAAAGGACCAGATCCTGCTGGAGTTCGAATGATCCGGACCCGATATGCTTGCTTTTTTGATCCTTTACCTGCAAAAAAACCGAATCCCCGATGGCCCAGGTCTTTCATGAAATAGCACCCCTCAGGGCTCACCTCGACGACCTTGTCGCCCGGGACATGACCGTCGGCTTCGTGCCCACCATGGGAGCCCTTCACAAGGGGCACCTCTCGCTGATCAGGGAATCGAAACGCGAGAACGACATCACGGTCTGCTCAATCTTTGTGAATCCCACCCAATTCAACAATCCCCACGACCTGAAAAACTACCCGAGGAATTTCGAACAGGACCTGGCCCTGCTGCAGAAGGAGCAGTGCGATGTGGTGTTCCACCCCTCGGTGGAAGAGATGTACCCCGAACCGCCCACCGAAACGTTCGACTTCGGGCCGCTCGACAAAGTGATGGAAGGGGCTTTCAGACCGGGTCATTTCAACGGGGTCGCCACCGTGGTGAAGCGGCTTTTCGAAATCGTAAAACCCAACCGGGCATACTTCGGGTTGAAGGATTACCAGCAGCTGGTCATCATCCACAAAATGACCAGTGACCTGGGGCTGCCGGTAGAGATCGTCCCATGCGCCATCGTGCGTGAAAGCGGCGGGCTGGCCAGAAGCTCCAGGAACCAGCTGCTGTCGGAATCGGAAAGGAAACAGGCCCAGCTGCTTTTCAAGACGCTGAAATTCGTAAAGGTGAGAGCGGGATTCGCAAGCATCCATGATATTAGGGAATACGTTGAAAAACAGTTCCGGAAACAAAAAAACATGAAGCTGGAGTACTTTGAGATCGTGGACATGTACTCGCTCAAACCATTGCATTCGTGGGCCGAAAGCAATCAAGCCATCGCCTGCATTGCCGTTTGGGTTGGCAAGGTCAGACTTATCGACAATATCATATTATTTTCGTAATTTTGTGCCGCTATGCTGATCGAAGTTTTAAAATCGAAGATCCACCGGGCCACCATCACCGAATCCGACCTGCACTACATCGGCAGCATCGGGATTGATGAGGACCTGATGGATGCCGTGCAGCTGCTCGAGAACGAAAAGGTGCATATCTACAACATCAACAACGGTGAGCGACTGGAAACCTACGTCATCAAAGGGGGGCGCGGTTCGGGAACCATCTCGCTGAACGGCGCTGCCGCAAGGAAAGCTGCCGTGGGCGACAAGATCATCATCGTATCCTACGCTTCGGTCGAATTTGAAAAAGCCAAAACCCATAAACCCCTGATCATTTTCCCCGACGATCAAAATAAACTACGCTAGACTTTGAAGAAAAGAATTCTGGATGCTGTCAAGGTCATTTTCTTCCTGAGTTTGGGGATCTTTTTCATTTGGCTTTTCATGCACAACCTGACCGGCGAAGAAAAAAAAGAGATCTACACATCCTTTCTTTCAGCCAATTACCTGTGGATCCTGGTCTCCATCGCCCTCGGCGTCCTGAGCCACTACAGCCGTGCCATCCGTTGGAAGCTGATGCTCCGGCCCATGGGCTATGACCCCTCGATCAAGAACACGTTCATGGCGGTCATGATCGGCTATTTCGCCAACCTGGCCCTTCCCCGTCTGGGGGAGGTCACCCGGTGCGGGATCCTGGCACGCTATGAAAAGATCCCCTTGCAGAAGTCCTTCGGGACCGTAGTCACGGAAAGGGCCATCGACCTGATCACCCTCGGGCTGGCATTCATCGTCACCTTTGCCATCCACTTCGACAAGCTGGCCGTATTCAAGGAATCTCAGCTCTACCAGAACCTCAGTGAGAAGTACAGCCAGATGGAAAACCCCGGGACACTCTATTTCTGGGTGGCCGGCATCGGGGTGCTCCTGTTCCTTGTTATGTACCGTCTCCGGCATAAGATATCCAACAACAAGCTATATCAGAAGGTCAGGGAGATCATCCTGGGTTTTGCGGAAGGATTGAAGTCGCTTGTCAGGATCAAGAATCCCTTCCTGTTCATCTTCCATTCCCTGTTCATCTGGTTCATGTACCTGATGATGACGTGGGTGATCTTTTTCTGCCTGCCCGATACCGCCAGCCTGGGGCTGGACGTGGGACTGGCGGTGCTGGTCATCGGTTCCATCGGCATC
The DNA here is from genome assembly GCA_964386225.1 of uncultured Bacteroidales bacterium. Taxonomy (GTDB): domain Bacteria; phylum Bacteroidota; class Bacteroidia; order Bacteroidales; family JAADJA01; genus JAADJA01. The sequence goes on from CAYLTG010000049.1 coordinate 9,815, forward strand.
ATCCTGGTCCAGGGTGGTATCGGCATCTATCCCTGGCTCGTGGCCGAAACATTGGCCATTTTCATGGTGCCTGATCTCAAGGGCTATGCCACGGGGTGGCTCAGCTGGACCGGTCAAACCCTGATGGTCGTCACATTCGGCCTGCTCTCCATGGTATTGCTCCCCATACTCAACACGAAAAAGAATGGACTTCCTTCAATTCAACAAACAGAAGATCATTGACCGCCGGCTCCTGGAACACCACCTCTCCTTATGGCGGTTCAAAGGATACAGGCTGGTCTTTACCAATGGATGCTTCGACATCCTCCACCTGGGGCATGTGGACTACCTCTCGAGGGCCAGGGGCCTGGGTGACCTCCTGATCGTCGGGCTGAACACCGATGATTCGGTCAGACGGATCAAAGGTAACAACAGGCCTGTCAACGACGAGAATTCCAGGGCCCTCATCCTGGCCTCCCTCAGTGTGGTGGATGCTGTGGTCCCCTTCAGCGAGGACACCCCGTACGAACTGATCCGGCAGGTGGTCCCCGACATCCTGGTCAAAGGAAGCGATTACAAACCGCATGAGATCGTTGGCGGCGATATCGTAACCCGTGCCGGCGGCAGGATCGAGACCATCGATTTCCTGGAAGGGTACTCCACCAGTTCCATCATTCAAAAAATAAAATCCTGACCCTGTAGCCATGGCCAAGACCAGATCCGTCTTCTTCTGCCAGAACTGTGGCGCCCAGGCGCCCAAATGGATCGGGAAATGCCCGTCATGCAATGAATGGAACACCTATGTGGAAGAGGTCGTTCACAAGGAAACGGGCGGCGGCGGCATCCCGGCGTCACTGAGCAAGAGAACGGCGCAACCGCGCCTCATCGGTGAGATCGAATCCGGATCGGAAGAGCGGATCGACACCCTCAACGGGGAGTTGAACAGGGTGCTGGGCGGCGGGCTCGTAAAAGGGTCGGTGGTCCTCGTGGGTGGCGAGCCGGGGATCGGCAAATCGACCCTCATGCTGCAGGTGGCATTGCAGCTTGAGAAGCAGCTTGTTCTCTACATCACCGGGGAGGAGAGCGAGCAGCAGATCAGGCTGAGGGCCAACCGGATCGGTCAGCGGAACGGACAATGCTATATCCTTGCCGAGACCAACACGCAGAAGATCTTCCAGGCTGTTGAGAAACTGGCCCCGGAGCTGATCATCATCGACTCCATTCAGACCCTCAGCACCGACCACATCGATTCGTCGGCCGGCAGCATATCCCAGATCCGCGAATGCGCGGCCGAGTTCCACAAGTTTGCCAAACTTTCCAGCACCCCCGTGATCCTCATCGGGCACATCACCAAGGACGGTGCCCTCGCAGGTCCCAAGATACTCGAGCACATGGTCGACACGGTGCTTCAGTTCGAAGGGGAAAGGAACTATGGTTACCGGATCCTGCGCGCCGTGAAGAACCGGTTCGGATCCACCTCGGAACTGGGCATCTACGAAATGCAGAGTTCTGGCCTGCGGGAGGTCAGGAACCCTTCGGAGATATTGCTGTCTGCCCGGGACCAGAACCTCAGCGGCATCGCCATCTCCTCCATGATCGAAGGCAACAGGCCAATGCTGGTCGAGATCCAGGCGCTCGTCAGTTCATCGGCCTATGGCACTCCCATCCGGTCATCTACCGGCTTCGACACCAGGCGGCTCAACATGCTGCTGGCAGTGCTCGAAAAAAGAAGCGGATTCCGCCTTGGCATCAAGGATGTGTTCCTTAACGTGGCGGGCGGCCTGCGGGTGGATGATCCGGCCATCGACCTGGCCGTCATCTCCGCAGTACTCTCCTCAAGTGAGGACATCGCCATCGGGCAGGACACCTGTTTCGCAGCCGAGGTTGGCCTTTCCGGGGAGATCAGGTCGGTGAACAGGGTCGATCAGCGCATCGCGGAGGCAGAGAAACTGGGACTGGAAAGGATTTTCGTGTCCAAATACAACCTCAAGGGAGTCGACCAGCGCGCCTTCTCCATCGAGATCGTACCGGTGGGAAAGATCGAGGAGGTCTTTTCAAAACTGTTCGGGTAAAAAAAAACTCCATCGACCAAAGCCGATGGAGTTTGAAAATATCATCTGAAGCTTGCCTATTGAAGGCGCTTCCTTCCGTCGTATATCTTTTTGGTGCCGTAGGCTGCTCCCATTGCAGCGAGAATCACGAGCCCGCCGCCAATGGGCGACCCGCCACCAACTGGCAGATCTCCACCTCCGGGACCTCCGCCCGGATCAGGGGGCAGATCGGCAAAAACATTGTTCATAAGCAGAGGTGTACAAATGAACACTAAAATTGCGATTAAACTTACGATAACTTTTTTCATTATTGCTGGTTTTGCCTTTACTCGATATTTTTTCAGGTTCAATAAAACGCGTACCCGAGGCACTATTTCCTGCAAAAGTAATAATAATTTTTTATGCAGAAAAAAAATTTACTCAACCTGGACACAAATATAGTAATAATTCTGTTGCAGGTCAACCCTACCTGTTCCTGAACTGGTAAGAAAGTCCCACAGAAAGTAACTGTTTGATCTGCGTCCTTGGGCCCTCCTTCCCGTCCTTGTCCTTGATGGGCGTGTCGTCATCGTACACCAGCACCAGGCCCGCCATGGCCGACAGCCATGAATTGACCTTCAGGTTGACTTGAGTATCCCAGTTAACGTCAATGTTCTGTGGTTTGTTCAAATAATCCGAAAACAATTCCAGTTTTGTGTTCAGATTGACATTCTTTGCGATGTCCTTCACGAAGAGGAAGCGGAAGTAGGCTCCGAACTCAAATTTCGTGGTTTCCCCGGTACCTGGAATGACATTCCCGTTCTCATCCAGCTTGGCCTTTTCCACACCAAAAGCCCCTTTATCGGCAAGTTCCTGGTCGTTTACGACGATCCAGCGGGCGGTGGCAGGAGAGATGTAGAGCGACATGTAATCCTTGGGCCTGTATTCACCCCCGATACCCAGCGAAATAAAGGCGGGCGCAAGGAAATTGGAGATCTTCTCGGGCCCGAGGGTATCCACGTCGTCGTGGTAGTCGAACCCCTCGGCGAACTGGGACCTGAAACTGAAGTTCGCCGAATAATACCATTTGCTCGAAGCCTGGTAACCATAGGTCGAGAGCAGGTCGATCTTGTCCTCGTTCTTCCTCCACCCCTGCTCGCCGGTCTTGGTCTGCCCGTAGGCCAGTGCCATGAGGGTCTCCCACTTCGATTTTCCTTTGAAATAACCGGCGTAATAGTTGACGAAACCGTTCAGGGTGACGTTGTTGTCACCGCCCGGTGCCCAATTGGTGAACGAGGCCTGTGAAAACATCAGGGATACGTCCGCGCTGATCTTCCAGGCCGTGTCGGCCTCCTCCTGGGCATGCGATGCTGTGGCCAGGATCAAGGCAACAAAAACGAATAGAATTTTTTTCATCATTTATCCTTTTAAAGTGTTCGGACCTTGACGGGCATCCATGATACGGGGTCCCGGCCGGTCAATTAAGTTAAAACTATCTATTTTTCAGTATATATGTGCACATCCCGCTGCGGGAACGGAATGGAGATGCCCTCCTTGTCAAAGGCCTTCTTCACATTCTCCGTGAGATCGAAAAAGACGCCCCAGTAATCCGCGGAATTCACCCATACCCGGGTCACGATGTTCACGGAACTGTCTGCAAGCTCCGACACGGCAATGAAGGGTTCCGGGTCAGGCAGCACACGGCTGTCGGCCTTCACCAGGCCAGCGATCACCGACTTGGCCTTGTCAATGTCGTCACCATATCCGATGCCGAAGGTAAAATCCACACGCCGGGTGGGCTCCGTGGAGAAGTTGGTCATCGATCCTGTCGACAACCCGCCATTGGGTATGATGATGGTCTTGTTATCCGGGGTCTTCAGAACGGTATTGAAGATCTGGATCGATTTTACCGTACCCGTATAACCCTGGGCATCGATGAAATCGCCAACCTTGAAAGGCTTGAAGATAATGAGCATGACACCTCCCGCAAAATTCTGCAGGGTACCCGACAGGGCCATGCCGATGGCAAAACCGGCGGCGGCCAGAATGGCGACAAAAGAGGTCATCTCGATCCCGACCATGCTGATCACAGTGATGACCAGAAGCACCTTCAGGATCATGCTCAAAAGGGATTTGAGAAACTGACGAAGGGTGGCGTCCACTTCCCTCTTTTCCATGTTCCGGGCCAATCCCCTGGTGAGGACCCTGATGATCCAAAGACCGATGATCAACGTAATCACGGCAAGGATTATCTTGAGCCCGTACTTGACACCAAGGTCGTAGACAGTGCCCATCAATTCCGTCAGTTTGTCAGCATTTACAACTTCACTTACATTTCCTAAGTTGTCCATAATTGAATTTGTTTGTAAATTAGATTATTGTGTGTGTTGTTTTGGGAAAACAGTGCAAAAGTAAAAATTTATTCCGATCATTCCTTTCTGATCGGATTTTCGCATGCGTGCCGGGGCTTGACCCGGATCGAACGGCATAAAAAAGGTCAATGGAAGGATGGCGCATGGAAATTGCACTGCAGTTGTTTTGTCACAGAAACATCAAATTGCTAAATTTGTTGAATGCTGGAAGAATTTACAGAGTTCATGAAGGTGCATGCCCTGTGTGATGCCGGCGACCTGATCCTGCTCGGGGTCAGCGGCGGGGTCGATTCGATGGTCATGTCCGATCTGTTCATGCGGGCGGGCCATCGCGTGGCCATCGCACATTGCAACTTTCAGCTTCGCGGAGAGGAATCCGACGGAGATGAATCCCTGGTCAGGGACCTTGCGGAAAAGCATGGGCTCCCTTTCCGGGCGGCCCGCTTCGAAACACGTCAATACGCTGTCGGCAAAGGCATCTCGATACAGATGGCCGCCCGCGAACTGAGGATGGAATGGATGGAGCAACTCGCTTCGGAACAGGGCTGCACACGCATTGCCCTGGCACATCACCAGGATGATGAGGCAGAAACATTCTTCCTTAACCTGATGCGCGGAACAGGCATTGCAGGATTGGGTGGCATCCGGCCGATCCATGGCAGGATCATCAGGCCCATGCTATTTACCGGCCGGGCAGCCATCGAGGAGTACGCCGTCAGGCAAAACATCCGGTACCGGGTGGATAGTACCAACCTGAAGACGGATTATGCAAGGAACCGGATCCGGCACCAGGTGATCCCGGAACTCGAGCGCATCAAGCCCGGGTTCGCCAGGATCCTCAACCGGAACATGAACCACATCCGGGCCGTGGGGAATATCCTCCGTGATCATTACCGCCAGGTATGGGGCGATCTGAGCAAAGCCAGGAAAGAAGGCATTTTGCTGGACCTGGCGAAACTGAGGCACCTGCCCGAACGGGAAACATACCTGTTCGAATTTCTCCGGCCCTACGGCTTCAACGCCTCCGATGCGAACCAGATCAGCACCGCCCTTGACGGGCAGCCCGGCAAACTGTTTGTTTCTGCGAGCCACCGCGTACGCATTGACAGGGAATCGCTGCTGATAACGGGCATCGCAGATACCCCGGAGATGACGGAGTCCTGCCTGATCCGCGAAGGCACAACCCACATCAAAGCTCCGATCGACTTGATTATTAATACCTTCGATCGAAAAACGGGGGATTCGATCCCGGCCGATCCCAGGGTGGCACACCTGGATGCGGACACTGTGCAATTCCCGCTTGCATTGCGACGCTGGCAAACAGGCGACCGCTTCGTCCCCCTTGGCATGCAAGGACACAAACTGCTCAGCGACTATTTCACGGATATCAAACTGTCAGCCGCACAAAAGGAGAATGCCTGGGTCCTGGAAGCCGGTGGCCAGATCATCTGGGTGGTCGGTCACCGCATCAGCGACCCCCACAAGATCACCCGCCGCACCTCCTCGGTACTGGAAATTCGCCTGATAAGCACGGAATCAGAAATGTCCCGCGGACGGCCCGAACAGTAATATCGCCTCCGGTTCAATATGTTATAATTTCTAAAACACCCTTCCGATTTTTTAGAAATTCATACCTTTGCACCCCTTACAACTTTTGCCCTGAGCAGGTTGTCTGGTAGTTTGTTTTTCAATGGGATTTAAGTCATTAGGAATGAAAAAGATTCTCCTTTTATTAACAATTCTGGTTTCCTTCGCATCGACCGGTATTTCGCAGGTCCTCGAACCCGTAAAATGGTCGTGGGAGCACAATAAAACCGGTGACAACACATATGAACTGGTCTTCAGGGCAACCATCGAGACCTCCTGGCACCTCTATTCGCAGGATGTGCCTCCCGGTGGGCCTGAGAAAACCTCCTTCTACTTTTACGGGCTGGACGGTTTTGAATTCACTGACAAAGATGTCAGGGTCATAGAGGAAGAATCGTTCATACGCGAGAACAGCATCGATTATATCGTCAGTTTCAGCGAACCCGAGGGGCATGAAGAGAATGACCCGAACTTCAACATGGTCGTTAAATATTTCGAGCATGAGGCCGTGTTCAAAAGGGAGATCCGCCTCACCAGCGACGATCCCCTGACCATCACCGGATACATCTATTTCATGTGCTGTGACGACAGCCGCTGCCTGCCTCCGGCGGAGGTCGATTTCGAATTCCTGTTCAACGGGGCCGCATCTGCGCTTGCTCAAGAGCCGAAAGAGGAGAAGTCGGGTGCCCTGATCCAGGTGGAGACCCTCGACGTGGAGGGAGAAACGGTATCCGTGGAAGGCGACGAAGCAGAGATTGTGGCCCAGGAAGAGGAAAGCTCGGCATCCAAGGCCACCATGTGGGAAACCATCATTGAGGCCATTATCTGGGGTTTTGTAGCCCTTTTCACCCCCTGCGTGTTCCCAATGATCCCCATGACGATCACTTTTTTCATGAAGGGCGGCGAGAACAGGCGCAAGGGCAAGATCCAGGCCTCGGCATACGGGATCTCTATTGTGCTCCTCTACACCCTGCCCATCGCCATCATCATCCTGATCACTTACTTCGTGGGGGGCAGGACGGTGACCGCCGACATTTTCAACTGGCTGGCCACCCACTGGATCCCCAACGTGTTCTTCTTCCTTATCTTCATGGTATTCGCCGCCTCCTTCCTCGGCATGTTCGAGATCGTGCTGCCCAGCTGGATGGTCAGCAAGGCCGACTCCAAAGCCGACAGCGGTGGAATCATGGGTGCCTTCTTCATGGCACTGACCCTGGTCCTGGTATCTTTCTCCTGTACGGGCCCCCTGGTGGGTTCCGTACTCGTGAAATCGGCACAGGGGGAGATATTCGAACCGATCTTCGCCATGCTGGCCTTTTCCATCGCGTTTGCGCTGCCGTTCACACTGTTCGCCTTCTTCCCCAGTTGGTTGCAACGGCTGCCCAAGTCAGGCGGTTGGCTCAACTCGGTGAAAGTGGTCCTGGGCTTCATCGAGATCGCGCTTGGTCTCAAATTCCTGAGCGTGGCCGACCAGACCTACCACTGGGGCATCCTCGACCGTGAAGTTTATCTTGCCCTCTGGATCGTGACTTTCACCCTGATGGGGCTTTACCTGTTGGGCAAGCTCAAATTCGCCCACGACTCCGACATGAAATACATCCCGGTACCGCGCCTGGGACTGGCCATCCTGGCACTCAGCTTTGTCGTGTACCTGGTCCCCGGCATGTGGGGCGCGCCGCTGAAAGCCCTGTCGGGATACCTCCCGCCGCAGCACTCCCATGATTTCGACCTGAACTCGATCATCCGCGATAACGTGTCCAATGCCTCCTTCGGCCCGGGCACCGGGGGCGGGCACGATGACCCGACGGCCCTGTGTGAAAAACCGCGCTACGGCGATTTCCTCCACCTGCCCCACGGCCTGAAAGGATATTTCGATTATGAACAGGCGCTGGATTGTGCACGCAAGACAAACAAACCCATATTCATCGATTTCACCGGCCACGGTTGCGTCAACTGCCGGGAAATGGAAGCCAACGTCTGGTCCGACCCCAGGGTCCTGAAACGGCTCCGGGACGACTACATCGTGGTGGCCCTGTATGTGGATGACAAGACCCAGCTTCCTGAATCGGAATGGGTTCGTTCGGAATACGATGGAAAACTGAAGAAATCGGTCGGAAAGAAATATGCCGATTTCCAGATCGCCAGGTTCAATGTCAATGCGCAACCCTACTACGTGCTGCTCGACCACGATGGGGAACTGCTCGCCAAGCCGAGGGCCTACGACCTCGACATCGAAGCCTTCGTTGATTTCCTCGACGAAGGGCTTGAGAATTTCAAGGAAGGCAAGACCCACTGATAGTTCCTGCGGGCCAGAAAGAGCGGATCGACCCGTTCCGGCGCGGGTATCCGGCTGGTCCTGCATGGCAGGACCCCGGGGCATGAAAAATACCAGGAGCCTCAAATATTAACAATTCCTTAATTTTGTCGGGGCAAACAATTTTTACATTTGTCATCGTTTTATTTGTGTCCCTCCCTTTAAGACAACTGCGGGATAGTTTTGTGAACATTTTCAAGTAATAAAATACGATCATTATGGAAAGAATCAGATTAGGACTGAAAGGATTCGGCGAGGTCCCGAGGCATATCTACAGGATGTGCCAGGACGATGAGCGGATCGAGGTGGTGGCCATTTCCGACCTTGGCCGGCCAGAGATCCTCGCATACCTCGTCGGCGCCGAAACAAAAGGAAAGGTGAAAGCCTCACTGGAAGGAAATTTCCTGGTTTCAAAGAACGGAAGAGCCAGGTTCATCGGAGGCGGTGATCCGGGAAAGATCCCCTGGGATATGTTCGATGTGGACGTCGTTGTCGACGGCACCTGGATATACAGGTCGCGCGAGGACATGCAGAAGCATCTCGATGCAGGAGCCAACCGGGTCATACTCACATCCGTACCCAACGACGAGATCGACCGGGTGGTGGTGAAAAGCATCAACGACCACACCATCTCGCACAACGACAAGATGGTTTCGGCCGGCTCTGCCACCACCAATTCGGGGGCCATTATGCTGAAGATACTCAATGAGAATTTCGGCGTGGACTATGCCATGTTCACCACCGTGCACTCCTACACCTCCGATCAGCCGCTCCGCGACAAGGCCGGACAGGATTTCAGGAGAAGCCGGTCGGCCGCCGAGAACATCATCCCCTTCGAATCCATCGCCGCCCGCTGGATCGAGCATACGCTGCCCGAACTGAAAGGCCGGATCGAAGGTACGGCCGTGAACGTGCCGGTGCCCAACGGGTCGGTGCTTGACATGACCACAGTCCTGAAACAGGGCATCAAACGGGAAGACCTGGATGCAGCCATGGAAGAGGCGGCCGCCAAATGGCCTGACCTCATTCAGGTGCTGGAAGATCCCATTGTCTCCACCGATGTCATCGACAACAAACACTCACTCGTCTTCGACCGCAAAGCGACCATGATATCCGCGGGAAGAATGGTGAAAACACTTACCTGGTACCACAGCGCATTCGCCATGGCGGCCAGGATCAAGGAATTAGTATTAGCCTATCACGAAGCAGATAAGAAAGGAGGTGCACAATGAGAGTAGCAATCAATGGATTTGGCAGGATCGGCAGGTCCGTTTTCAGGATTCTGGATGCCGATAAGGAGATCGATGTGGTCGCCATCAACGACCTTTTTGATAATGATGTCCTCGCATACCTGCTCAAGTACGACACCGTCATGAAGGGCTTCGGACAGGATGTGAGGGTGGAGGGCGACCAGCTCATCACCCCGAGCGAAAAGGTCAAAATGCTTGCGGTAAAGGATCCCAAAGCCCTTCCGTGGAAAGAACTTGACATCGACGTGGTAGTGGAGGCGACCGGTATTTTCCGGACCCGCGAATCGCTCGTATCCCACCTGGAGGCGGGTGCCAAAAGGGTGATCCTCACCGTGCCTTCGAAAGATGAGATCGACTGTACGGTCGTGATCGGGGTCAACGACGAGGAGCTCAAGCCGGAGCACAGGATCATCTCCAATGCGAGCTGTACCACCAACTGCCTGGCCCCGATGGCCAAGGTACTGAACGACAACTTCGGCATCGTCGAAGGGCTGATGACCACCACACACGCCTATACCAACGACCAGCGACTGGCCGATGTGCCTCACAAGGACTGGAGGCGGGGACGTGCCGCCGCCGAGAACATCATCCCCACCACGACTGGCGCCGCCAAGGCCGTGGGCAAGGTGATCCCGGCCCTGAAAGGGAAACTGGACGGAATGGCCCAGCGCGTGCCCGTGCCGGATGGCTCCATCGTCGACCTGGTGGTGGAAGTCGAAAAGAAGGTGACGGTCGAGGACATTCATGCCGCCGTGCGCATGGCCGCCAACTCGGAAAAGATGAAGAACGTTTTGCTGTATGCGGAAGATCATCTCGTGTCGTCCGATATCGTCGGCAATTCCTACTCCTCCATCTATGATCCGGAGTTCACCAAGGTGGTGGGTGGCCACATCGTGAAAACACTGAACTGGTACGACAACGAATGGGGCTATTCCAACCGCGTCGTCGACCTGATCAGGATGCTCATGAAATTCGGATCCTAACCGGCACCAGGCCAGGCATTTGGATCTGCTGTGTTTCCCCTGTGACCGGAGCGGATGACCCGTTCATCGCCGGCCGCGCGGGAAACACTTTTTTTTTGGAAGAAAGTGAATTGCCAGGCCTGCAGGTTGGTGGAAGGCTTACCTCAGCAGCGTGACATTACCCCGGACTCGACGTTCCATCGGGCCGCGCAAAGTGAATTCCGAAACGATCCCCTCGTAGAAATAGACCCCCTCGGCACATTCCCGGTTGTTGTTCTGGTCCGTGCCGTCCCACTGAAAATAAGGATCTTCGGTTTCAAACACGATCAGCCCCCAGCGATTGAATACGCGAAGGTCGAAACGGTAGATGGAATTGATGGAATCAGCTTGGAAGAATTCGTTCTTGCCATCCCCGTTGGGCGTAAATACGTTGGGGAACCAGATCCTCCCGCATTCATCGATGTCAACGCAGAACGTATTGCTGAAAAGGCTCTGGTTCCGCAGGGAATCGAGCGCGGTCACGGAGAAGCATCCGACAACGGACGGGGGATCGGTGAGGAAAGTGTATTCCTCATCGTAGGTTGAATCGATGAGCAGGTAATCGGAGGACGGGGCCGGCGAATAGTAAATGTAATAGATCAGCTCCTCGCTGACACAGGAATCGGGGTAGGTCCAGCTCAGCTCATTGACCAGTTCCAGGCAGTTGACCTCGACCGATAGCTCGGGCGGGCAGGGTGGCACGTTGTCAACAGGTATTCCGCAGGTCTCCTGCGAATAATTGATGATCGGGTCCACCAGGCCGGCGGATGAATAACCGCCGACGGTCTTCACGAGGTAACAGTACTCCCTTCCGTTGACGAGGCCGGTATCGGCATAGAAGGGTTCCGTCGAGAACCCGATGGAATCGAAATTGCCCGAAACAGGATCCTCGCGGTAAATGGTGAATTGTTCGTTTGTCCAGGGGACATCCCCGTTCCAATCCAGGATGATCGCCCGGTCGGTGCCGGTGGCGTTCAGGAAGATCGAAGGGGCCGGAACCGAGGATCCGATGTAAAAGAAATTGCCCGGATCGGAATTGAAGAAATCGATCTTGTAATAGTACTGGAGCTCCTGCGTATTCAGGGCCTGGTCCACGAACAGGGTGTCATCCAGACCTTCGCGGGTAGCCACCTCGGTGTATTCGTTGCCCGCCCCGACGTCCCTTCTCATGACCACATATTCGAAGGGCCCGGGAGTGACCTCGAAATCGAGTTCGGTAGGCTTGGACCATGCCACGTACATGCGGCCGCTGCCCGTGCCGGTCTCATCCACGCTCACGTTCGTGATGATGGGCAGGTCTTTCTTCAGGGTGGCACACACCTCCAGGGAGGCCTTGCTCTCCGCGCCATCCGGGAACATGGCGGTGATCATGTAACAGTATTCGATGCCGTGTACCAGGCCATTGCCTCCATTGTCATCGGCAAAGGAGGTGATGCCGGCACCGGCCAACTGCGCGATCTTTTGATAGCCGGTGTAGGAGGGGACGCCGGTTTCGCAGTACCCGGGGATGAAACCGAAATAGGAGTTCTTCCTGTAAATGGAATACCCCGATGCATTCTCGCATTCATAGGGGGACCAGTTCAGGGTGATGCTGTTGCCGATGGGCAGGGCTTCAACCAGGTCGGGAGGGGGCCCGATGACGCTGATTTCGAACGACCAGTATGCCGAGAGGTTCACATCGGTGAGGGTATCCTTGGCCTTGAGGTAAACCACATGGGGGGATTTCCGGATGTGGGCGCAGGTGGTGGCCCAGGCGAAATCGGCTTCCACGCTACCACTTCCGTACACCGGGTTGGGGATCATGACGGCGGGGTTCACATTCTGGAGGAAAGGGCTGCCATTGGCCGAAAGCGAGAGCATGTCGCCATCCGGGTCCGTAGCCCCGAACTGAAGCGTCAGCACCTCTCCGGCGACCACACAGGTATCCTCCACCTCGGCGATCTCCGGGGGCTCGTTGTCGCAGGCCACGATCTGGATCTGCAGGTCGCGGGTCACATACCCGATGCGCTGTCCCAGGCGCCACTCCTCCACGATGAAGGCGACGTTGTATTCGCCCTGGATGGTGGGAAGGTCCCAGACCAGGTCGCCGGTCAGTTCGTCGATGGTGAATGAATTGCTCGCTGCAGGGAGCGTGTACCCGGGAATGGGCAATCCCCCGGCACCTCGGCAGATGGTGAGCTTGTAGCTGAGCGAATCCCCGTCGGGGTCGTACGCATTGGGGTTGTGCACGTACAGGCGGTTCACGCACCCAAAGTCCAGGGGCGGGTTGAGCAGCTCCACCGAGTTGTTGGAGCCCAGGAAAGGATTCACGATGAGCTCGGTCTCGATATAGAAAGGGATGTTCACCGAGTTGGGAATGTTGACGATGCCGTAATTGCGGTTGGGGTCCTCCAGCGACAACTTGAAGATCCCGGCACCGGCATAGGTGTGCTGGCCGACATATTCGTTCCTGCGTATCACAGGGGTGAGGTCGACCTTCAGGGTCCGTGGCAGGATGCTCGACGTGCCGTCGCCCCAGAGGATCTCGAGTTCGGGCCTGTCGGCCGGGCTCGGCGCATAGGTATACGTGATGATCTTCACTTCGTAGGTGAGCCCGCCCAGGTGCTTGTAGACGATCTCACCGGCCCTTTCATGCGTGGCGAAGGCTGCATTTACAAGAAAAAAGAGAAGAAAAGTAACGTAAATAATCCGCTTCATGTCCAACATTCAGGGTCTGCGACGATTAAAACCAATCAAAAGTACAAATATTTTCCGTTTACTGATAACGAACAAAAGCGACCAAATATTTGCACCCCTGTGCCGCAAGGTCAATTGGCCCCGAGCATTGATTGTGTCAGGTAATTGCCTTACCTTTGCTGGGAAATTACACCAGGAAGGTCTATGTTTATCCCCGATCCCGAACAGGAAAAAAGGGCCATCATCAACAAATACCGCAGCCTGCTGAGGGCCTGGAAACCGCTCAATCCCGAAGACAGGAAGGAGGTCAGGAAAGCGTTCAACCTGGCCGTGGAGGCGCACAAGGACATGCGGCGTCGGACGGGCGAGCCGTATATCTACCATCCCATCGAGGTGGCACGGATCGTGGCCGGGGAGATCGGGCTTGGCAAAACCTCTGTGATCTGCGCCCTCCTCCACGATGTGGTGGAGGACACCGACTTCACCCTGAAGCAGATCGAGCTGCAGTTCGGGAAAAAGGTGGCCCGGATCATCGATGGCCTCACCAAGATCAAGGACATCCTCGACCACAGCTCCACCTCCATCCAGGCGGAGAA
>CAYLTG010000050.1:0-23600 GCA_964386225.1 uncultured Bacteroidales bacterium
CCCCGCGCCGACCCCGGATAAGCGCCTCAGTGCCTTCAGGCCACCTTGAACCGAAATTATTATACTTATACTAGAAATATATATCGTTTATATATTGGTCTACAGAATATTAAAAAATGCTATATGTCATTTTGTCACGCCGCTTTACTGCTGTTTTTTGTGGAGTTTACCTGTTTTTCTCAAGGGGAGGCACCTGTCCGGGGACAGGCCCCTTCGGTCCATGGCCATGTTGCCGCCACCCCCATCCCCTGCCCTGCCCTTCGGGGTCACATTGGATGATCTGCCGCGCGACATGCAAAATAAATTCACGGGTGTTTTGTACCTTAGCATCCACACAACTCATAATCTTTCAGACCATGTTCAGAAAATCCCGTCCTGCTTTGTTCCTGTTGCTTGTCTCCCACCTGTTGGCCGCCACGGGCCAGAAGGGGCAGGCACAAACTCCCGCCCCTCAGGAATGGACCATCCTGGAGACTTACACGATCGCGGGCAAGGCCAGCGGCCTCGCCTGGGACGGCAACAATATCTATTTCGGCATGTACGGTTCCGCAGGTTTCCAGTTTTACAAGGTAGATCCGGCCACGGGAAGCTACGCGCTGGCCTTCAACAACCCCGCGGTCAACGACACCTACGGGATGACCTGCGACGGCACCGACCTCTGGATCACCGATCACGGGCTCGCTTCCGCAGTACCTGCCTACGCCCTTCAGCTGGATCTTTCCGGAAACATCCTATCACAATTCGACCTGCCTGACCACTACATGTCGGGCATAGCTTATGATAACGGCGAATTCTGGGTCTGCACCTATTACCCCGATCCGGGCACCATCTACAAAGTGGATGCCTCCGGGGCCGTGATCACGCAGATCCCAAGCCCCGACGAGCAACCCTGGGATATATGCATTGAAAACGAGAACCTGTGGGTCGCAGATTACAACGGCAACAAACTCTACAAGATCGACAAGTTCGGGAATGTGCTGGAGGAGCATGCCTGCGAAAATGAAAAACCGGCTGGCATCGTATACGACGGGCAGTACCTCTGGTATGTCGACGGGCCACTCTCCGCCCCTTCGACACTTTACAAGGTAAGCCTCACCGGGGCAGGCAATCCTCAGATCGAGGTACCCGTCACGCAGTTCGACTTCGGGAATGTGGCCATCGGAGATTCGGTCACCTGGGCATGCAGCATCACCAACAGCGGCACCGCCGACCTGGAGATAAGCGGCATCGTGGTCCAGAATGCAGCACCCATATTCATCTCCACAGGCGTGCCGATCATCATCCCTCCCGGGTCCACCGATGCTGTCGACCTCACTTTCAAGCCCTCTGAACCCGGTCCGCTGAGCACGACCGTGGTGATCGAGAGCAATGATCCCGTGGACCCGGAAGTGGAACTGGAACTCTCCGGCGAGGCGTTATATAGCGGGGCGCACGTCCAGATCAGCGCCTCTTCCCACGATTATGGCACGGTGCGCATCCAGGCCACCACGCGCTGGCTCCTGGAGGTGCAGAATGACGGCAGCGAGCCGGTGCAACTGACCGGGCTCGCCTTCGACGATCCTGCCTTTTACGCAGCCTGGGACAACACCTTTCCCATCACGATAGATGTCCTGGAGACCCGGGCCCTGGGCATCTGGTTCCGGCCGGCTGAATTCCAGTATTACGAGGCGGTAGCCACCCTTTCCCACGACGCGCCCGGCCAGGAGACCATAGAGATCACGCTGGAGGGGACCGGCCACATCGCACCCTATCCCGCAGGCGAGCCTTTCTGGCAACATCAGATCAATACCAGCTACGACAACAGCGTCAAGGCCATCTCCACCATTGCGGATGTAAGCGGTGACGGGATTGACGACGTGGTCGTCTGTTCCGAGGACGATTTTGTTCGCTGCTTCAACGGGAACGCCTCCGGCACGGCGGATATCCTCTGGGAACAAGAGGCCGGGACCGTCAATGGCCAGGTCGGGCTTACCACCATCGACGACATCGATGCCGACGGCTATCCTGACGTCATCGTGGGGCTGGCCTGGGGCATCAGGGCGGTAAAAGCCCTGTCGGGGCGCACCGGGGAGCAACTATGGGCTTACTATACCAACGTATATGGCGATGGCGGGTGGGTCTACCAGGTGTGGGCCGGGACCGACTATAACGGCGACGGCATCACCGACGTGCTGGCCGCGACGGGGAATGACGGCAACAACGGCGGCCCCAAACGGGTGTTCTGCCTCGACGGCACCGACGGCAGCGTTGTATGGGACAACAACACCGGGGGCCCCAATTTCGCCTGCATGGGCATTGCCGATTTCACCGGCGACGGCCTCCCCGACGTGGTGGCAGGCGCTTCCACGAACAATGAGACCGAAGGGAAGGTTTACGGCATCGACGGCGCCGACGGCACCCTGAAGTGGACCTATACCACGGCAGGCACGTCGGTGTGGGCGCTGGAGCAACTTGACGACATCAATGGCGACGGGATCAAGGATATCATCGCCGGTGATTTCGGCGGCAACTATTACCTCCTCGATGCGGCCACCGGCAGCATGCTCCACTCGGGATCGGCCGGCAGTGCGGTCTTCATCCGGTTCGAGCGACTTGACGACGTGAACGGCAACGGCTATGCCGACATCGCGTTCGCCTACAGCGGCACCAATGCCATCGTGGTGGACGGCTACGACGGGAGCAACCTCTGGCTCACGCCGCTGGCCGACAAATGCTGGGTGGTGGACCGTTTGGATGACATCACGGGCGACGGCATCAGCGACCTTATTGCCGGCACCCTCTATTCCAGCAACTTCTGCTACTTCCTCGACGGGTCCACCGGCGAGGTGATCCACTCCATCAGCTACAGCGAGCCCCTTGATGCCATCGGCGCACTGGCCGACATCAACGGCGACGGCTCGCAGGAGATGGTCGCCGGCGGCCGGAACGGCACCCTCACCTGCTATTCGGCCGGTCCGGCCCAGGGCTTCCTGTCGGCAGCGTTCACCGTCGACGCCAACAGCGGCCCTGCCCCTCTGGAAGTGCAGTTCCTCGACCTCTCCATCGGTGACATTGTGTCCTGGGCCTGGGATTTCGACTCCGACGGCACCGTCGACGCCACGGATCAGGACCCCCAGCATACCTTTGAGACGCCTGGCATTTACAGCGTGACCCTGGCGATCACCGACGGGACCACCAGCGACACCCTGACCAAGGCCGACCACATCGAGGTGCTTCAGCAGGTGGTCATCGGCGAGGTCAGGTACCCCGCACCGGTCACTGCCCATCCAAACCCGTTCCAATATGGGAACGAGGTATCTATCGCCGTGACAAGCCGGTCGATCGGGAGACTCGTTATCCGCGACCTGGAAGGAAGAATGGTAAGAAGCCTTAACCCCATATCATATACTGCTGACAGAAAGACATTTACGTGGGATGGCACCAGCGAGGCCGGCCAACCCTGCAGGCCCGGGGTTTACCTTGTCACCGCATCCGGAGGGGACGTTGAATATGCACTGAAGATCATCCTCCGCTAGACCTTCTATGCAGACTCTTTCCAAATTTTGGAAAAACACCCGCATTATTAATGATAAATAGGTAACATATTTTTTACTGAGAACGTACTAAGAATGTGTTTACCAATTTACGGCTCTGCATGTATAAATTCTTAACGATTGTGCTCATTTTGATTGCCGGCGCCGGAGCTGCGCAGGAATATCAGTGGGAGTCAGCCAATTCTGAGAACTCGGGGTTGCCCAACCAGACCATCAAATCCATTGCCGTCGACAGTTCCGGGGCCACCTGGTATGCCACCTACATGGGTGGCGTGGCTATGGAGAAAGACGGGAACTGGACGGTATACAACACCTCCAACTCCGAGCTGCCCCACAATTATGTCAACTCCATCAACATCGACAGGAACGGGGTCAAATGGATCGGCACGGACGGCGGCGGACTGGCCCGATTCGACGGCACATCGTGGGAGGTATACAAGACCTCCAACTCCGGCATTCCTTCCAACGTCGTGATGAGCACCTATTGTGACGACGACGGTTCGGTTTGGGTGGGCACATACTTCGGCGGACTGGCACACTTCAACAACGGCCTTTGGTCGGTCTACAGCGACGAGAACTCACCCCTCCTTTCCAACAAGGTGGTCACCATCACCAAGGACAAGAAGGACATACTCTGGGTCGGCACACAGGGGGGCGGCGTAGCCTCCTTCGACGGGAAGAACTGGGCTGTATACACGGAACGCAACTCCCAGGTATCCAATGATTACATCTACTCGATCGCGGTCGACAGCGAGAACAACAAATGGATCGGCACGGGAGGCGGAGGCGTGATGGTCTTCAATGACATCTTCTGGGTGACACACAGCACCCATAACTCCATGCTGACAGATGACAACATCCGGCCCATCGCCCTCGACACGGAAGGGAACACATGGATCGGCACGTACATCGGGGGCGTGGTGCGCTATGACGGCACCGAATGGGCCGCATTCGATTACCAGAACTCAAGCATCCCGGATGACGAGATCACCTGCATGACCTATCATGACGGAGCCCTTCTGATCGGGACCGAACGGTCGGGAGCCATCAGGATGGCACCCACCCTGCCGCCGGAAGTGCCGGTGACACCGGTTGTGGCAGCATTGCCCTCATTGCCGGGCGAACTGGCGGCCGACACGCTCGTTGCAGAAGCACCGGAGACCACGGCTACCGTCCTGAAGCCGGAGAACAAGATCATCCTCGTCATGGACGCCGCCGACGTATTCTTCGACAAGAACAAACTGAACCTGACGCTGCGGTCGTTCAAACACCTGCTGGACAAAAGAGAACAGGTCGACAACTCCTACGAGATCAAGATGCTGGTCTATTCCAGCAACCTCGACGTCAGCCCCGACAAGATCGTACTGGACGAGAAGCAACTCAAGAAGCTCCACGCCCGGGAAGTGATCTACCTCGAAGGGGAGAGCACCTTTACGGAGGGGATCAAGAAAGCATTCAACCTCATCAAACTGGACTATACCGAGACCGGGAACAACCAGGTGATGGCGGCCACCCATAAATTCGTCAAGGATGACGAGACCGCCACCGTGGTGGTGAAGGACAACCTCGACAACCACTACATCACCTTCACATTGCTGGCCTTCAAGACCGAATCGTGGAAGATGGAGAGCAAGATGCGCAACATTGTACCCAAGGGCCATGGTCACTATTATTCCATCACGCCTGCCGGGATACGCGACAACTGGTCCGTCACGGGACAGATCGGGAGCTCGGTGTTCCGCGGCGACATCGACGTGCAGAAGAGCATCCGGTTCCCGGGGGTGTTCGGGTTTGCGGTGAACAAACAGGTGGTTTCGACCGGCGTGCTGAACGGCGGCGTCAAAGCACAGTTCAACTTCGGCAGATTGCAGGGCGAGAAGAACGATCAAAGCTTCACGAACAACTACATGGAAGGGTGTCTCAACTTCCAGGTGATCATGAACAAGTGGATCAACCAGAGTTTCCGGTTCGAGAAATTCAGGCCCTACGCCTTCGGAGGCATCGGATTCATCAATTACCGCACCTTGCTGAAGGACAAGAACGGCAACGTGATCGGCGGACTGGGCTACGACCTTGATCCCAACCTGGAGGTCAATGAAAACCCATCGAAATCGAAACCGGTCACCGACCTCATGTTCCCGGTGGGTCTGGGTGTGAATTACAAGCTGAACGAGAACTTCAATATCGAACTGGAGGCCTCTTCCCGGTTCATCAACAGCGACAGGCTCGATGCAAAGGTCAACTGGAAGAACGACAAATACTGGTTCTTCTCCATCGGTGTCACCTACAAGATCAACAACAAGCAATTCCTGTCCGATATCCTGAGCAAATAGGCCACCCGCATTCATACTATATCAGAGACAAAGCCGTTCTTGAAGATCATGACCAGGACGGCTTTCTCTATACTATGGGTCGCGTTCGCCCTGCCGGGCGTCTTCTCCGGGAACCTGACCGGCCAACCGGCCGAGAAGAACGGCCATGTGATCTACGAGGTGAGCCAAACAGGGGACGAATACCTGGTCCACTACCGCTTCCTCGACCCTTTCAATAACCTGCAGGACTACCACCTCCGCATGCCGGCAGCACAAACTGCGCGGATGATCTCGCAATTCGGGATCCCGGGGTGGCTGTTCGAGCCCTACGTGGACACCGAGTACAACCGCAGGATGCGGGAGGAGGTGGTGGCCCGCGGGATGTTCCTGATCAGGGACAACATCATCGAAGTTGACAAGCGTGCCGTGATCGAATACTACGGGGAGACCTTTTGCAGGCCCATCGCGGCCATGATCGCCTCCTCCTTGTCGGAAATGGGCGCGGACACGAGAAGGAACAGGATCGAGTTCGCCATCCGGTTCGTGCAGGACATCCCGTATGGGATCCCTGAGCGCGGCAATGACAGCATCCACTACGGCGGTGTGTTCGTCCCGCCGCAGGTCCTCCTGAAGGGTTACGGCGACTGCGATTCCAAGGCCCTGCTCTTCGCGGGGATCCTTTCGCACCTCATCCCGGCCGGCGACATCGTCTTTCTGAACCAGAAAGAGCACGTGCTCACCGCAGTGAAAGGCGAAGCGGAGGACGGGATGACCGTGATCCGGTTCCGCGGGGACACCTACCTCCTCGCCGAGACTGCTGGCCCCGGAAGGCGGAGCCTGGGGCAGCAGGGCAACTACTACCGCCACGAATTCAGGGTGGAGACCGTCGGAATCACTCCCCCGGAGCCCATTCCGGCAGGTGACCATTCCAGGGCCGGCCAGTTGCAGTGGCATCCGGAGGCTCCGGGAAGCAACGTATTGCTCCTGCTCAACGACTCGCCCCGGAGGGTCCATTTCGACATCAGTCCCGACAGCAGAAAGTGGGAACGGCTGCGACTGGAGGCCAACCAGGCCGGCCGGTATGTCTTCAAAGGGAAAGCAAAGGTATTCCTGCGGGTGAAAGACAGCAACGGCAAGGCCATCACCTTCAGGCTCGACACCGGAGCGGCCTACACCATGCGCTGGAATAAACGCCAAAAGCGATGGGACATCATTTCATCGTGACGTACGGTTACCGGATGATGAGCTTTTCCACGACCTCTTCCTTCCCGGCCCTCAGTTTCAGGACGTAGAACCCCGGCACCAGGCCCTTGTTCCGGAGGCCTATCTTCAGCGGGTCCGGTGCAGGGGGCCCCGAGGCGGATAGCACGGGCCGGCCGGCCTGGTCCATGAGTTGGAGGGACCAGTCGCTTTCGGCGACCAGCGGCCCGGCAATGGTGACGTACCCCGCGGCGGGGTTGGGCCAGATCCTGAGCCGCCGATGGTCCAGCGCCGGGGCGGACACGCTGAGGATGTTCCTCACAGAATCGATGTAGCTGACCGTTTGGGTAATCCCGTTATCCACGACCTCGCAAAGGGGAAGGCCCATCCCGGTCGCCAGCCATTTGTAGGCGGTGGTCTCCCGGTTCACCGGGATGCCCATACCCAGTGAATCGATGTACACACTGTCATTCTGCTCCAGTTCGGTCTTCACGCGCAACGTCTCGAAGGTGCCATAGGGTGTTGTGAGGGTACCCCAGCCATCCACCGTGTTGGCGCGCTTCCGCCATCCCCCGATATAACCTATCCCGGGGATGGAAAAACTGTAGCTTGAGCTGGATGAATCGACCGAGCCCTCCGTAAGCGGGAACTGGTAGACCAGGTCGGGGTCGTCGTAGAGGGTGGGCAGCGGGATCCCGTTGAAAGTCACCCCAAAACCCACTTCGCGGTAAGAAGAGGAGGTATTCCTGTAGAACGTATACGCGTCGGTCACCTGGAAGCCGGGGATCAGGTCGAAGCCGGGCTCCATCCTGGCCATGTTGGCCGTGAGGAAAAAGAAAAGCTGGTACATGAAAGGCGTTTCATCCACGGCCACGAACGTATCCACAGCCTGGAGCAGGGGCGAGAGGGCAGAGAAATCCCAGGCATGGTCCGGGCCCGTGTCCTCCACATCGATGTATCCCAGGTTCAAGGTGTTGCTGCGCCGGATGGTATCGCCCGGACCGGGCATGTCGGACTGCTGGATGATGATCTGTCCGGAAAGGGTGGCGGAGATGAACAGGGCGAAACAAAGGGTGGCGGGCAATTTCATGATCAAGAGATTGAAATGCAAATGTAACGCATTCCCTTAAAAGCAGCAAACCGGGGATTCGCGCGTCCCTTTTTTGGGAAACTGCCAATTATTCCCTAAATTAGCCCGGCACAACTCTTGATCAGCCCCCTGCATGAGCAATGAAAAACAAAAGATCCTCAAAAGCCTGGCCCCGCCCTTTCTGCTTGTGCTGCTCCTCGCACTGATCAAGGCCGGTGAGCTCGTCACCCACACCGACCTTACCGTCCTCGGCATCTATCCCCGCAGTCCGGGTGGCCTGATGGGCATCGTGACGGGCCCGCTCATCCACAAGGACCTCGAGCACCTGACCGCGAACGGCATCCCGCTCTTCGTGCTGGGGGCGAGCCTTTTTTATTTCTACCGGGAACTGGCTGTCAAGGTCCTTGTGCTGATCCTCCTCATCACCGGGCTCAGTGTGTGGATCGGGGCCAGGGAGGCCTACCATATCGGGGCTTCCGGGGTCGTTTACGGCCTGGCCTCCTTCCTCTTTACGAGCGGCATCATCCGGCGTGAACCCCGCCTGCTCGCCATCACGCTGCTGGTGACATTTCTCTACGGCAGCCTTGTCTGGGGGATCTTCCCGGACTTTTTCCCGGAAAAGAACATCTCCTATGAAGGCCATTTCTGGGGACTGGTCTCCGGGGTTGTGCTTGCCGTTTATTACCGCCACGAGGGACCGCAAAGGAAGACCTACGATTGGGAGGAGGAGGAAGAAGAGGATGACGAAACCTCCCCTGATCCCCGGGAATATGATCTTTTCAGAGAGAAGGACACTACATACTGACAGCGAATGCCCATTTTTGGATTAGAGGAAGCCCCGATATTCCCGCAGCCCCGCCTTGCGGAACCGTCAGGCCTGCTTGCGGTGGGGGGCGACCTGCGTGTGGAAAGGCTGATCCAGGCCTATGCCCATGGTATCTTCCCGTGGTATACGGAGGGGAGCCCCATCCTCTGGTGGTCGCCCGACCCGCGCATGGTGCTCTACCCGGAGCGGCTCAGGGTATCCAAAAGCCTGCGAAGCACCATCCGCAAGGGGCAGTACGAGGTCCGTTTCGACCATGCCTTCCAGGAGGTCATCCTGGCCTGTGCCGGTGTACCCAGGAAAGGACAGCCCGGCACATGGATCACGCAGGAGATGATCCGGGCCTACATCGACCTCCATGAAGCGGGGTATGCCCATTCGGTGGAAGTCTACAGCGACCGTGAACTGGTGGGCGGCCTTTACGGCGTGAGCCTGGGGCGGGCATTTTTCGGGGAGTCGATGTTCCACCATGTGCGCGACACGTCCAAAGTAGCCCTTTTCCACCTTGTGGAAAGGCTGCGGTCATGGGATTTTCAACTCATCGACTCACAGGTGGAAACCACTCATATGCTGCGACTTGGCGCGATCAATATACCGCGCAAGGCATTTCTCGAGGAGCTTGCCGAGGCGTTGACCCATCCGACGATCAAAGGAAAATGGTAACTTTGCAACGACAGGAGCAGGATATGGACAAACACAGGAATTTCATGCGGGAGGCCGTCAGGCTGGCCCTTCAGAACACCGACATCAACAACGGCGGCCCGTTCGGGGCCATCATCGTGAAGGACGGCAGGATCATTGCGACGGGGGTGA
The DNA here is from genome assembly GCA_964386225.1 of uncultured Bacteroidales bacterium. Classification (GTDB taxonomy): domain Bacteria; phylum Bacteroidota; class Bacteroidia; order Bacteroidales; family JAADJA01; genus JAADJA01. Next base: position 9,772 of record CAYLTG010000050.1, read on the forward strand.
ACACGGTGACCGCCGACAGGGACCCCACCGCCCACGCCGAGATCAATGCCATCAGGGAGGCCTGCCGGGTGCTCGGCACGCACCAGCTGACCGACTGCGACGTCTATGCGAGCTGCGAGCCCTGTCCCATGTGCCTGAGTGCGCTGTACTGGGCGCGGCCCCGGAAACTGTATTTCGGCGCCACCCGCAAGGAAGCGGCGGCAGCCGGCTTCGACGACGACAAGATCTACCGTGAACTGGTGAAGGACCACCTGTCGAGGGAGCTCCCCAGCGTTCAGCTGGAGATCCCCGAGGCACACGAGGTATTTGACCGCTGGCACGGCAACAAAGATAAAATCGAATACTGATGAGTTGGGATATCGTCTGGATCGTACTTGGGTCCATATTTCTGATCGTGGGGATCATCGGCTGCGTGCTGCCGGTGATCCCAGGGCAGGTCCTCAGCTGGGGATCGCTGCTGTTCCTTCAGTTCACGTCCGAGCCACCGTTCACGGCCCGGTTCATGGTGCTGTGGGCCCTCATCACGGCGGGGGTGACCCTCCTTGACTATTACGTACCCATCTGGGGCACCAAAAAACTGGGAGGTTCCAAGAAAGGGATCTGGGGCGCCACCATCGGCCTGGTGATCGGCATCTTTTTCTTCCCGCCCTTCGGGCTCATCGTCGGTCCGTTCCTCGGCGCATACCTGGGCGAGCTGGTGGCCGGCAAGGACAGCCGCACCGCCTTCCGGTCGGGGCTGGGCTCCTTTGTGGGCTTTGTTGCCGGCACGCTCATGAAGCTCGCCATCTCGTTCATCATGGGATATTATTTTGTTGTCAACGCCTTTCATTTGTAATTGAAATCTTCCTATTTTCGTGCAAGCATGAAGAAAAAGATACTTGTTACCGGCGGCGCCGGCTTCCTGGGCTCCCACCTGTGTGAATACCTGCTCGGGCAGGGCCACGAGGTGATCAGCCTCGACAATTATTTCACGGGACACAAGCGCAACATCGTACACCTCCTCGACAACCCGTTCTTCGAGGTGGTGCGGCATGACGTCACCATGCCCTTCTACATCGAGGCGGATGAGATCTACAACCTGGCCTGTCCCGCCTCGCCCATCCATTACCAGTTCAACGCCATCAAGACCATCAAGACCTCAGTGATGGGGGCCATCAACATGCTGGGGCTCGCCAAGCGCGTCAGGGCAAAAATATTGCAGGCCAGCACCAGCGAGGTGTATGGCGATCCCAAGGTCCACCCGCAGCGGGAGGATTATTGGGGACATGTCAATCCCATCGGGCCGCGCTCCTGCTATGACGAGGGGAAACGATGCGCCGAGTCGCTCTTCTTCAATTACCACCGCCAGAACAACGTCAGGATCAAGGTCCTGCGCATCTTCAACACCTACGGACCCCGGATGGATCCCGACGACGGGCGGGTGATCTCCAACTTCATCGTCCAGGCCCTGCAGGGAAAAGACATCACCATCTACGGCGACGGCACCCAGACGCGCAGTTTCTGCTATGTGGACGACCTCATCCTCGGCATGGTGAGGTTCATGGAAGAGAAGGACGAACTGACAGGCCCCCTGAACATGGGCAACCCCGAAGAATATTCCATCCTGGAGCTGGCGGAGACCATCATCCGGATGACCGGTTCCAGCTCCAGGCTGATCTTCAAGCCCCTGCCCCAGGACGATCCCCTGCAACGACAGCCCGACATCACCATGGCCCGGGAAACCCTCGGATGGGAGCCCACCGTGGGACTAGAAGAAGGGCTTGAACCCACCATCGAATATTTCAGGTCCATCGTCAAAAGCTGACGCCATGAACGTTCTTATCACCGGAGCAAACGGTCAACTGGGACGCTCGATCCGGCGTCTGGAGGCGGAATTCCCGGGGCTAACCCTTTCCTATACCGACGTGGATGAGCTGGACATCACCCGGATGCCGGACCTGGAGACCTACTTCCAGCAGAACCCCACCGGCTGCGTGGTGAACTGTGCGGCCTACACCGCCGTCGACCGGGCCGAGGAGGAGCCCGGGCTGGCTTCGCTCATCAACGAGACTGCCGTCAGGAACCTGGCCCTGTGCGCGGGCAGATTCGATTTCACGCTGGTCCATATCTCCACCGACTATGTCTTCGACGGCAGGCACCACCGGCCCTACACCGAAGATGACCCGGCCTCGCCCGCGGGTGCCTACGGGAAAAGCAAGCTGGCCGGGGAAAGGGCTGTCCTGGAAGCGAGTATCCGGGGCATTGTCGTCCGCACCAGCTGGCTGTACTCCGAATACGGGCACAACTTCGCAAAGACCATGCTGCGCCTGGCCGGGGAGAGGGATGAACTGCGCGTGGTGGACGACCAGGTGGGCACCCCCACCTATGCCGGCCACCTGGCACGGGCGATCCTGAAAGTGGTGGAAAGCGGGTATGGCCGTACCAACCTCTTCCACTACTCCAACGAGGGTGTGGCCAGCTGGTACGACTTCGCACGGGAGATCATCGCAATGGCTGGAAAGGAGTGCCGTGTAGTCCCCATCGCCACGGAGGACTACCCCCTGCCGGCACCGCGCCCTCCCTACAGTTTATTGAGCAAGAAGAAGTTCCGGGAGACCTTCGGACAGGAGATACCGCACTGGAAGGAAGGCCTCGCCGAGTGGCACGATAAAATGATCTCAGGGTCTTGAAAATCCGGTCACAAGATTTATCTTTGCAACACTTTCGGCAAGGAACTGTTTAAACCAATTGTCAAAACAATACCACACAAGATATCCACAATGAATACAGTCGACAAATACATCCTCGAGCGGGCACAGCAGTGGCTGTCCGACGACTATGACGCCGAGACCCGCGACCGGGTCAGGCAACTGATGGAAGAGAACCCCACCGAACTGACCGATGCCTTCTACCGCGACCTGGAATTCGGTACCGGCGGACTGCGCGGCATCATGGGCGTGGGCACCAACAGGATGAACAAGTACACGGTGGGCATGGCCACTCAGGGGCTGGCCAACTACCTGAAAAAGATGTTCGCCGGCAGGGAGACCATCAGCATGGCCATTGCCTACGACTCGCGGAACAACAACACATTCTTCGCCGGGATCACCGCCGACGTCATGTCCGCGAACGGCATCCGGGTCTATCTTTTCGATGCCCTCCGCCCCACTCCGGAGCTCAGTTTCGCCATCCGTCACCTGGGCTGCCAGGCCGGGGTGGTCATCACGGCTTCGCACAACCCCCCGGAGTACAACGGCTACAAAGCCTACTGGGAGGACGGCGGCCAGCTGATCAGCCCGCACGACAAGAATGTGATCGAAGAGGTCAACAAGATCAAGGAGATCAGCGACGTACGGTTTAAACGGGCGCCCGAGCTCGTGACCATGATCGGCGAGGAGATCGACAAGGAATACATCCGCAGGATCGCCTCCCTGTCGCTCGACCCGGAAATGATCCGGCGCCAGCAGGACCTGAAGATCGTCTACACCCCGATCCACGGGACCGGTGTGAAACTGGTTCCCGATAGCCTCAAAGCCTTTGGGTTCAGTAACATTTACAATGTGCCCGAGCAGGATGTGTCCGACGGCAACTTCCCCACCGTGAAGTCGCCCAACCCGGAGGAGTCCGCAGCCCTAACCATGGCCATCGAGAAGGCCAGATCGGTCGGGGCCAGCCTTGTGATGGCCACCGATCCCGACTCGGACCGGGTGGGCATCGCCGTGCGTGACGAGGCCGGCCATTTCGTGTTGCTCAACGGCAACCAGACCGCGGCCCTGCTGCTGTATTACCTTCTGCAGCAATGGAAAGCCAAGGGAAAGATCACGGGCCGGGAGTACATCGTGAAGACCATCGTCACTTCGGAAATACTCAGCGACATGGCCGCCGAATACGGTGTGGAATCGTTCGACACCCTGACCGGGTTCAAATACATTGCCGAAAAGATCCGGCTGCTCGAAGGGAAGAAACAGTTCATCGGCGGCGGAGAGGAAAGCTACGGCTACCTGGTGGGCGATTTCGTCCGCGACAAGGATGCCGTGATCTCCTGCTGCATGATCGCCGAAACGGCGGCCTGGGCGTCAGACCAGGGCAAATCGCTGATCGGGATCCTGCCCGACATCTACGAGAAATTCGGGTTCTACAAGGAGCACCTCATCTCCGTGGTGAGGAAAGGCAAGGCGGGCGCCGAGGAGATCCAGAAGATGATGGACGACTACCGGAGTGATCCGCCCCGGATCATCAACGGATCGAAGGTGAGGCTGATCAAGGATTACCAGTTGCAGGTGGAGAAGGACCTCGCCAAAGGCACCACCGCGGCCATCGACCTTCCCCGGTCCAACGTGCTGCAGTTCTTCCTCGAGGACGGGACGAAGATCTCTGTGCGGCCCTCCGGCACCGAACCGAAGATCAAGTTCTATTTCGGCGTCAGGGAACCGCTCGCCGACAAGGCCGGGTTCGAACGGGTCAACACTCTGCTCGACCAGCGTATCCAGCAGGTGATCGCCGACATGGGGCTCAACTGATCGGCCGGGCACGATTGTTAAAAAATTCAGGATAACTATCCGGGGAGCAGTGTGCCTTCACCCCCATCATCCCTTATTATTGCAGCACGAATCATCGTGCTAACCGGGAGATACAATGATCAGATTCCTTGCGCTGACCCTGCTCACGTCCCTGGCCGCCCTGGCCAGCGGACAAAATGGAGATGTTGACGCCTTTTACCGGCATTATTCGGGAATGCTCGACACCAACATGCGAATGACCATGGACATCCTGTCGCAAAACGGCAGGATCTCGGGGTATTATTTCTACTCCTTCGAGGTGCCCGAGCTGGGGGAATACCACTATGGGAAGACCATCCCGCTCACCGGCACACTCGATGGCAACCGGCTGGTGATGTACGAGTTCAACAACTCCGATTCGAAGTTCACCGGCAACGTGAAGCCTGACCGCAGCATCCGCGGCAAGTGGCAGCGCCGCAAGTACGAGGACCCCATCCCCTTTGCACTGGAAGAGGACTATGAGGTGGGCAGCATCCCCCTGCGGTGCTTCTCGAAGTCGTACGAGGACCGGCTTGACCTTCCCGATGTACCCTGGGAGCAGCGCCCGAGGGCGAGGATCGAGGTGCTCCTCATGTACCCCGAACACACCGGCAGCGAATCGATGAAAACGGCACTCGATCACACGATCACCAGCTTCATGCTCAACGACAGCCTGAACATCAAGGACCCGGAGCTGCTCATCGAGAACATTACATTCGACTTTTTCCAGTCATACCGTGCGGCCACCGACGGCGTCCCCGACATCGAAAGGTCCTCTTCCTTCAACTGGGTGAAAAAGATGACCATGGAAGTGCTCTACAACGAGAACAACCTGCTCTCCCTGCGGTTTGCCAAACACGGCTACAGCGGCGGTGCCCACGGGGTCGACATCGTGCAACACCGGGTGTTCAACCTGCTCACCAACCAGCCCGTAGAACTCCGGGAAATACTCATCCCCGGCTACGAGGAGGAACTGGTGAAGATACTGGACGGGAAGCTCCGACGGCTGAACGGGATCGACACGGACGAGAAACTCCGCGAATCGGGATTCCTGATCGACTCGCTGGCCCACACCGACAACTTCTACATCAACAACGATGGCATCGGCTTCTTTTACAATGTTTACGAGATCGCGGCCTACGCCACCGGAAGCACGGAGCTTTTCTGCACCTTCTATGACCTGAAGGGCATCCTCCGGAAGGATAATCCATTCTTCTGGATATCAGACTGATACAGGCTCCGGGATCTCAGCACCCACCCCTTTGAGGCCGAAGTATTTCCGGAATTGCCATGCGACGAGGTACATGACCGGGGTGTCGAGGGCCGCCACCATCACCTTGAACAGAAACCCGTTGGCCAGCAGGGCGGGGAAAAGGTTCCACTCGATGAGTCCGAAGGAACAAAGCAGGATGAGCACCGTGAACGTGTCGATGAACTGTGACGTCATGGTCGACGCATTATTCCTGAGCCACAGATATTTGCCCTTCGTAATCCGTTTCCAGAAATGGAAGAGCTGGACGTCGATGAACTGGGCCGTCAGGTAGGCCGCCATGGAGGCCCCGACCCCGATGAAGGTGACACCGAACACGTGATGGAACTCCGCATCGTTGACCGGCGACCATGTGGTGGCCTGCGAGAGGTCGGCCAGCAGGACGATCAGGAGCGTGAACACGCTGGCGAAAAGCCCGGTCATTACGATCCTGTTGGCCGCTTTACGCCCGTATATCTCGGAGATGATGTCCGTGACCAGGAAAGTGACCGGGTAAGGGATGATGCCGACCGAGATCTCGAAGTTGTACCAGCCGAATGCATTCCAGGTGAAGAATTTCTGGAAGATCAGGTTGCTCGTCACGAGCGAGGCGATGAAGATCCCGGAGAGTACCAGGTAAAAATTGTTGGCCTGAATGCGCTTCTTGGGATCCATGGGGATGCTAAGATACGTTAAAAAAAACCAATGGACCGGGCGATGGAGATCCCGGATAAAAAAGGTAAACAAAATAGCTGTCCGGATGTTTAGAAGTAACTCAATGCCGGGACTCAGGGCCGGTGCTGAACCGCAATCAGATCAAACAACCAACATTATTGTTATCTTATTAACAAAAGATGGTTTTTTTATTTTTTTTGTGGGCAAGATTTATAATTTTGCCCCCTTTTAGGCAGCAACACAGATCCTTTAAACTAAACAAGCTAGCGGCGCATGATCAGCAATAATTTCATCGGCAGGCACAACGGTCCCCGGCCCGGGGAAGTGGAGCGGATGTTGAACACCATCGGGGCGTCCTCCCTGGATGAACTGACAGACCAGACCATCCCGGGACACATCCGGCTGAAAAAACCCCTTGACCTCCCGGCGGGGATGAACGAATACGAATACCTGGGGCATCTGAAAGCCCTGGCCTCGCGAAACAAGATCTTCCGGTCCTACATCGGCACGGGATATTACAACACCATCACCCCCGGCGTGATCCAGCGCAACGTGCTTGAGAACCCCGGATGGTACACCTCCTACACCCCCTACCAGGCCGAGATCTCGCAGGGACGGCTCGAGGCGCTCCTGAACTTCCAGACCATGGTCTCGGAGCTCACGGCCATGCCCATTGCCAACTCCTCCCTCCTGGATGAGGGCACTGCCGCAGCCGAGGCCATGATCATGCTCTTCAATTCCAGGTCGCGGGCGCAGTTAAAGGCCGGGGCGAACCGGTTCTTCGTATCCCACGACATCTTCCCTCAGACTGCCGAGGTGATCCGGACACGGGCGCTGCCGCTCGACATCGAGCTGGTGCCCGGTGATTTCCGGAATGCCTTGCTGGACGACCAGTTCTTCGGTGCCATCGTACAATACCCCGACGACAAAGGCGAGGTGCACGACTATTCCGGTTTCGTGGCCGGCGCCCATGCCCTGGAGATCGGGGTGGTGGCAGCTGCCGACCTGCTGAGCCTCACGCTGCTGACCCCTCCGGGCGAGTGGGGTGCCGACGTGGTGGTGGGCACCACCCAGCGATTCGGGATCCCGATGGGTTTTGGCGGCCCCCATGCGGGCTTTTTCGCCACCCTTGAAAAGTTCAAGCGGAACATCCCCGGCCGGATCATCGGCATTTCCGTCGATGCCCTGGGTAACCGGGCACTGCGCATGGCACTGCAGACACGCGAACAGCATATCAAACGCGAACGGGCCACTTCCAACATCTGCACCGCTCAAGCCCTGCTGGCCTCGATGGCTGGTTTCTATGCCGCCTACCACGGCCCTGAAGGGCTCCGGGCCATTACACAGGACATCCACCGGATGGCCTGCACGCTCTCCGCCGAAGCGCAAAAGATCGGGTATGCGGCCGTGAACCGGCATTTCTTTGACACGGTCACCCTGCAGGTTCCCGACGGCGTTCACACCGGCATGGTGCGCAAGCAGGCGGAGGCCGCAGGGATGAACTTCCGCTACCTCGACGCCGCGACAGTCCAGCTGGCGCTGGATGAGACCACGTCAGCCCGGGACCTGTCGACGATCCTGGAGGTGCTGGCCGGGGCCTGCGGAAAGTCGTACGAAGGACCCGCCGCGCTGGCCGAGGGCCATTGCGTCCCTGCATTCGCCCTTCGCACCAGTTCCTTCCTGGAGCATCCCGTATTCAACAGCTATCACTCCGAGACCGACATGATGCGCTATATGAAGGTATTGGAGAACAAGGACCTGGCCCTCAACCGGACCATGATCCCCCTCGGGTCGTGCACCATGAAGCTCAATGCCGCCGCCGAGCTATTCTCACTGAGCTGGCCCGAATTCGGGGCCATCCATCCCTTTGCACCCAGGGACCAGGTGGAGGGCTACCTTCAGCTGATCGAGCAACTGGAGAAGGACCTGTGCGAGATCACAGGCTTCGCAGCCGTCTCCCTGCAGCCCAATTCCGGTGCTTCCGGGGAATATGCCGGGCTCCTGGTGATCAGGAAGTACCAGGAAAGCATCGGCCAGGGCCACCGCAACATCTGCCTCATCCCGGCCTCGGCCCACGGAACCAACCCCGCGAGCTCGGTGATGGCCGGCATGGAGGTGGTGGTGGTGAAATGCGATGCCCAGGGCAACATCGACATCGAGGACCTGAGGACCAAGGCTGAGCAACACACGGACAACCTTGCCGCCATCATGATCACCTATCCTTCCACACACGGAGTTTATGAGGAGGGGATCCTGGAGGTGATCGAGATCATACACCGCCATGGCGGGCAGGTATACATGGATGGCGCCAACATGAACGCCCAGGTGGGGCTTACCAATCCGGGACTCATCGGGGCGGACGTCTGCCACCTGAACCTCCACAAGACATTTGCCATCCCCCACGGTGGCGGCGGCCCCGGGGTGGGCCCCATCGGCGTAGCCAGCCACCTGGCCCCCTACCTGCCCTCCCACCCCCTTTACAAGGCCGGTGGCGCTGAGGGCATCGGTGCAGTGGCCTCCGCACCTTTCGGGAGCCCGCTCATCCTTCCCATCTCCTATGGCTACATCAAGCTCCTTGGAGGCGAAGGACTTACCGAAGCCACGCGGATCGCCATCCTCAATGCAAACTACCTCAAAACACGGCTCGAAGGCCACTATCCCATCCTCTATTCGGGCAAGAACAACCGTGTGGCCCACGAGATGATCCTCGACTGCAACCAATTCAGCAAGTCGGCCGACGTAACCGTCATCGACATTGCCAAACGGCTGATGGACTTCGGATTCCACGCCCCCACCGTGGCTTTCCCCGTTCACGGGACGCTCATGGTGGAACCCACGGAAAGCGAATCCCTCAAGGAGCTGGACCGGTTTGCGGACGCCATGATCAAAATCCGGGAGGAGATCCGGGAGATCGAAACGGGCATCGCCGCCCGGGACAACAACGTCCTCAAAAATGCGCCCCATACCGTGGGCATGGTGGGCTCAGACGAATGGAACTACCCCTACTCTCGGGCAGTGGCAGGATTCCCGGCAGCGACCGGAGCGGACGGAAAATACTGGACCCCCGTGACCAGGATCGACGACGCCTACGGCGACCGGAACCTGGTGTGCACCTGCCTGCCGATTGAGGAATACGCCTGACGGGTGATTCCCATTCATCCCCCGGGGGTGCCTGTCGGCCACTACCCGGAATTAACAATTAATTAATAAAATCTATATGAAAACTTGCTTTAGAGCTTTCATATCGATAAATTTGCATGCTGATCGTTATAATCTTTAGGAGCACATATGAGTGACATTACCGTAATGGTGGGAGCGATCCGGAACAAGGTAAACAAACTTGTGAACACCATCCGGTCACTCGAAACAGAAAACTTAAAATTAAAAGAGAAGCAAGCCGAATTGGCGTCAACTATTGATCAACAAAACAAATTAATCGAAGAATTAAACGACAGGAACAAAAATGCTTTAATAGCTGATTCAATCACGAAAACTGACGGAAGCAGCGACGTAAAAAAGCGGATTGATGAAATGGTGCGGGAGATCGACAAGTGTATCGAACTTTTAAATAAATAGATTTCAGGTTCTAGTAACTTTTTTGATGGAAGAGTTTACGATATCAGTAAATATTGCCGACAGGCCCTACAGACTAACGATCAAAAGAGAGGAAGAGGAAGTTATTCGAAAGGCAGCAACGAAAATAAATGATAAAGTAAAAAATTACTCTGCCAATTATGCGTTTAATGATAAGCAGGACTTATTGGCCATGGTCGCACTGGAGGAGGCAACGATCGCGCTGAACAAGGAGAAGCGGCTGAGCGACATCGATGATTCCCTGCTGGATGAACTGAATGAGATTGACAGGGTGCTGTCAGAAAACCTGAAACAGTAAAGGTTCGCGTTCTTTGAAAACATATCCCCTGCACGGGGAAATCGGAATACCCGCATTATTCAACCCACGTTTGTAAACTCAACATTATAATCGTCAGGGAACGCTTAAGGTAATGTAGGACAGGCCTCATCCTGAAGTGTAACAACTTCAGGACTGCCCGACGGGGCGGCAGTGGACGTTCGAAACTACCGGCAACCCTAAACTTGTCTTTTGGGGTTTACTAAACTCCCTTTGAATATTGCGGGTTTTTTTACGTCGTCGCCTCCCCTAAAATCATAAACGTATGGAAATAATAGTACCGATCATCGCAGGGGTTGTATCCCTGGTCCTGGGGTTTGTCATCACCAGCACCATACTCCGGAAAAAAGTAGAGAAAAAAAGCGAGAATATCCTGAAGGAAGCGGAAGAGAAGGGCGAGGTCATTAAAAAGGACAAGATACTCCAGGCCAAGGAGAAGTTCCTGCAGCTCAAGTCGGAACATGAGAAGATGATCCAGGAGAAGAATTCCCAGATCCACCATGCCGAGAACAGGATGAAGCAAAAAGAGGCCCTGCTGGCGCAGCGCAGCGAGGAACTGAAGCGTAAACAGCGTGAGATCGAATCCATCCGGGGCAACCTCAACGCGCAGCTCGACCTGCTGAACAAGAAGCAGACCGACCTGGAGCAATCGCACAAGAAACAGGTGGAAGCGCTGGAGTCCATCTCCGGGTTATCCGCGGCGGAGGCCAAGGCCGAGCTCATCGAGACGCTCAAGGACGAGGCCCGCTCTGACGCCATCGTCCAGATCAACGAGATCATCGAGGAAGCCCGTGTCAACGCCAACCGTCAGGCCAAGAAGATCGTGGTGGAGACCATCCAGCGGACGGCCACCGAACACGCCATCGAAAATTCCGTATCGGTCTTCAACATCGACAGTGACGAGATCAAAGGCCGCATCATCGGGCGCGAAGGCCGCAACATCCGCACCCTGGAATCGCTGACCGGGGTGGAGATCATCATCGACGACTCCCCCGATGCCATCATCCTCTCGTCCTTCGACCCGGTGCGCCGCGAAGTGGCCCGCCAGGCCCTCAACAAACTGGTCACCGACGGCAGGATCCATCCCGCCCGCATCGAAGAAGTGGTGACAAAGACCAAAAAGCAGATCGAACAGGACATCATTGAAACCGGGAAAAGGGCCACCATCGACCTGGGCATACACGGCATGCACCATGAACTGGTCCGCCTGGTGGGTAAGATGAAATACCGCTCCTCCTACGGGCAGAACCTGCTTCAGCATTCCAAGGAGGTGGCCAACCTGTGTGCCACCATGGCCGCCGAACTGGGGCTCAACCCCAAGCTGGCCAAACGGGCCGGTCTTCTGCATGACATCGGGAAAGTGCCCGACAGCGAGCCGGAACTCCCTCACGCCCTTCATGGGATGAAACTGGCCGAGAAATTCAAGGAGAAACCCGAGGTTTGCAATGCCATCGGATCGCATCATGACGAGGTGGAAATGGAAAGCCTCATCGCCCCGGTGGTCCAGGTATGCGACGCCATCTCCGGCGCCCGCCCCGGGGCCCGCAGGGAGGTGGTGGAAGCCTACATCCAGCGGCTCAACAAACTGGAGGAGATCGCCCTCAATTACCCCGGCGTGGTGAAGACCTATGCCATCCAGGCCGGACGGGAACTGCGGGTGATCGTAGGCGCCGACAAGGTGACCGACGCCGAGGCCAACCAGATCTCCTACGACCTTTCCAAGAAGATACAGGATGAAATGACCTACCCCGGACAGATCAAGATCACGGTGATCCGGGAGACGCGGGCGATCAACTACGCTAAATAATTGGGGGGGGTGGCTGTTTAAATAAGGATTAACCACAAAGGAACACAAAGGCACTTCACAAAGGGCGCAAAGGATTGTCGCTGATAATCAATCACATAGGATTGCTTCGAAATGAAGTTAAATAGCCTGGGTGTTTATACCTGGGGGTTTGAGACAGCCTCTTTTTCTGAAATTTCTCCTGATTTCAGAGGTAATCCTGCAGGGTGCGGGATTTCATGTAATCCACAAAATCCCTGGTCAGTTTGCTGGTTACATTGTCGAAGATGCAGTTGTCGAAAGGACATACGGGGTTGTCCATCGGGCAGGTCCCGATCTCGATCTTGCCTTCGATGGACTCATAGAGCGCCAGGAGCGTGATCTTGTCCGGTGACATCTTCAGGGCAAACCCGCCCGTGGGTCCTCGGTGGGAATGCAGGTATCCGTCCTTGACAAGGCGCTGCATGACCTTGGCAACGTGGTGCCTTGAACTGTTGAGCCGCTCGGAGATTTTCACGACATTGACCAGTTCGTCCGAGTTGGCGACGATCACCATGCTGTGCAGGGCAATGAACGCCGCTTCCGAGAATTGAATTACATGGGCCATGGGCTGCTTTGTATGTCCTTATTACTTACTGGCTGAATAATAGCACCGTTTGGGACTGTCCAGCAGGCCTTCGTCCTTGAGTTCCTTGATGGCCTTGTCCACCACTTTCTTGTCCAGGCCGGCCTTTTCAGCCACTTCACCCGCTTTGAGAGGCTCGCCCGATTCCCGGAATACCTGTAGCACCTTATCTTTCATCCTTTTTGGTATTAAATTACTGATTAGCAAAATTATATTTTTTTCATGTCAATCCCATAGCCCGGGAGGGGTTCACGGGCAGAAAGACGCATTGGGGGAACATTAAAATCTGGATGTCAAATGATTATTCCATCAAACACCCTCTAATTTATCATCATTCCAAATTACTTGACCCGCAATTCAGTCTTCCCGGGCGGGAATGGATAAAATAGTAAATTTGCCCAGGTAAAAGGTGCTGTCCCTGTATGAAACTCTCCGTCGTCATCGTCAACTACAACGTCAGGTTCTTCCTGGAGCACTGCCTGCACTCGGTCGACAAGGCGATCAGGGGCATGGCGTCAGAGGTTTTCGTGGTGGACAACAACTCCGTGGACGGATCGGTGGAGATGGTGCAGGAGAAGTTCCCCTGGGTGAAACTCATCGCCAACCGCGACAACGTGGGGTTCTCACGGGCAAACAACCAGGCCATCCGGCAGTCGAAGGGAGAATATGTCCTGTTGTTGAACCCCGACACCGTGGTGGAGGACGACACCTTCAGAAAGGTGGTGGACCACATGGACGGGAATCCCGATGCCGGCGGTCTGGGTGTCAAGATGGTCGACGGTCAGGGCAAATTCCTCCCCGAATCGAAGCGGGGCCTGCCCACCCCTTCCGTGGCCTTTTACAAGATATTCGGTCTGGCCAGGATATTCCCCCGGTCGAAGACCTTCGGCAGGTACCACCTGGGCTACCTCGACAACGATGAGGTTCATGACGTGGAGGTCCTTTCCGGGGCGTTCATGCTCTTGAGGAGGCGCATCCTCGACGAGATCGGCCTGCTCGACGAGACCTTTTTCATGTACGGGGAGGACATCGACCTGTCGTACCGCATCATCAAAGCCGGCTACCGGAAC
>CAYLTG010000051.1:0-23015 GCA_964386225.1 uncultured Bacteroidales bacterium
GCCGTATTTCTTCTTGATCTGCCGGAAGTAATTGATTGCATAATCGATGAGGTGCTCCAGGTGGGTGTTCACCTCCTCGATCTCCAGCTCGATCTGCTTGATCTGCTCGTCGGCCTTGAAGGAATTGAATTTCGATATCCGCTTGATCCGGATCTCGGTGAGCCTGACGATATCCTCCTCGGTGATCTCGCGGTGGAAAAGCTTCTTGTAGGGTTTCAGCCCCTTGTCGATGGTCTCGATCACCGCTTCCCAGGTCTCGCACTCCTCTATTTTGCGGTATATCCGCTTCTCGATGAAGATCTTTTCGAGCGATGAGAAATGCCATTGCTCGAGCAACTCCGCCTTGCGGATCTCCAGCTCCTGCTTGAGCAGCTGCACGGTATTTTCGGTGGACAGCCGGAGTACTTCCTTTGCACCGATGAAGCTTGGCTTACCGTCGTCGATCACGCAAATGTTCGGGGATATGGAGACCTCACAATTGGTGAAGGCGTAAAGGGCGTCGATGGTCTGGTCGGGTGAGACGTTGGAAGCCAGGTGAACCATGATCTCCACCTTGTCGGCCGTATTGTCGTCGATCTTGCGGATCTTGATCTTCCCTTTGTCGTTGGCAGCCACGATGGAGTCGATGAGGCTGGTGGTGGTGGTCCCGAACGGCACTTCATTGATGACCAGCGTCTTCTTGTCGAGCTGCTGGATGCGTGCCCGCACCCGCACCCGGCCACCCTTTATGCCGTCGTTGTACTTGGAGACATCGGCAAGCCCGCCGGTGGGAAAATCCGGATGCAGCTCATAATCGTTCCCTTTCAGGATATCGATGGAACAGTCGATAAGCTCGTTGAAATTGTGGGGCAGGATCTTGGAGGCCAGTCCTACGGCAATGCCCTCGACCCCCTGCGCAAGCAGAAGCGGGAACTTGACGGGTAACGCCACGGGCTCTTTCTTACGGCCGTCATAGGAGGATTTCCAGACGGTCGTTTTCGGGTTGAAGACCACTTCAAGCGCGAATTTGGACAAACGGGCCTCGATATAGCGGGGTGCGGCCGCACTGTCACCGGTGAGGATGTTGCCCCAGTTACCCTGGGTGTCGATGAGCAAGTCCTTCTGCCCCAGCTGCACCAGCGCGTCGCCGATGGAGGCATCCCCGTGGGGATGGTACTGCATGGTGTGGCCGATGATGTTGGCCACCTTGTTGTAACGGCCGTCGTCGAGGTCCTTCATGGCATGGAGGATCCTCCGCTGGACCGGCTTGAGGCCGTCCTTCACGTCCGGCACGGCCCGCTCCAGGATCACATAGGAGGCATAGTCGAGGAACCAGTTCTTGTACATGCCCGACAGGTGGATCGTCTTGTGATCCTGGTCCTTGTCGGTGGACTGGTCCGGCTGCTGCCCGTCATCAAGGTCGCTGTTCTCCTGTTCCAGTTCGTCCAGTTCGTCCATGGGTTCCTTTGTGTTTAGCCATTTTCAACGCGAGCCAAAAATAAAAATAATATAACAGGCCGGCGGGTTGAATTGCTAATTTTTTTCCACCGGAAACGGGCTGGATTCAGGCCTCCGGTTGTCATCGACCCAATGGGAAAGTTGTATCTTTGGGGAAAAACCTTGGTGAGAACTTTCCTGGCATTCCTGCTCATCCCGGGGTACCTTGCCCTCTCGGCACAGGATACACTGCGGATCATGCATTACAACCTCCTGAATTACGGAAACAATTACGGGGACTGCAACAGCACCAACAACAATGTGGACGACAAGAACGACTACCTCCGGACCATAGTGGGCTATCTCGAACCCGACATACTGACAGTCAACGAGATGGACAATAACGAATACTACCACGGATACCTCCTCGACGAGGTCTTCAACACGGCCGGTACAGACCTGTTCATAAGGGCCTCCCTGCCCAACCTGGCCAACTCACCCATCATGAACCAGGTCTATTTCAATTCCGGGCGCTTCACACTGGTCTCGACGGAGACCGTGGAGACCAACTACCGCGACATCGATCTCGTCACGCTGCAGTACACCGGCGACGGGACGCAGGAACCTGTCGGCCTCCTGCTGGCAGTGGCTCACCTGAAGGCGGGCAGCGACCCCGAAGATGCCCAGGAACGGGCCAGCGAGACCTACAGGCTGATGGACTACCTGGACGACAACGACCTGGACGGGAACATGCTCCTGGCCGGCGATCTGAACCTCTACAGCGGCTCCGAATCGGCCTTCCAGAACCTGTTGCTTTACCCCGATGCGGACCTGCGTTTCCACGACCCCGTCAACAAGGTGGGGGAATGGCATGCCAACGCCTTCTTTTCGGACGTACACACCCAGTCGACACACCTGGAAGGAGGATGCCCGTCGGGCGGCGGCATGGATGACCGGTTCGACTTCATCCTCGCCTCCGGGGAGATCATGCAGGGGACCGACGGCATCACGTACGTCCCGGGGTCATACACGGCCGTGGGGCAGGATGGCCAGCGGTTCGACCAGTCGCTCGTCAACCCTGCCAACAACACCGTACCGGGGGAGGTGCTCACGGCATTGTTCCATATGTCGGACCATCTGCCCGTGATCATGGACCTGGAGATCACCGACCCGGCGGGCACAGGGAGAAGGGACGCGCCCCTGGGCATCTCCTTCCCCAACCCTGCAAGCGATCCCATACCGCTGACCATCACCTCCGACAGGCGGTCGAGCGTGACGATCGGCATCCGGGATCCGCTCGGCAACAGAAAGACCCTGGCCCGCGAGTGGGTCCATGGTCGCAGGACCATACACCTCAACGCCGCGGGCCTGTCGCCGGGCATCTACATCCTGACCGTGGGAAGGAACGACGGAAACCCCCTCGTGCGCAAACTTGTGATCCGCTGACCGGCCGGCCTGCAGGAGGCATTTTTTGATGGATGCGGTGAACATATGGATGCCATATCTGTATGTATTATTTACTGCAACCACTGAATGATAAATTCGTAATTTTGCAGCGTTTTACACAACTTCGCATCTATGGATAAATTTTCCTGGCTCAACACCAGCGATCCGGCGGTCTTCGAGGAATTGTACGCGCAGTACCGGCACGACCCGGACGCGCTCGAGGAAAGCTGGAGAAAGTTTTTCGAGGGATTTGAATTTGCCAGAACGGACTACAAAAAGGCTCCCGATGCGGGCGAGATGATGCCTTCCGAGTTCAAGGTGATCACCCTCATCAACGGGTATCGTCAGCGCGGCCACCTGTTTACGGAGACCAACCCCGTGAGGAAACGGAGGACCTACCTTCCCACCCTCGACCTTGAGAACTTCGGCCTCTCGGAGGAGGACCTTGACAGGGAGTTCCAGGCCGGCAAGGAGATCGGCATCGGCACGGCCAGGTTGAGTGAAATCATCGCACACCTCAAGGAGACCTACTGCAAATCGGTGGGTGCGGAGTTCTTCTATATCCGGAAGCCGGAGGTGAACAAATGGCTGAGGGAGAAGATGGAGACCTCCAAGAACAGCTACCCCTTCACGGCAGAGGATAAAAAGTACATCTACAGGCACCTGGCACGTGCCGTCCTGCTGGAGCGTTTCATCCACAAAAAATACCCGGGCCAGAAAAGGTTCTCCCTCGAAGGGGCCGAATCGCTGATCCCCTCGCTCGATGCCATCATCGACAAGGGGGCTTCGCTCGGCGCGAAGGAATTCGTGATCGGCATGTCGCACCGCGGCCGGCTCAACGTGCTGGCCAACATCGTCAAAAAGCCTTTCCGCGAGATCTTCCTCGAATTTGAAGGAAAAGAATACGAGGATGAATCGATCCTCGGCGATGTGAAATACCACCTGGGGTTCGTCAACGACCGGGTGACACAGAACAAGCAGACTGTCAAGCTCACCCTGACCCCCAACCCTTCGCACCTGGAGGCGGTCGACCCCATCGTGCAGGGCATCGCCAGGGCCAAGATCGACAAGGATTACGCCGGCGACTTCGACAAGGTGGTCCCCATCCTCATTCACGGGGATGCCTCCATTGCAGGACAGGGGATCGTCTACGAGGTGATCCAGATGTCGGGCCTCACCGGCTACAAAACAGGCGGCACCATCCACCTCGTGATCAACAACCAGGTGGGCTTCACCACCAACTACCTGGATGGCCGGACAAGCACCTACTGCACCGATGTCGCCAAGATCGTCCATGCCCCCGTATTCCACGTGAACGGGGACGATGTGGAGGCCCTCGCCTCCACCATCCAGCTGGCCATGGAATACCGCGAGAAATTCAACAACGACGTCTTCATCGACCTGCTCTGCTACCGCAAATACGGCCACAACGAAGGAGATGAGCCACGCTTCACCCAGCCCATCCTTTACAAGGCCATCGAAAAGCATCCCGATGCCATGACCATCTACAAGGAGAAGCTCATCCGCGAAGGGATCATTACCGAGGAAGAGGCCAGGAAGACCGAGGAGAGGATCCAGGAGGTGTTCGAGGAGAACCTCTCCGAAACGAGGCAGACCGAGAAATTGGAGATCGCATTCATACAGCATAAATGGACCAACATAAGGAAGGCGGTGCCCGAGGACTTCGACCGTTCTCCGGATACGGGCGTGGACAAAAAGAAACTGGTGGAGATCGGAAGGATACTCTCCGAGATCCCCAAGGACGTGAGGCTCTTCAGGAAGATCGTCCGGCTGCAGGAACAGCGCCGGGAGATGATCGATACGACCGGCAAGATCGACTGGGCCATGGGCGAGCTGCTGGCCTACGGGACCTTGCTGCGCGAAGGCGTCGATGTGAGGCTCAGCGGCCAGGATTCGGCAAGGGGCACCTTCTCGCACAGGCACTCGGTCCTGAAGATCGAGGATTCGGAGGAGGAATACGTACCCCTCAACCAGCTTGGAAAGGGACAGGCCCGGTTCGAAGTGTATAACTCGCACCTCTCCGAATATGGCGTTCTGGGGTTTGAATACGGCTATTCCTGCCTCACCCCCGGCAGCCTCACCATCTGGGAGGCCCAGTTCGGCGACTTCATGAACGGCGCCCAGATCATCTTCGACCAGTTCCTCAGCAGCGGCGAGGACAAGTGGAACGTCATGAACGACCTTGTGGTGTTCCTGCCCCATGGGTATGAAGGACAGGGGCCGGAGCACTCCAGTGCCCGGATCGAGCGCTTCCTCACCCTGAGTGCGGAGTACAACATGCAGATCGTCAACTGCTCCACGCCGGCGAACTTTTTCCATGTGCTGAGGAGGCAGTTCTACAGGCCCTTCAGGAAACCCCTGGTGATCTTTACACCCAAGAGCCTGCTGCGCCACCCGCGCTGCGTTTCCGATCTTGCCGAATTGACCAGCGGCGGATTCCGGGAGGTGATCGACGATGCCTCCGCCGATCCCGAAAAGATCGAAAAAGTGGTCTTCTGCACCGGCAAGATCTACTACGAGCTGCTGGAAGAAAAAGAGAAGCTTCGGAACGAGACCATCGCCCTGGTAAGGGTCGAACAGCTTTTCCCGCTTCCCAAGAGGCAGCTTCAGGAGATCATTGCCAGGTACGGCAAAGCGGCCACGTGGCTTTGGGTCCAGGAAGAGCCCTACAACATGGGAGCATGGCCTTACATGCACATGGAGTTCAAAGAGGTGCCCCTCAAGGTGATCGCAAGGCCTGCCTCCGGAAGCCCGGCGACCGGGTCCAGTAAATTCCACCTGGTCAGGCAACGCAAGATCATCGAGAAGACGTTCATGCAGTGCGTCTGCCCGAACCTCGAGAAGGAATGCAAGATGGTGTGTATCGGGAATAAGTGGAAATCGTTTGAAAAAGAGCTGGGAGCGCTCAAAGCGGACACCATCGACAGCAAATCGATATCAGCTGAAAAGCATTTATAATGAAGGTCTTCGGATAGATTTTTCCAAGGCCCGAAAAAAAGATAAAGACAACTATGAGCATTGAAATTACGGTTCCCAGCCCGGGAGAATCCATCACCGAGGTCCAGATCGCCACATGGCTCGTGGAGGATGGCGATTTTGTGGATAAAGACCAGGACATTGTCGAGATCGATTCCGACAAGGCCACCCTGGCCATCCCCTCCCCGGAGGCGGGAAAGATCAGCATCATTGCCAGGGAAGGCGATACGGTGCAAGTGGGGGGCGTGGTCGCATCCCTGGATACCAGCGTAACAGGTGATGCCCGGAAGCCCGGGGACGAAAAGCCTTCAGAAGCCCCGCCAAAAGTGGAAAAAACCGAGCCGGTACCCAGTGAGGAACCCGCCGCCGCGACAAAGAAAGATCGGCCGGAGGAGATTAAGGGCAAACAACCCGAACTGGACCTGAACATCTCTCCCCTGGCCCGGAAGCTGCTCCAGGAGAACCATGTCAGCGAGGGGGAGTTCGTCAACTTCCTGAAGGGCTACCGGATCGGCAAGAAAGACGTGGAGTTCTTCCTCGGTGAAAAAGGCAACTCAGCCCCGGTGCCTGCAGCGGCACCCGTCAGCGCGGCCTGGGGCGGCGGCAGGGAGACGGAGCGGAAAAAAATGTCGACCCTCCGCCTCAAGCTCTCCGAACGCCTTGTTTCGGTGAAAAACGAAACAGCCATGCTCACGACCTTCAACGAGGTGAACATGAGCCCCATTATGGAGATCCGGAAAAAGTACAAGGAGGTCTTCAAGGAGAAACACGGAGTGCCGCTGGGGTTCATGTCGTTCTTCACCAAAGCGGTGACGCAGGCCCTGAATATCGTGCCCGGCGTCAATGCCATGATCGACGGCAACGAGATCGTGTACCACAACTACGCCGACATCGGCATCGCCGTGAGCTCGCCCAAGGGGCTGATGGTGCCGGTGCTCAGGAATGCGGAAAAGATGACGCTCGCAGAGATCGAGCACAACATCAAAGTGCTCGCCGACAAGGCACGCACCAACAAGATCACCATCCAGGAAATGGAAGGTGGGACCTTCACCATCACCAACGGCGGTGTTTTCGGGTCCATGCTCTCCACACCCATCATCAATCCCCCGCAGAGTGCCATCCTCGGGATGCACAACATCGTGGAAAGGCCCATCGCGGTCAATGGCAAGGTGGAGATCCACCCGGTGATGTACGTGGCCATGTCCTATGACCACCGCATCATCGACGGGCGCGAGTCGGTCACTTTCCTGGTGAACGTAAA
This sequence comes from uncultured Bacteroidales bacterium, assembly GCA_964386225.1. Taxonomy (GTDB): domain Bacteria; phylum Bacteroidota; class Bacteroidia; order Bacteroidales; family JAADJA01; genus JAADJA01. The sequence goes on from CAYLTG010000051.1 coordinate 7,121, forward strand.
AGCCATGCTCGAAGATCCGGCGAAGATGCTCTTCGGCGGCAAGGATGCCGTCGAAGCGCTCCTAAACCTCTGACAGGATCATGCAGAAAAAAGTTGATTTCCTGGTGATCGGCTCCGGCATTGCCGGGCTTATCTATGCGCTCAAGGTGGCCGAAAAAGGGAAGGTTTGCATCGTCACCAAAAGCAAGGCGGATGAAACGGCCACCAAGTACGCCCAGGGAGGCATCGCCGCCGTGATGTATTCGCCCGACACCTATGAGAAGCATATCCGCGACACCCTGGTGGCAGGGGACGAGCTGTGCAACGAGAAGATCGTCAGGATCACCATCACGGAATCGACCGACCGGGTGAAGGAACTCATCGAATGGGGCACTCAGTTCGACAGGACCGACACCGGCAAATATTCCCTGGGAAAGGAGGGCGGTCATTCCGAATTCAGGGTCCTCCATCACAAGGACAATACCGGGCACGAGATCATCCGGGCGCTGCTCAGGAAGGTGAGGAGCCACCCCAATATCGACCTGATGGAGAACCACTTCACCATCGACCTGATCACACAGCACCACCTGGGCGTGGGCGTTTCGCGCGGCATGCCCGGCATCAAATGCTACGGAGCCTATGTCCTGTGCCCCGATTCGGGGGAGGTGATCACCATCCTGTCGAGGAAGACCCTGGTCGCCACCGGAGGTGCCGGCAATGTGTACGGCACCACCACCAACCCGAAAGTGGCCACCGGCGACGGCATCGCCATGGCCTACCGGTCGAAGGCCATCATCGAGAACATGGAATTCGTGCAGTTCCATCCCACCTCCCTCTACAACCCTGGCGAAAAGCCCTCCTTCCTAATCACGGAGGCCCTGCGCGGCTATGGCGCCGTGCTCAAAACCGTCAAGGGGAACGAGTTCATGGGCACCTATGACGAAAGGGGATCCCTGGCCCCCAGGGACATCGTGGCCAGGGCCATCGATACGGAGATGAAACACAGCGGGGATGATTTTGTATACCTGGATGCCACTCACATCGAAAAGGATGAATTGATCGCCAACTTCCCCACCATCTACGCCAAGTGCCTGAGCATCGGGATCAACATCACCAAAGACATGATCCCCGTGGTGCCGGCGGCCCACTACCTCACCGGCGGCATCAAGGTCAATGAGTACGGCATGACCTCCATCGACAACCTCTACGCCACCGGCGAAAGTGCCTCGACCGGCCTGCATGGGGCCAACCGACTGGCCTCCAACTCCCTGCTTGAATCGGCGGTATTCTCGCACCGGGCAGCTCAGCATGCCATCAACACACTCGGCGAATCGAACTACTGCGAAGAGGTTCCCGACTGGAATGCCGAGGGGACCGTGCTCAACGAGGAAATGGTGCTCATCACCCAGACCACCAAAGAACTCCAGTCGCTCATGTCCAACTACGTGGGCATCGTACGATCAAACCTCCGCCTGCAACGGGCGCTCGACAGGCTGGAGATCATCTACCGGGAAACGGAGGACCTTTACAACAAGTCCATCATCAGTGTCGAGATCTGCGAACTGCGCAACCTCATCAACGTGGCCTATCTCATCATCAAGATGGCCCAGCAGCGGAAAGAAAGCCGGGGGCTGCATTATTCGATCGACTATCCCGAGAAGGCGACCATCCGGGTGAATTCCAGGCGTTAGCAGCGCCAACCGGCAATGCAGTCCGGGAGATTGTGAAGGGGCCGCTGTTCATTCACGCCTTATTCGTAATTTTGTGACCGCAGCGAGGTGCCTGAAACCTCGAACACTCAAAAAACGAACACGCATGGCACTCATCAAATCAGTCAAAGGCGTTGCCCCGGTGATCGGGAAGGGCTGCTTCCTGGCCGACAATGCCACCATCACGGGCGACGTCGTCATGGGCGACAACTGCAGTGTCTGGTTCAATGCCGTGGTGCGTGGCGACGTGCACGCCATCCGCATCGGCAACAACGTGAACATCCAGGATGGCGTGGTCATCCATTGCACCTACAAGAAAGCGCCGGTAAGCATCGGCAACAACGTCTCCATCGCCCACAACGCCATCGTCCACGGGTGCACCGTCCACGACAATGTGCTCGTGGGCATGGGCGCCATTCTCATGGACCATGTGGTCGTCGAGAGCAATTCCATCATCGCCGCCGGCGCCGTGGTCTCCAAAGGGACCGTCATCGAATCGGGAAGCGTTTACGCCGGGGTGCCGGCCAAAAAAATTAAAAGTGTGGATGTCGGCCTGCTGGAAGGGGAAATAAACCGCATCGCAGACAGTTATAATATGTATGCCAGCTGGTATGAGGAAGAATGAGAATGGCCGCCACCGCCCGGCCATGACCCCGGGCAGCGCCGCCATGATTCACGAACGTTCGCCGGCCGCATAAAAATGTTAATGAACCACTATGGTCCTGGTCTATACAAAGAAGATCACCAACCGCATCAAGTACATCTTCAACCTGGTCTTCAGGGACGTGCTGAACGTGGATGTCCAGATCACCTCCGACGAGGCGCTGTTCCGCTCAGCTTCCTCAGCCAGGCTGAGCTATGGGAAGAACCCGCTCGGTGATGAGCTCTTCATTGCCGCCTCCACCCTGCTCCTGGAACGGGGCATCGGGCACAAGGAGCTCGCCTTCATCCAGTATGAAGGCCTGCCGGCCTTTTTCCCGGTCTACAACCAGCGATCCGCCATGCCCTTCGACGTGTTCAGCGCCGCGTTCTTCCTGGTGACCCGGTACGAGGAATACCTCCCCTACAAGAAAGATGAATACGGGCGGTTCAGTGCCCAGGAAAGCATTGCCTTCCAGAAGGGTTTCCTGCACAAGCCCATCGTGAACATCTGGGCAGGGATCCTGGGCGGTCTCCTCAAGGCCAGGCATCCCGGTTTCAGCTATCCGGGAAGGAAATATGCCTTCACCCCGACGATCGACATCGACGCCGCCTGGGCCTACCGGCAAAAAGGCCTCTTCCGGACCGTCGGCGGCTACCTGGGCGCCCTCTCGAGGTTCGACCTCAGGGAGGTCGGCGAACGCACCCGCGTGCTGCTGGGGCGGCAGAAGGACCCGTTCGACACCTATGACTTCCAGCACAGGATCCACAAGAAATACAAGCTCAGCCCCATCTATTTCATCCTCTTCGGCGAATACGGCCTGAACGACAAGAACATCCCGGTCAAGAGCAGGCCCTTCCATACGCTGATCAAATCGCTGGCCGACTACAACAAGGTCGGCATACACCCTTCCTTCAATTCCAACTTCTATCCACGGAAACTGAAGCTTGAGGTCGAACGGCTCTCGAAAGTGCTCAACAGGGAAGTGACCTGCAGCCGACAGCATTTCCTGATCCTCCAGTTCCCCACCACCTACAGGAACCTGGTAAACCTCGACATCACCGACGAGTATTCCATGGGGTTCGCCTCCCAGCCAGGATTCAGGGCAGGGATCTGCACCAGCTTCAAATTCTTCGACCTGGAGATGGACGTACAGACAAAACTCAACATCCACCCCTTCACTTACATGGAAGGTACCCTGCGGGATTATATGAAAATATCGGCCCGGGAAGCGCTGGGGGTCATCAAGCCACTGATCGACGAGGTGAAAGCGGTGAACGGACACTTCATACCCATCTGGCACAACGAGTCCATCGGGGGGCTCAAACGGTGGCAGGGATGGCAACAGGTATACGAGGACATGATCCGGTACGCGATCCCGTAAAACAACAGCAATGATCAGGTACATCCAGCAGGACGATATCAACAGGGCGAAGTGGGACATGTGCGTCGACGACGCCTTCAACGGGCTGATCTACGCCAAGTCGTGGTACCTCGACATTGTCAGCGATCAATGGGACGCCCTCGTGGAAAACGACTATGAGAAGATATTTCCGCTCGTCCACAGGAAGAAATGGGGAATTGGATACCTCTATCAACCACCCTTTACACAACAATTGGGGCTGTTCAGCAAAACCCTCCTCACCGAAGAGAGCCTGACCCGTTTTGTCGCCTCGATCCCCGAAAAATTCCGGTTCATCGAGATGAACCTGAACACCCTCAACAAGCTGAGCCCGGGCGCACTGCCGGCAGAGAACTGGGTGACCCATGAACTGGACCTTATCAAATCCCATGATCAGATCCAGAGGAACTATTCAGACAACCTCCGGCGGAACCTCAAAAAATCGGAATCATACGGATTGTCAGTGACCAGGAACGTCAAACCGGAGGAGATCATCACGCTATTCAGGGAGAACCGCGGCCGGACCTTCCGTCACCTGAAGGATGAAGACTACGGGCGGCTGACGCGCATTGCCTATTCGGGCATCTACAAGGGGGTGACCTTTACCTATGCCGTCTACGATCAGCGGAATACCCTGTGCGCCGGGGCCATATTCCTGAAAAGCAACAAGAAGATCATATTCCTGTTCTCCGGGCTCGATGATGTGGGCCGGCAGACCGGGGCCATGGCCTACCTCCTCGACGCCTTCATCCAGGACCACCAGAACCAGCACCTCACACTCGACTTCGAAGGCTCCAACGATGCAGGGCTGGCCCGCTTCTACAAGAGCTTCGGGTCCTCGGTGGTGACATACCCCCACCTGACCCTCAACAGGATGCCCCCCCTTCTTCGGTTCCTGGTGGGCACCGCCAAACGGTTCCGCAAATAAAAATTCGACCGGCATCCCGAGGATGGGGATTCGTAAACCATTTTTTAATATCTTAGCAAAGTTATTGCAGTTAGATCAGGAACCAAAGCACCACGAATCATGATTCAAAACCTCGGGGAGGCCTCCTCCATCTTCAACCAGTTTATTGCCGAGCTCAGGGATGTCAAAATCCAGCAGGACAGCATGCGGTTCAGGTACAACCTCGCCCGCATCGGCGAAATTGCCGCCTATGAGATCAGCAAGACCCTGGAGTATGAGAAGCGGGAAGTTTTCACCTCCCTCGGGTCGACCCTGGTGCCCGTGCTCAGGCAATCCCCCGTGATCATCCCCATCCTGCGGGCCGGGATCCCCATCCACGAGGGGATGCAACGGTTCTTCGACCAGTCGGAGAGTGCGTTCATCTCCGCCTACAGGAAAGTGGAAAAGAACGAGAAATTCACCATCAAGATTGAGTACATCTCCAGTCCTGACCTGGACGACAAGGTCATCATCATCTGCGACTCCATGCTGGCGACAGGTGCATCGGCCGTGGCCACCTACAAGGCCCTGCTCAACTTCGGGACACCCCGCCATACCCACATCGTTTCAGCGATCGCCTCGATGGAAGGGCTGGACCACATTCAAAAAAAATTGTCAAAGAACAAGGTGACCGTGTGGACGGGCGCCATCGATGAGGAACTCACCGCCCAGTCCTTCATCGTGCCCGGCCTCGGGGATGCCGGCGACCTGGCCTATGGGACCAAGAACAACCATTGAAGGTCGTGATGATTGTAAAGGAGAATCTGCCATCAGGCATTCTGTTTTGTGTCGGCTGTTAGTTTTTTTATTGAAAGCCGGGCAACCAAACATACCCCTTTTGCGTTTTAATCTGGAGTATTGTTGAACCCCATGGTATTTCAGTCAGGAATCGAGGTTTTTGAGCTTATCCAGGTGATCATCATCAGCGGGATCAAATTCCTGTTTGCCCCCTTCATTTCCATCGGGTATGGTTTCAATTACCTGGAAACGGTCATATTCACGACCATCGGCGGAATTGCCGGCCTGCTCTTCTTCTATTACCTCAGCAAGTGGATGATCAGGATGTACTTCAGGCTGTGCCCGGTGGTCATCTCCTACTTTGCCGGCGAAGAAGCCCGCAAGGCCCTTCAGGACAGCCAGTGCCGCAAGGCTGACCGCAAGAAGTTCACCCGGAGGAACAAGATCATCATCAACATCCGCAACAAATACGGGCTGCTGGGGATCATCCTCCTCACGCCTGTCCTCCTCTCCATTCCCATCGGCGCGTTCCTCGCACAGAAGTATTATTCCAGGAGGAGCAACATCCTGGTTTATCTGAGCCTGTCCGTGCTGATGTGGTCATTTTTCATCTCCTCCTTCTACTTCCTTTTCTGATCCGGCCCCTTCGCCCCATAAGCCGGGGCAACCGCAAGCCGGAAATACATTGACCGGAATATGTTGGAAAGTATCTGCATCCGGTCACGATAAATTGTTATTTTTGCTTTGCAGCTATCAGCGATGAAGAATTTACTCCTGGAAAATATCCGGATATCCTTTGAATCGATCAGGTCGCACCTCCTCAGGACGATCCTGACAGTGCTCATCATAGCCATCGGCATCATGGCACTCGTGGGCATCCTCACCTCCATCGATGCCATCAAGTTCTTCCTCACCGAGAACTTCACCATGATGGGGGCCAACACCTTCTCGATCAAGAACCGTTCGATGCGTGTTCATATCGGGAGCCAGCGGGAAAAAGCCAGGTATTTCGAACCCATCTCCTTCGACGAGGCCACGAGTTTCCGGGAGCAATTCGACTTCCCCGCCTTTACTTCGGTCAATGCGTTTGCCACCCACACGGCCACCCTGAAATACAAGTCCGAAAAGACCAATCCCAACATCGCCGTCCTGGGTACCGATGAGAACTACCTGGCCACTTCGGGGAATGACCTCTCAAAAGGCCGGAATTTCTCCAGCACGGAGGTCTATTACGGGTCGCATGTGGTGATCCTGGGCAGCGAGCTGGAAAAGACCCTGTTCAAGAACAACGAGGACCCTGTCGGCAGGATCATCTCCATCGGCCCCGGGAAATACCGTGTGATCGGGGTGCTCAAGGAGAAGGGCTCGAGCATCGGCTTCAGCGGCGACAAGAACTGTTACCTGCCCCTCAACAACGTGAGGCAGTATTTCCCTTCGCCCAACCGCTCCTACACCATCAACGTGATGGCCGACAACCCGGAGATGATGGAATCGGCCATCGGCGAAGCGACCGGCCTGTTCAGGATCATACGGGGCACGCCGCTGGGGGAGGAAAATGATTTCGAAATGGCCAAGAGCGACAGGCTGGTGAGCATGATGCTCGAGAACCTGAAGTACATCCGATATGCGGCCGTATTCATCGGGATCATCACCCTCATCGGGGCCGCCATCGGGCTGATGAACATCATGCTGGTCTCGGTCACGGAACGGACGCGGGAGATCGGAATACGGAAAGCCGCCGGCGCCACCCGCAGGACCATCCGGAACCAGTTCCTTGCCGAATCGGTCGTCATCGCCCAGATCGGCGGGATCCTCGGGATCATCATGGGCATCGCCATCGGCAACGTCCTTTCCATGATCATCGGCAGCAGTTTCATCGTCCCCTGGGCATGGATCCTGCTCGGCGTGACCCTGTGCTTCATCGTGGCCATCGCCTCCGGGTACCTCCCTGCCACCAAGGCCGCACGGCTTGACCCCATCGAATCGCTCCGCTACGAGTGACCGGCCCGCGGCTGTCCGCGTTCCCCCTTCAGCATCACCAGCGGCAGGAGCAACAAAAGGCCCCCCGAAACCGAGAGGAGGGCCCATCCCAGCCCCCAAACATCCGCCAGCAGGCCGATGACCGGTGCCAGCAGGGCGGTGATCAGTGAATGGAACTGGGATTCGGCCGACAGCACCGTGGCCAGGTAGGCCTTGCCGGAATGATCGGCAAGCTGTGAAACGCCGATGGGCTTCCGGAGGTTCTCGTTCAGGAAGATGAGCACATACACGACAACCGCGGCAAACACAAACTCAAGACCGTAGAAAAGGCCGCACAGCAAGCCCGAGGCAAGCCCGGCCGCGAGGGTCAGGTTCAGCGGACGGGAAAGGGTCGTGAAATACGAGCTGAAAACGCCCGCCTTCCTCGAGGAGAAGGAAGTAAGGAGAAATATCAGAAAATAGACGATCCCGACAATGACGGCCGTGCGCTGCTGGTCATTGTAGGCCAGCAAGAGCGGCAAAGAAACGGCCAGGGTCTGCAGGACCGGCTGCAGATAGTCCTTTACCGCCTGGTAGAAGCCGGTGTGCAACGACAGGTTGGCCACGATGCGAAGGGTGCCCACCTTTCTGAACGTCTCCACAAACCCCCGGAAGACCTCCCGGAAATTGCTGAAGGCCTGCTGTCTGCTGAACCCTGACCGAAGCCCGTCAAGGCTTCTTGGATAGGACGATACCAGGAACAGGTCGATGAGGTAGGGTACAGATGTGTAAATGAAAATGTCGCGGTAATTGCCCGTATAGAACACCATGAACCCCCCGATGAGCGAGGAGAAGGCCGACCCCAGCTGGGAATAGGACCTCGTATGCCCGTAGTAGTATGCCTTCTGGTCGGCCCAGCCCATGATCTTGAGGTAGTCGAAGATCATCGCCTTGTGCGTGCCCGTGCGGAACGCATCGCCCAGCGCATAGAGGACCATCGCCGGGAGAAAAGCCCAGAACTCCGTGCCCAGGTAGTAAACGATGAAGGAGAGGATATAAAAACCGAAAGAGGCGACCATGGTCCGTCGCCTGCCCAGGGCATCGGCCGCGATGCCGGCCGGGACCTCCAGGACATTGCGCGTGATCTCGCGCACACTGTAAAGGGTGCCGATCTGCAGGAATGTAAGCCCGTTCGACAGGAAGAAAAGGATGAGGAAAGGTTCGAAAAGCCGGAGGTTCTTGAAAAAACCGTACCCGCAGAACTTGTAGTACTGCAGGTTTTTCGTCACCTTTATTTTGTCCCTTGCCATGGTTTGAATTGCCCTTCCAAACCTAGGCATTTTTCAGGAAAGATAGTTGTTCAAGGTTCAAAGTTTAAAGTTCAAGGTTGGCCAAGCCCCTGATCCTTATGATCCAATTTTGCGATTGGCGCAGCAACCTTGAACCTTTAACCTGGAACCTTGAACAACCTACTCGTTATGCATCTTCTTCAGGTACTCCATACCCCCCATGTTCATCCCTTTGCCGAGCTTGGCGATGTAGTTGAGGTCCAGGTTGCCAAACAGGCTCAGCAACACGGCCTCGTCCTTGCCGTCCACCACCATGATCATCTCCCTGATCACCTGCTTGTCGCTCTTTGCATAGAAATTGATCCTGGCATCGCCGTCCCTCACCACCATCAATTCGTCATAGTTCTTGAAGGGGATGTCGGCGTTGACCTGTCGGACGAAATCGCTCATCACCTGGGGGTCACCTTTGCCCTCCCCGGTGGAATAGGCCAGCAGCTTCAGGGATTCCAGCCCTTCGATGGCCTTCTTGAAATCGTCGAAGTCCGGGTCATCGGCTTCGATCTCGGCGAACAGTTCGAACAGCCCTTTGGAAATGTCCACGGACGTGAACCCCTCCGCACCTTCATACTTGCTGAAGATCCCGGCCACTTCGGCCGATTGCCCCAACCCGAACAGGGGGGCGGCCAGCATCACTGCGATTGAAAATATTCTTGTCGTTCGTTTCATGGTTTAATTGTTATTATGTGATATAGAATGAATGTAATGATCTCCTTACCGGGAGGCAGCGCCGATCGCCGCGCCGTGGGCGGGGACCCGCCTGCCGGTCCCTATTTTTCCTCTTTGTCGATCTCTTCCAGGTTCTCCATCCCTTCGATGTTCATGGTCTTGCTGAGCTTCGAGATCGTTTTCAGGTCGATGTCGCCCTGGATGCTGATGAGCGCATTGTCCTCCACGCCTCCGACGATCATCAGGAGTTCGGAGATCTTCTTGCCTTCCTTCAGAATATAGAACTTGACGTCCTGGTCCTTCTTCTTCACCACCATGAGCTCCTCGTATTTGTCCTTGGGGAATCCGGTCATGATCTCCTTGTAAAAATTGACCTCCTTGTTCAGTTCGGGTGACTCTTCATCCACCGAGACGATCTTGATGCATTTGAGCCCCTTGACCAGTTCGATGAAACCATCTTCATCCTCTTCGGTCTCGATGTCGGCAAAAAGGCTGAACATATGCTGGGTGATGTAGACGGAGGTGAACCCTTCCTGTCCGGAATACTTGTCGAACAGCGCATCAGCCGGGCTTTGTGCTGCAAGCCAGAGGGGCAACGCCACCATGGCTGCGATGATTGTCATTCGTTTTTTCGTTTTCATTGTTTATTGTTTTTTTGTGTGATCATATCTCTTGATTTATCGAGGACAGATATCTTCCTCATGTTCTTCATCCCTTCATTGAAGGTGCTGATGTTGCCCAGGTCCTCCATGCCTGTGTTGATCTCCTTCACGTTTGCCAGTTCCTCCACCCCTTCGTTGAGGTTGCCGGAGACCTGGAGGAGGATCTTTTTCGTTTCCGCATAGGCCATGGCCGGGTCATCGAATGTGTCGCGGGGTTGCTGGCGGTCGCCCAGGAAAAGGTAGAGGCTGAAAAGGATGACGACGGTGGCTGCGGCCATCAGTGCCGGGTAGAGTTTCCTTGTTCCCGGACCGGTGCCGGTTGCGGGCTCCCCACCAGCAATGATGCCCAGGACCCTGCCGTCGAAATCTTCGCCCGGCATCTGCTCTTCGGAAGCCTTCCGGTAAAATGAGAACAGGTCGCGGTACCCGGCCAGGTGCATGGGAACGTTCTCCTTGGCAAAGAAGATCTTCAGTTCCAGCTCCTCCTCCAGCGTCGTTTCCCCGCGCTCGTATTTCCTGATCAGGGCTTCAATTTTTTGTAAATTCATACCTGTATTTGTTTTTCATTGCCTCCCGGATCTTTTTCCTGGCACGCGACAGGTTGACCCGGATCGTGTTTTCTGTCAGGCCGGTGATGTCGGCAATCTCTTCGTATTCATATCCCTCCACGTCCCGGAGGTGGATGATCATCCGCTGCTGGTCGGGCAGGTCGTCGATCAATTCCCGGATCTTGTTATATGAGTCAGTGGATTCCATTTCTTCATACGGTGTTCTGACATGCCTGACGGTATGGCGCTCATTCAGTTCCTCCGTCCTCGAACCCGCCCGTTTCAGCCTGTCGAGGCAAAGGTTCCGGGCGATGGTCATGGCAAAGGCCTCGATGCTTCTGAATCCGGCCAGCGCCTCCTTTCGCATCCACAGCCGGATCATTACCTCCTGCACGACATCCTCCGCCTCGGCTGCATCCCTCATCATCCGCATGGCAAACCTGTACAGCTTGTGCCTGTGGGGGAGGACTTCTATTTTGAACTGGTCGACCGTCATGCTTAGGTAAGACGAGGGGGCCCTAGTTTTATTACAGGGGTCGGCACGAATTTAGTAAATTATTCCGAAATGCCTAATAATCAGACAATAAACAAAATTTGGCCAACTTATAAATTTAACTATTTTTGTAGGTTTTAGAAAAAATCGGGAAAACATTTATCAATTAAAATCAAATCGTTATGTTAAAAGGACATCCCAAAGGTTTGCTTGTCGCCTTTTTCTCCAACATGGGCGAGCGGTTCGGATTCTATACCATGATGGCCATCCTGGTATTGTTCCTCCAGGCCAAGTACGACCTGTCGGCTGAATCGGCCGGGAGCATCTACAGCTGGTTCTATTTTGCAATCTATGCCCTGGCCCTGCTCGGAGGGATCCTCGCCGACTGGACCAAGCGGTATAAGACCGTGATCCTGTTCGGCATCATCATCATGTTCGTGGGGTATATTTTCATGGCGATCCCCGGACTGTCCCTTGCCGCCACCGTTTCAAGCCTCTTCGTGATCGCATTCGGGAACGGGCTTTTCAAAGGGAACCTCCAGGCCGTAGTGGGCCAGATGTATGACGATGAAAAGTATTCCAAATTCAGGGATTCCGCATTCATGATCTTCTACATGGGGATCAACATCGGCGCTTTCTTTGCCCCGTTCGTCGCGACCGGGGTCAGGAACTGGATGCTGAGGTCGAACGGGTTTCTCCACGACGCCAGCCTTCCTTCCCTTTGCCATCAGTACCAGAACGGAAACCTCCAGAACGCGGACAAACTCCAGGCCCTTGCCGACAAGGTGAACCTGTCGGGTCCGGTAAGCGACCTCGGGGCCTTTGCGAACGACTACCTCGAAGTATTTTCCAGGGGCTACAATTACGCCTTTGGAATCGCGGCCGTGGCCATGATCATCTCCCTGCTGGTCTACCTGGTATTCAACCGTCACCTCCCGGCCAAACACATCGAGGCCAAAAAACAGGCAGAATCCAAGACCGCGGTCAAGATGCCATGGTCCGAGGAAAAACCCAGGCTCATTTCCCTGGGGCTTGTCTTTATCGTCGTGATCTTCTTCTGGATGTCCTTCCATCAAAACGGTCTGACCCTCACGATGTTTGCCAGGGACTATACCGTGAAGGCCGTCGGTGCGTTCACCTACCTGTTCTTCGACCTCTACCAGATCATCGCCTTTGTGGGCGCCATCGTCGGCCTCGTGCTCCTCTTCAACAAGAAGCTGAAATCCCTTTGGAAGATGGTGGGGGCCGCCATGTTCGTTGGACTCGGGTACCTGACATACTATTTCTACAGCCAGAACGACCCTGTGTCCAATCCCATCGAACCGGAGATATTCCAATCCTATAACCCCCTGTTCATTGTGACGCTGACCTTCCTCGTCATGGGGATCTTCAGCTGGCTCAACAAGAGGGGCCTCGAGCCGTCCACCCCCCGGAAGATCGGCATCGGGATGATCATAGCCTCCCTTGGGTTCGTCATCATCCTCGTGGGGTCCCTGGGCCTTCAGTCACCGGTCGATCTGGGCGGTGAGCCGGTGCTGGACGACGGGCGGGTCTCCCCCTACTGGCTGATCAGCAGTTACCTGGTCCTCACCATTGCAGAGCTCTTCCTGAGCCCCATGGGCCTCTCCTTCGTATCCAAGGTTTCACCGCCTCGGTTCCAGGGCCTCATGCAGGGCGGATGGTTGCTTGCCACGGCCCTGGGCAACAAACTGCTGTTCGTGGGATCCTTCATGTGGGACCGCATCCCGCTGTGGTCGCTTTGGCTGATCTTCGTGATCTGCTGCCTCGTTTCGGCAGCCTTCATCTTTTCCATCATGAAGCGGCTGGAACGGGTGACGGGCGATGCCTGATGAGCCTTTGCACGGTAACGAAAAAAAGGGGTGGCCGGCGCCACCCCTTTTTCATCACCTTATCTGACATCGATGACCTATCCCTGGGGACATAACAGGCGGTACAACGCTTATGGCGAGTATTTCAAGACGCACTTCGGGCAACGGGTGCAGAAAGTCTCCGTGGATGCCGGCTTCACCTGTCCCAACCGCGACGGCACGGCCGGCAGGGGCGGATGCACCTACTGCAACAACGACGCATTCAACCCCTCCTACTGCCACCCCTCCAAAACCATTTCACGGCAGGTGCAGGAGGGGATCGATTTTCACCGGAAGCGCTATCGGAGGGCCCGCAAATACCTGGTCTATTTCCAGGCCTATTCCAATACCTATGCACCCCTCGACCAGTTGATTGCCCGTTATGAGGAAGCACTGCGGTTCCCCGACGTGGTGGGGCTCGTGATCGGGACCCGCCCCGACACCATCGACAGGGGCAAGCTCGATTATTTCAGGCATCTCAACAAAAGCCACTATATTATTATAGAATACGGCATCGAATCCTGTTATGACAAAACCCTCCGCCGAATCAACCGCGGTCATACCTTCGCACAGTCGGTGGAAGCCCTGGAGATGACCGCAGCGGCAGGGATCCGGACAGGAGCCCACCTGATCTTCGGACTGCCGGGAGAAACCCCCGAAGAGATGAAGGGTACTGCAACGATCCTCTCGGGGCTGCCCGTCAACAACCTCAAATTCCATCAGCTCCAGATCCTTGAAGGCACTGCCATGGCAAGCCAGTACAGGGAGGACCCGGAACAATTCCACTTGTTTACCCTGCCGGAGTATGTGGATTTCATCATCGACTACATCGAAGGCATCCCGCCGGGCATGATCATCGAACGGTTCACCGGGGAGGTGCCCCCGAAATACCACGCCGGGCCCAACTGGGGAAACATCAGGAACGAACAGATCGTGGCCCTGATCGAGCAGAAACTGGAGGAAAAGGGCACCTGGCAGGGCCGCAAATTCCCTGTTACAGCAGCTTGATACCAACTGCCGGAATTTCCTGCCGGTGGTGCAACCCTTTGACAACCATTTGTGTCCTATAAATACCTCCCCGCACAGGCGAATTTTTTTGATAAATCTCCCGTATTGGCTTGTATTTATCAAAAAAAAGTTATATTTGCTGTTCTGAAAAAAAAGGTGAATCACTAAATCATTTCATTAACTAAATTAAATTATTATGAAAGTTTTTACTAAATTAGGATTGGTACTCCTGGCATTTGTACTATCTGCCGGGGTACTTTGGGCCCAGTCCACCAGGGAATACGGTCCTAAATCCATGAAAGTGCAGACGAACATTCCGCAGACCGACGACTTGTTCGACCTGCTGTTCGACTACACTCCAGCAGGTGTGAGCGAAGCCGGTATCGAGACCGACGGAACGTACATCTACACTTCCGTCTGGAACGGCACTGGCAACTTCCTGAAGTACGACCAGACCGGCGCCTTCGTGGAGGAGTTCATCATTACGGGCGCCAACGGATGCCGTGACATCGCCTACACCGGAACCTACTTCTACGGCGGTGCCGCATCCACAACCGTCTTCGAAATGGACTTCGATGCGCAGACCATGGTGAGCACATTCACGGCCCCGACTGCGTGCCGTGCAATCGCCTACAACGAGGACGACGAGGTATTCTATGCCAACAACTGGTCAAGTGACATTGTTGCCTTCGACATCACTGGCGCCAACATGGGAAGCTTTGTTGTCGGACCAATTGGTGCAAGCTACTACGGCCTTGCCTACCAAAGCGCCAGCTACTGCGGTGACGGTCCGTTCCTCTGGGGATATGCCCAGACCGGTAACAACACCAATGAGCTTGTCCAGATCGAAATCCCCTCCGGAGTTGAAACCGGTGTTTATTTCGACGTTGGAACGCTGATCGACCCGGCCGGCAGCGGCATCGCGGGCGGTCTTGCCATTGACGGCATGTTCTTCCCCGGCTCCTACGCCATTATCGGGAACATGCAGGGCATCAGCCTCTGGGGCCTGGAACTGTGCGCCTCCGGTGCATTGCCCGATAATGACCTGGGTGTGCAGACCATTACCGCCCCCAGTTCAGGACTGAACCTGTCGAGTGCCGAGCCTGTTTCTGTGCTTGTCAAGAATTATGGCAACAACGCGCAAACGAGTTTCTCCGTATCGTTCAGCCTCGACGGAGGAAGCTGGATCACCGAAACGGTTTCCACCACCCTCAACTCAGGCGACACCTACGAGCATACATTCGGTACCACGGTTGACCTTTCAGCCTACGGTACCTATGACTTTGAAGCGTGCGTCGAGCTGACGGGCGACGAGAACCCCGGCAACGACTGCAAAACGAAAACGGTTGAGAACATCGAGCCGTCACTCTGTATTGACGGTCTTTACACTTCCGGCTGTTCATTTGGCGACGGACTTGTTTACTGGGATTTCGCCGATGTTACCGTTGACCCCATCGAGTGCGACGGCGTTCCCTATGCATGGTACCACGACTGGACCAACATGGTTCACAACGTGGAACCCGGCATGGATTACGTCCTGACCGTTCAGGGCGGTTACGGTGGCGAACATCTTTATGTATGGGTCGACTGGAACCAAAACCTATACATGGAAGAGGACGAGGCCATTGTGGCCGACTGGGTGCTCGATGATGCAACCATCACTTACGAGACCACGATCTCCATCCCCGCCGACGCGCCGACCGGTGAATTCACCGTGCGCTACAGGACCAACTGGCTGAACCCCATCACCGAATCATGCGCCATCGTATCCTACGGCAACATGGCCGACTTCACCCTCTCCGTCAGTGGCGGTTCAGGCGGTGAATATTGCATCGACGGCCTCTACACCTCGGGCTGCTCCTTTGGTGACGGCTTGGTATACTGGGACTTCGCCGATGTGAACATCCCGGTGATCGACTGCGACGGCG
>CAYLTG010000052.1:0-22627 GCA_964386225.1 uncultured Bacteroidales bacterium
GGCAGGATCGTGGACCGGATATGAATTCCTCAAACTTGATGAACATAAGCTGCTCTTCGGGAAAAAACGCCAGGGCGCGCTTGATCTGCCCTGCATAGAAACCCCTGGAGGTGTAGGAATAGATCCGGTTCTCTTCCGAAAGGGGGTGACCTGTCCTTTCCTGCTCATGGGTTATCGCGTAGAGGAAGTCCTCCTTCTCCATCCCCCTGTTCCGCTCCATGTTCCACCCTGAAAAAGCCCGTTCGGCGGGATCCCTCAGGATGGCAATGATCCTCATCCCGGGATTGTAGGTCCGGATCCGGCCCATGCAGGGTTCCCAGAAAAGGTAGATCGGGGTCGTCTCGCCGTAGACCCTCTTTCCGGGTTTCACATGGAACTGCCGCTCAAGGAGCCGGTAATTGACCCGGTCCCTGGAAAATATCTCCTCGTCATCAAAAAAATGGAGTTCCTTGTTCCTGGCCATGCCGATCTCGGGATGCTGGCGCAGGTAATGGTCGAGAGTGGTGGTCCCGGCTTTCTGGACACCGGCCACCAGGAAGTTCACATTTACGTTGCCCTGCCATCTAAAGAACCACATGCGGTGATGTCTTAACGCCGAAGTATCGCGTCAGCTCTTCGATGTCCTCGCTGGCGATCCCCTCCGGCTCGAATCCGTACATTTTGCAAAGGAGGTATATCTTCGCCGCCTTCGAAAGGATGTCGATCTTGTCAAAACATTCACCGGGGGTTTCAGCGATGGCAAAAACGCCGTGTTTTTCCCAAAGGACGAGGTTGTGCAGGCCCAGCAGCCTCACTGTCGCCTCTGCGATCTCTTCGGTGCCGGGTAACATGTAGGGGAGAACCCCGATCCCTTTTGGCACATTGATGACCACCTCCGGGTGCATGCTCTGCAAAAGGGCTGTCAGTTTGCCGGGCTCCTTCAGGGTCTTGTTGTGCGAAAGGGCGATCAGTTCATTGACATGGGTATGGAAGACGACCTTTTCTTTTCTGCCCTGCTCCCGGATGAAGTTATGAATGGCCAGGTGGGTTGGGAGCTCCGACGTGGGTTTTATCATTGCGAACCGCGCCCCGTTGTTGACGATGTAATTGAAACTGTCGCCCTCCCCGGAGATCCTTACAAGGACCGAATTGCTTAGCAGCCTGTCAGCCATTTCCCTGAACCGGATGCCCGACCCGCTCATGATGAAATATTGTCCGGCGATCGATGGATAGGCCTTGCTCAGCCTGACGCACTCTCCCGTTTGGAAGGTGCCTTCGTTCTCCTGCTCCATGATCGGCGTCACATTTACCGAAAGATTACCTGCATTGCTCTCTGCCCATCCCCGCTGGTGGAAAAGGGAGGCCACCAGTTTAATATCCTTGATCAGCTTCTTCAGCTCCTTGTTCTTTATATTATTTTTTTTCATCGTCTTTCCCGGTCTGGATAATTCAGGTCAGGCTATAAAAATATCATATTTTCAGTTTGTCTGTCCGTATCGGTCACTGTTTTTTACATATTCCTCAGTATGAGTTGCCAGGATCCGCGATCAGTTTTTTCCATGAACATGTGTCCTTTCATAGACAGAACTGGTGAAAAGTTCATGATACTGGTCAATGATGTCTTCGATCAGGTAGTTGTTCTCAACCTCCTTCAGGTTGCCGCTGATCTTGTCGAGGTTCTTCCTTCTGTCGGAACCATTGTTTATGATATGCGAGACTTCCTGGCTGTCTTTGAAATAAAAGGCATTCCCGTTCAGCACCTTTTTGTTGAAATCGGTCCGGGAGGCACAGATCAGGGCCGAGGAGGCCATGGCCTCGATCAGTGAGGGATTGGTGCCGCCCACGGAATGACCGTGAAAATAAAGGCAGCAGAAGTTCCTGAGGTTGTTCAGGATGTTCATGTCATAGATGGCCCCCAGGAACCTGACCTTTTCCGACCGGTACTTCCCAGCCAGGTATTTCCCGTATTGGTTCCCCGTATTGCCGATGATCAGGAGTGGGTTCTCGGTCCCGGATCGGAGGACGCCTTCAATGATCATCTCGATATTGTTTTCCGGTTCCATGCGGGCGATCACGAGGCTATACCGGTAGGGTTCTATATTGAACGACCTCAGGAGGTTGATGTCGGGATCCTGGAAAACCTCGGCCCCATAAGGGATGTAATGTGAATCGCGGGCATACTTGCTGCGGATGTAATCCTTGATCACCGGCGAATCTGATACCAGCTTGTCGGCAGCCCTTACCGCGAGCTTTTCTGCCCACTTCAGGAAGCGCTGGACCTTTGGACTGTATTTGCTCCTCTTCCATTCGAAGCCATCCATGTTGTAGATGATGACCGGCCTGGAAGGGTGAAGCCAGCCCCAGACCGAACTGCTGGTATACCCTAGCTGGAGGATCACGTCGAATTTGCGCTTCCAGCTGTCAAGGATGCAGTTCAGGTCGTAAATGAACTGGCCCGCCGTACCGATAAGGAACTCCGGGTCGTACTTGTGTATGATATTCACACCCTTGAAGGAACTTTCCGTGTAAGGATGGTTGTGCGAATTGTAAACGTAGACCTCGCAGCCCCGCTCGGCAAGGCTGGTCGAAAGGTATTCGGCGAACTGCTCGAACCCGCCGTAGTTATTGGGGATCCCCCGGGTTCCAAGTATTCCGATTCTCATTTTTCAGTGAGTTATGTTTTTCAGTTTGAACGATCAGTATGAAGATGTACAGGGTGAACATCGGGAAATAGTAATAGAACCCGTTCAGGAAGGCCGTGACCGGCATGGCTGCATACAGCACGAAAACAAAGAAATTCTTCCTGATCAGGTCATTGTTGTCCCTGTATATCTTGACAAAAAAGGCGATGTAAAGCACGGCGCAGATCAGCCCGTATGAATAGCTGATGCTGAAGAAGTCATTGTGGAACCATTCTTCGATGAAGACGTTGCCCAGGTTCGCTTGCAGGGACCCGTAAAATGTCCTGCCGATAAGAAGGTCCAGGGGCCCTGATTCCGCCATCTCCGTGAGCCATGAGTTCCAGAGGATCACCCGTGAGAGCCTGGGCAGGTTGTCAACGGCGGTGGCAAAGAAGGTAAAATATTGCTGGATGAAGGTGCCGTCGGTGATGTCGATGAAAAAGTACCTGGACCTGATGAGGACGGCAACAAGGAGAATGGGGATGAGCAGGTATGCCCACCTCCCGGGTTTCATCAACAGCCAGCCAGCAACAACAACAAGCGCGGTCAGCGGAAAGATGCGGGTCCCGGTATACAGGACCAGGAAAGCGGCCAGCGCAGCGATCAGGATCCCGGTGATCCTGTTCCTTCGCCAGAAGAAATACAGGTAGAAGAACCCAATGAACCCGAATATGTAGGAGGCGACCTGAGGTACCCTGAAAAGCCCGTAATGATATACCCGGTAGTATTCGAGACTGTCGATCGTGGGATTTGCCATCGAACGCAGGAAGGCACCGCCGATCAGCGTCCTCTTCTTGCGGGCAGTTTGGACATCGGCATCATCCCCGGCGACATATGCCGCCACGGTATCGTTGACCATGACGGGGCCCCTGGCTTCCTGCTTTGGCGGGCCCACATACTTGTCGTTATCCTTATCGCTGAGGACCGGTTTGATATTGTTCACCCCTGCAAAGGTGAAAGAGAACAAAACAAGCATGATGAGTGAAAGCACATGCACCCATGACGCCGTGATCCCGGAAGGTGCCGATGAGTAAAAAAGGTAGAATATGAAGAAAAGGAGGATAAACAGCAGGTCAGAGATGTTCTTCGGGTGAAACCCGTGGATCATGTTGTTGATGATTGCCACGGCCAGAAAGATGCCACCAAGTATCCAGGCCCATTTCCGGGCCGGCGGGCTGAAGGCCTTTTGTGCGACAAGGATGGGCAAAGCCGCGAGACCGAAAAGGACAAAGAACGGAAAAGGGATGAAATAATTGATGCCCCTGTCCAATGTGAAGGCCAACAGGAAAGCCAGCATGAAATAGCCGGCCCCGATGTTCCGCATCCTTCTAATGAGATCTGAAAACACCTTCTGCATGGATGATCCTGTTGAATAGTTTTTGCGGATAGAACAGGGAGGAGACAGCCAGGTGGAAATACCTCCTGGCGGTATTGTCGGCCAGCTGGTATCTCCTGTAGTTCTTGATGAAGGTGTAGTACATCCTTACCTTGATCCCCGGGGTCCTCCCTCCGAAGATCCTGTCGCGGAATGCGAAGGTTTGCTTTATTCCCTCGTACCGGAGGTTGCTGGTGGAACTCCCGCTGTGTATCCGCATCATGTAGAGGGGCTGCCGCAGGTTGGAGAAGACAGCACCGTCCCTGATCATCCTTGCAAAAAGTTCGTAGTCCTCCCCCGGGAAAACAGCCCCGTAAGGGTATCTTTTCATGAGTTCGCTCCTGGCGATCACCGTAGGATGCTGCACACCGTGCTCGCCCCTGGTGTACTTTCCGAGAATATCGGAATGGGTGATCGGAAAATTCGAGATGTTGACGATATGCTCTGCCTGCCCTTTGAAATAGGCTACATTGCAGCCCGAGACATCGAGGGTGGGGTTTTCCTCCATGTACCTGAACTGGGTCTCGATCCGTTCCGGGAGCAGGATGTCGTCGGGGTCGGCACGCATGATGTACTTGCCCGATGCCAGCCTGACCCCCTCATTGAGGGCCGCGGTGAAACCGATATGGCCTCCGGCGAATACGGGCCTCAGCCAGCGGAGGTGACGGAAGGAGTCGATCACCTCGCGCGACCCGTCTGTCGACCCATCGTCCACCAGGATCAGTTCCCGGGGAAGGGCCGTCGAGTGCTCAACACTGCGAATGAATGATGCAAGGTAATTCGCATTATTGAAGTTGGCCGATACGATCGACACGTCCAGCTGCCTTTTATTTGATTCCTTTTCAGGCATATTCTCTCACTACCCGCGTTAAAAGATATTCTTTCAGAATGTTGAGGTCGAAGAACCACCGGAAGAAAAGTACGCTGGTTCCTCTCGACATCCAAACCACTTTCGTCCACCGGTTGAGCATGACCTCGGCGAACTCTCTTCTCGGGAAGGTTTTTTTAAGTGTGTTTCCCTCCTTCAGTTTGATCAGCCATCTCCTTGCCGCTTCGAAGGTTGGTGCGTCAGGGATGCTCCTGCCCTCGCGGATCAGGTGATGGATCTCTATCTCCTCCGGCGTGGGCTCGATGTCAAGCTGGCCGAGGAGCTCCCTGTACACTGCCACGAGGTTCTCCCTTACGACGGGCTTGCGGGTGTGCGTGACGTTGTTTCCGTGCACCCTGTATTGAACAAGGAATTCCGGTATGTTCCACCCTTTTGACCTTTTGAGGATGTCGATCCAGAGCTTGTAGTCCTCGACGATCTCATACCCTTCCTTGTAACGGTATTCGGGAAGGCAGCTGCGGCGGAAAACCACGGCCGATTGCACGAAATAGTTCTTGAAAAGCATGACAGGGGGTATCTTGTCGGGCTTCCCGGGCAGCTTCCAGGCTTTCCCTGTACACTTCCCATTTTCGTCGATCAGCATTGCCCAGGAGCCAACCATGCCGAAATCCCGGTTGCTTTCGAGGAATTCCACCTGCTTGCGGAATTTGCCCGGCATGGCGATATCATCGGCGTCAAGCATGCCGATATAACTTCCCCTGGCTTGCCCGATCCCTCGGTTGCGGCTGAAAACGATCCCCCGGTTGACATCATTTTGCAGCAGGATGATCCTTTTGTCGCTGAATGATGCCGCTATCTCAAAAGTACGATCCGCCGACCCGTCGTCAATAATGATGAGCTCGAACTCCCGGAAATCCTGCCCCAAAATGCTCCCGATCGCCTCCCGGATGTACCGTTCCGCATTGAACGCGGGCATGATGATGCTCAACAGTGGAATGCCGGGGGGCCGAACCGCGTCAGACTGTATGTTTTCCTGAATCAAGACCTGGATCCTACAGAATTTTGAATCGCAAATGTACATCCAATATCCAGTTCCGATATCCTGCACTGTCCTATGTGTTTTTTATGCCGAACGGCCTCAACCCCAGGTTTGGGATCGTCCTGTTTTTAAGTCCTCTTGATCGTCCCGGGAGCCTGCCTCCCGGACTGGTCCCTTGTCCCGGTGCGGACCGTGACGGGGATATAGGATATCACGGGACAGTGAGTTGCAAATTTCCACGTACATTTGGGCCTTCGTTGGATGGTCAGCCCCAAAGCCGGCCCTGCTGGCTGAGGGTCGGGCATTGAAGTGATCCTAGAGGTATCTGAATTGAACATCAAAATGCTTCAGTGGTTAAAGAACATGATCCGGTCGGTCCTTCCCGACCCCCTGCTGTATAAGTGGGTCCTGCCTTTCAAGGACATGGTGCGGTTCAAGATGATCTACCTCCGGTACTGGCTCAAATACAGGAAAGATATAAACCCGAACAGGTCCGTGGTGATCATCTCAGGGGAATCGGACACCCCGGGGCACATATACCGGGTGGAGAGGCTGATGGAAACTTTGAACGGTCTCGGAGTGCATACGGTGTGGTACGACCCCGAACTGGTCTTTGCGAATCCCGACCTCATCGCCGAATGCAAACTGCTGATATGCTGGCGCCTGCGAATGACCATCCACCTGCAGTCAGTTTTGGAGGAGAGCACCCGGCACGGTATCCCCGTCATAGGCGACCTGGATGATTATGTTTTCGACCCCGATCTGGCCGAGCCTGAGATCACGGATGCAATACGATTTCAGGGCCTTGATAAGCAGAAGATCAAGAAATTATTCCAGGATTATCGTGAACTGATCGTCAGGAGTGATATCCTGACCTGCCCCACCCGGTTCCTGGCCGGTGAGATGGCGAAGCTGGAAAAGCCGGTCGCCGTGCTGCCCAACGGTTATGATTCAGGTACCCTCCTGGAGTCCTACCGCCTTATCAGGTCGCGGCCCCATGAGAAGAAGAAGAGAGTCCTGAGGATTGGATATGCCGGCGGGACCCGGACACACCAGAAGGATTTTGAACTGGTTGTTGGTCCGCTGGTGAAAATTTTCGATGAGTTCCCGGAGGTCAGGTTGGTGGTATTCGGCATCGCCCTGAGCATCCGGGAGTATCCCGGTCTGGAACCCTACATCGACCGGATCGAGAACCGTCGGTTGGTGCCCCTGAAGGAGCTCCAGAAAGAGATCGCCAGGTTCGACATCAACATCGCCCCCCTGACGATGAACGCTTTCAATGAAGCGAAAAGCGAGTTAAAATACTTCGAAGCGGCATTGCTGGAGGTCCCGACCATTGCCTCTCCAACGGCTCCCTTTGCGAATGTCATCCGGCACAATGTGAACGGGCTCCTTGCATCCAGCGGACAGGAGTGGCATGAATGCCTCCGGATGCTTGTGTCCGACCGGCAGGCCAGGCGGCGATTGGGAAAGAATGCACATACTGACGTGTTGTGGAATTTTGGGCCGGAGCAGCGTGCGCTCCTGGTGGCGCAACTGCTTGTCAGCCAAAAGGCGGGCATCAGGCTGAACGTGAGTCATGAACAGCTGAGAAAGCTGCACCCGGGAGATCGTCCGGGCGTTGGGTACTATCTTCCCGGACCCGCAGAAAGCTTCCCGGAGATCGTGGATAACGAGACCATCCTTGAATTCGAAAACGGAGATCCCTCGCTGGCAGGGGTTGTCATCCCCCTTTACAACTATGAGGATCACATCCTGGATGCCCTCGAATCGGTCCGAAAACAGACCCTGAAGGATCTGGACCTGGTGGTCGTTGATGACTGCTCCACTGACGGGTCCCTGAAGAAAGTGGCGGAATGGATGGAAGCGAATCACGGCAGGTTCAACCGGTGCTCCCTGCTCCGGAACAGTGTGAATTCAAAGCTCAGTGCGACCAGGAATGTCGGGTTCGACCATGTTCAATCACTGTGGGTCATGCAACTGGATGCCGATAATGAATTGTATCCCGATTGCATGGACACCTGTCTCAAAGAGATCATGGGTACGGGCGCAGGGCTTGTCTATCCACAGCTTGAGTTGTTCGGCGAGGACAACGAGTATATTTTCAGGTCCTATGAGTCATTGAGGCTGAGCATCGCACCCTGGGACCCCGGGACCCTCGCATCCTACAATTACATCGATGCGATGGCCCTGGTCAGCAAAGCAGCATGGGCCAAAGTGGGAGGATACGATGTGTCGATGGTCCATGGCCTCGAGGATTATGATTTGTGGCTGCGTTTCGTCGAACATGGCTTTTTCGGCATTCATATCCCCAAGATACTTGCCCGGTACAGGGTTCACAGGCACTCCATGCTTCGCACCGAAACCGCCGATCACAACAGCAGCATCGTCGAATACCTCAAAGGGAAGCATCCCTGGATAGACCCCGGCCAATGAAGCGCCCGATAATCTGACGAACCCCGTTTCCGGGTATTCAGGTATTTTTTTAATTTCACAGTCCTTATTCCCGAGATGTCACGTGATAGGTTATGGCAAAAAAGGATAAAAAAGGCAGGGGAAAAACCAAATCCCATTCGCTTGGGCAGATCGGATTCTGGTTTGCGGCCATTTCGCTGATGGGCATTTTGCCCTTTATCCATTCAAAGGCCACCCATGATCCCGTGCTCAGCCCCCGCCTCCTTTTCCTCGCGGTGTTCGTTCTCATGGCGACACTGTTTTCCCTGGGCCGTGCGTGGAGAGGTGTAACAATTTTCCGCCTGAGACACCAGCCATTCTATGCAGCCTGGTTGGTTTACCTGATGATTGGAATAGTCTCCCTCTTTTTTGCCATTAATCCCGCCGAAGGACTGTTCGACCTGGTCAGGACCTTCCTCACCCTGTTCCTTGTCGTTATCCTAGTCGGGATATTCAACAACATGGAGGACCCTGCCGGGCCACTTGCCCGGATTGCCTCTGTCATCGGTTTGATCATGGCCGCGATCGGGATCTTCGAATATTTCAACTATGCGTATGGTAAACCAGAGAACGAGCTTTATGACGCATTGTATGAGATCAGGGGGTTGATGGCCCACAAGAACCAGTTTGCGATCCAGCTGTTCCTGCTGCTTCCGTTCACAGTTTTCGGCACAATCCGCCTCAGGGGGCTCTGGAAACTGCTATGTGCCACATCGCTCATCCTGCTCCTCCTCACCATATTTGTCATGCAAACCAGGTCGGTATGGATCGCAACGGCAGTATCCGCGA
This sequence comes from uncultured Bacteroidales bacterium, assembly GCA_964386225.1. Classification (GTDB taxonomy): domain Bacteria; phylum Bacteroidota; class Bacteroidia; order Bacteroidales; family JAADJA01; genus JAADJA01. Next base: position 9,147 of record CAYLTG010000052.1, read on the forward strand.
TCATCTCGACCGCCGGATATGTTGTGTATCTCAGAGAACAGGTCAATGCGAAGCCTGGTCGCAGGTCCCGGTCGATTGCGCTGCTGGTCGTTTTCCTGGTCACCCTCCTCATCGGAAGTTATCTCTATACAAGCCCGGGAACGCGTGAGGTGATAGGCTACAAACTGCGGTCCCTTTACGACCTGGATTCGGAAAGCAACCGCGGACGCCTGGAAATGGGAGCGGCAACGTGGGAGATGATCCGTGACAACCCAATTAAGGGGGTTGGTGCAGGCAACTGGAAAATACATTATCCTGTATTTTATGCCGGTTATCAAGGACTTGAATACGAGAATTGGCGAAGGCCGCACAATGATTTCCTGTGGGTCGCCGCTGAAAAGGGAATATTCGGTCTCCTGGCATTCCTGTCCATTTTTATTTCCATTATGGCATATGCCCTCGGCATCCTCAGGAACTACCGCCTGTCCTTCCATGACAGGTTGTATGCCCTCCTTTTCCTGTCGGCCATGATGGGATACCTTGTGCTCTCGAATTTTTCATTTCCCCTTGAACGGGTAGGGACACAGGTGTTCATAGGCATCATGATGGCATCGGTGCTTTCCAATCATCAGCGGTCCTTCCCTCGCGACAGTAAGCACCTGAGGGGCAGGTCGGCGGGAAAGATGATCCTTGCCGTTTTGCCGTTGGTCCTGTTTTCTTGTTATTTCGCCCTGTCATCGGTAAGGTCCGATATAGTCGCCTACAGGTTGCATATGGCATACCTGAGCAAGGATAACAGGATGCTTGTACCCCTGGCGCAGAAAGCCTTCTCCCCGATGCATACCTTGAACCAGCTCTCCAATCCCTACCAGTTCTATTCGGGATTAGGATGGCACGCTCAGTCTGACAATGTGAAAGCCCTTGAGGATTTCCGGAAGGCCCGGACCTTTCATCCGTTTCACTACAATGTGCTGAACAACCTGGCGGCTCTGGAGGCAGGCATGAAGAACTATGACCTTGCGATCGTTACGTTCCGGGAGGGGTTGGCACTCTTTCCGTTCGATAACACTGCCCGCCATAACCTCGCCCTGGCACTGTACAGGACGGGAAGGTACGAGGATGCTTACATCGAAATACTGAGGATCAGGGATGACGGGGGGAACCGTACGCGCGCAGCGACAATGGGATTGATCAAACAGGAACTCGACCCTGGCCAGGCAAATTGACCGGTCCAGCCTGCGACGACCGCTGAAACCGGAAGAGCCTCATTACCTGCATATCTGATGTGAAGCACCGGCTGTCACTCCCCGTTCCTCACCGGGATGATCAGCACGGGCCTCGTCGAATGTTTCAGCACCTCCTTGCTGATGGACCCGATGAAGATGTTGTACATCATGCCGTGGCCGTGTGAGCCGGTGATGATCATGTCGGCGCCGATGTCGCCGGCCTCCTCGAGGATGGTCTGCACCGTCGGTCCCTGGAGCAGCAAAGGGGTCGCGTCCAGCCCGTCGGCCTTCATCTTTTTGGCGATGTCCTGCAGTGCGATGTGTTTCTCATGGAACTTCCGGGCGATGAAATCCCGCTCGGTCTGGGGTCCCACCTCATACCCGATGAAATCGGGATCGGGGGCCACCACATGGATGATCCAGATCTTCGGGCGGGTCTTCAGCGCGATCTTTTTGACCTCCTCGATCACCCTGTCAGTGACGGGCGAAAGGTCCAAGGCTACCAGCAGTTTCATGGTGTTCCTGTTAGGAAGGATAAATGTACGAAAAATCCCGGGGATATCCGAACAAAAGCAATAAAATCCCACGGTCATCACGGCACAGGAATGATTATCTTTGCAACACAGTGAATGGCATGAAAGATTTTCTTTTCGGCAAGACCCTGATCCAGTTGCAGGAACTGGTGGGCGAGCTGGGTCTCCCTTCGTTCACGGCCAGGCAGATCGCCGAATGGCTGTACAAGAAGGAAGTCACGTCCATCGACGGAATGACCAACCTGTCAAAGAAAACCCGTGCCGTTCTCCAGGAGCGGTTCGAGTTCGGGCTTACACCTCCCGATTCGTTCACGGTATCGGGCGATGGCACCAGGAAATACCTTTACCCGGTACGGGGCGGAAAGTTCGTGGAGGCAGCGTTCATCCCCGACCGCGACCGGGCCACCCTCTGCGTTTCCTCCCAGGTGGGCTGCCGCATGGGATGCCGGTTCTGCATGACGGCCCGGCAGGGGTTCCATGGAAACCTCACCGCCGGTGAGATCGTGAACCAGGTAAGGAGCCTGCCCGAAAGGGACCGGCTGACCAACATCGTCTACATGGGCATGGGCGAGCCGCTGGACAATTTCCAGCATGTGATGCAAAGCCTGGAGATCCTCACATCCGAATGGGGCTTCGCCATGAGCCCGCGGCGCATCACCGTTTCCACCATCGGCATCATCGGCACCATGACCAAATTCCTGGAGCAGAGCGAATGCCACCTGGCAGTCAGCCTGCATACCCCCTTCGAAGAGGAGCGCAGGATGCTGATGCCGGTGCAGAACAACCACCCCCTCGAAGAGGTCCTGAAGGTCATCCGGGGGTATGACCTCGGAAGGCAGCGCAGGGTCTCCTTCGAATACATCCTGTTCAGCGGGCTCAACGACACGCCACGCCATGTGAACCAGCTGGCCCGCATCCTCAACGGCATCCGATGCCGCATCAACCTCATCCGGTTCCACAAGATCCCCGATTCACCATATTTCTCTCCCGATGACGAAGCCATCCGGGCATTCATGGACGCCCTCAACAAAAAAGGAATCCGCACCACCCTGCGGGCCTCCCGGGGCGAGGACATCGAGGCGGCATGCGGGTTGCTGTCGACGAAGCGGCTGCAGGGGGCTGGGTAGTACAAGGTTCCAGGTTTCACGTTTCAGGTTTCAGGTTGCTTCGCCATTCGAGCCGGTCTGCATTGACGCAAGGGCTTGGCCCCTTATACCTTTATACCTGTATACCCCATCAGCGATGACCCGGCCTAGTCAAAAAAACAAAAAAAAATCCCCCCACCCTTGGTAGTAATAAAAAACCCCCTACTTTTGTGAATCAATTAACAATAAATACTTTACCATGAAACCTACTCATATTGAGCATATTGGAGTCGCAGTCAGGAGCCTGGACGAGGCCATTCCCTTTTATGAAAAGGTGCTCGGACTGGAATGTTATGCGATTGAAGAGGTGGAGGACCAGAAAGTGAGAACGGCTTTTTTCCATGTGGGTCAGACCAAGATCGAGCTGCTGGAGTCCACCGACCCGGAGGGGCCGATCGGGAAATTCATAGAGAAGCGGGGAGAGGGGATCCACCACATCGCCTTTGCCCAGGAGGATGTCGGGAAAGCCCTGAAGCACGCGGACGAGAATGGTGTTCAGCTGATCGACAAGGCCCCCCGCAAAGGGGCCGAAGGGCTGAACATCGGGTTCCTCCACCCGAAGTCCACCTTCGGCGTGCTGATGGAGTTCTGCGGAGAGCAGTAGGGTTATCTGTTCATTGTTATTGGTTAATCGTTGAGAACCGCGAAAGGTGAGAATGTCCGCATTTCCTTTGATCAGGGCACAACAAATAACCTATAACGAATAACAAACAACAACACAAAAACAATGGGGAATCAGGACAAGGTGCGGCAGCTTGTGGAGTTGCGCGAAAAGGCCAGGCTGGGCGGCGGCGAGAAACGGATACAGGACCAGCATCTGAAGGGCAAGTATACGGCAAGGGAACGGATCGAGATGATCCTCGACGAGGGCAGCTTCGAGGAGTTCGACATGTTCGTCACGCACCGCAGCCACGACTTCGGGCTGGAGAACCAGCACTACCTATCGGATGGCGTCATCACCGGCCACGGCACCATCGACGGCCGGGTGGTCTATATCTTCTCGCAGGATTTCACGGTATTCGGTGGCTCCCTCTCCGAGACCTTCGCCCAGAAGGTCTGCAAGGTGATGGACCAGGCCATGAAAGTGGGCGCGCCCATCATCGGCATCAACGACAGCGGAGGCGCCCGCATCCAGGAGGGGGTGAAGAGCCTGGCGGGATATGCCGAGATCTTCCAGCGCAACATCATGGCCTCGGGGGTCATCCCGCAGATCTCGGCCATCTTCGGGCCCTGCGCCGGGGGCGCGGTCTATTCGCCGGCCCTCACCGACGTGATCATCATGAGCGAGAAGACCAGCTACATGTTTGTCACGGGCCCGCGCGTGACGCGCACCGTCACCGGCGAGGACATCTCCACCGAGGACCTCGGCGGCGCCGACGTGCACACCTCCCGGTCGGGGGTCGCACAATTCAAGGCGGAATCGGAGGAGGAGGGCTTCCTGCTCATCCGCAAGGTATTGCAGTACCTGCCACAAAACAACCTGGAGGACCCGCCGGTGATCGACTGCCCCGATCCCGTCGACCGCAAGGACGATCAACTCAACGAGGTGATCCCGGAGGATCCCAACAAGCCGTACGATGTGAAGGACATCATCTATTCCATCGTCGACTGCAATGAGTTCCTGGAGTTCCACCGTCATTTCGCGCGAAACATCGTGGTCGGCTTCGGCAGGTTCAACGGCATCCCCTGCGGGATTGTCGCCAACCAGCCCAATTTCCTGGCCGGCGTCCTCGACATCAACTCCTCCCGCAAGGCGGCACGCTTTGTCAGGTTCTGCGACGCCTTCAATCTGCCGGTCGTCACCCTGGTCGATGTGCCGGGCTTCCTGCCGGGCAGCGCCCAGGAATACGGGGGCATCATCACGCACGGTGCCAAGCTGATGTTCGCCTACGGCGAGGCCACGGTGCCCAAGGTGACCATCACCCTCCGCAAGTCCTACGGGGGCGCCCATGACGTCATGGGGTCCAAACAGCTGCGGGGCGACATCAACTACGCCTGGCCGACGGCTGAGATCGCGGTCATGGGACCCAAAGGGGCCATCGAGGTGCTGGAGGGAAAGAACGTCGCCAGGATCGAAGACCCGAAGGAGAGGGCGGCCTACCTCGCGGAGAAAGAGCAGGAATACCGTGACAAGTTCGCCAACCCTTACGAGGCAGCGCGGTACGGTTACATCGACGATGTGATCGAACCCCGCAACACCCGGTTCCGCATCATCCGGGCCCTGACGGCACTGTCGACCAAAAAGGACAAGAACCCGCCCAAGAAACACAGCAACATACCCCTCTGAAAACCCGATCCTGTTATGACAGCCACGATCCAGTTCGACATTTCGGCCATAACCCCCTTCACCATCACCCTCGCTGTGGTCGGCTACCTCACCGTTTTCTTCGCCCTGGTGCTCATGTACTATGTCTACCGCACCATTCCGAGGCTGATCAACCTCAAGGTGAGGCAGAAGCTGAAGCGGGCGGGCAAACTGGAGGAGGCCGGGGAAGACCTGGCCGTGGTGGGGGAGGTCACCGCCGCCATCAGCATGGCCATGTACCTGTACCTGAACGAACATGACGAAGAGAGCCACACCCTGACGATCAGGCCGGTACAGCGGTCCTACACGCCCTGGAGTTCGCGCATTTATAACGTGAATGATTTTTTTAAGATGAAATAGCCCATGAAGAAGTTCAAATTCACCATACGGGGAAATGACTATGATGTAGAGGTCCTGGAGTTCGAGGACCGCATCGCCAGCGTGGAGGTGAACGGCACCCGCTACGAGGTGGAGGTGCACAAACAGGTACAGCACCCCAAGACCCCGGTGCTGGTGCGGCAGGAAGTGCCTGCCCCCACGCGGAGCGAGACCAAGATCAGGAAGACCATTGGCGGCACACAGGTGAAGGCACCGCTTCCCGGCAACATCATGCAGCTCTTCGTGCGCAACGGCGACGCCGTGAAGAAAGGGGACAAACTGCTCATGTACGAGGCCATGAAGATGGAGAACACCATCGTGGCCGAGAAAGACGGGACCGTATCGGCCGTAAGGGTGCAGCCCGGCGACAGCGTGCTCGAAGGGGATGTCTTAATGGAGCTGTCATGATGGCACCGGTAAGAAAAGCACTGACGGTCCTGGGCATCGTGGCCGTGCTTGCGGTCCTCTCGGGGTTCATGCGCCCCGACGGCAACCCGGGAAGCAATACCGTGCCCGCCACCATCCAGCAGGACACGGCCGTTCTTCAACTGGCCCCCGCCGGTACGCAATACGACGACCCTGCCGGGGGGATCAGGCGGTTCTTCAGCTTTACCGGCTTCGCCAATGTGACCTGGGGTCACATCATCATGATCGTGGTGGGTCTGTTCTTTATTTTCCTGGCCATCCGGTTCGACTACGAGCCGCTGCTGCTGATTCCCATCGGGGTGGGCATTTTGCTCGGCAACATCCCGTTCATGCTCGATGCGGGCCTCAAGATCGGGATCTACGAGGAGGGGAGCGTTTTGAACTACCTGTATTTCGGCGTCCGGACCGGCATCTACCCGCCGCTGATCTTTTTGGGCATCGGCGCCATGACCGACTTCAGCTCGCTGATCTCTAACCCGCGGCTCATGCTGCTGGGTGCGGCCGCCCAGGTGGGCATCTTCGTCACCTTCCTGGGTGCCGTCATGCTGGGGTTCCATCCGTCGGAGGCCGGCGCCATCGGGATCATCGGGGGTGCCGACGGCCCTACCGCCATCTTCCTGTCATCCAAGCTGGCCAACGGCCTCAACATCATCGGCCAGACCCCTGCCGGCGACCCGGTGTACGTGAAGAACCTGATCGGCCCCATCGCCATTGCGGCCTACTCATACATGGCCCTGGTGCCGGTCATCCAGCCGCCCATCATGCGGCTGCTCACCACCCGCAAGGAGCGGGTGATCCGGATGAGGCCGCCAAGGTCGGTCACCCGGCTGGAGAAGATCCTGTTCCCGGTCATCGGCCTGCTCCTGACCACCTTCATCGCCCCCAGCGCCCTGCCGCTGCTGGGCATGCTCTTCTTCGGCAACATCCTCAAGGAGAGCGGGGTCACCCGCCGGCTGGCCGAGACCTCCCGCAATGCCCTGATCGATATCGTGACCATCATCCTGGGCCTCACGGTAGGGGCATCCACCCAGGCGGATGTGTTCCTGACCGGGGAGTCCATCCTCATCTTCATCCTGGGCGCCCTCTCCTTTATGGTGGCCACCGCAGGCGGCATCGTGTTCGCCAAAGTGATGAACCTGTTTTTGACAAAAGACCAACGCATCAACCCGCTTGTCGGGGCGGCCGGCGTTTCCGCGGTGCCCGACAGCGCACGCGTGGTACAGACAGAAGGGCTGAAGTACGACCCTTCCAATCACCTGCTCATGCATGCCATGGCCCCTAACGTGGCCGGGGTGATCGGCTCGGCGGTGGCCGCCGGCATCCTGCTCAGCTTCCTGTTATAGAATGGAGCGGCAGGCAAGCAACGGCAGGTTCCGCTAATTCTGTTGGCGGAAATATCATTTTAATTTTATTTTTGTCATGCACATTTAAATCCTTTCCAATATGAGTGAACGCTACGATCGCAGGAAATTCCTGAAGCAAACCACGCGCGCCGGACTGGGCATTGCCCTGGGCGGGGCAGCCGTCTCCTCTTCCGCCGAACAGTTTCTGCCGGCCCTTCATGCATATCCTTTCCAGCTTCCTAAGCTCGACAAGGTACGCATCGGAATGGTCGGAGTGGGGGGCATGGGGACCAACCACCTGTATAACTTCCTGAAGATAAAGGATTGTGAGATCGTTGCCGTGTGCGACATCATCGAGAGCCGTGTTGAACGGGCCCAGAAGCTCACCGAGGAAGCAGGGTTCCCCAGGCCCGACGGTTATTCGAAGGGGGAGTACGATTTCAAACGGATGTGCGAGCGCGACGACATCGACCTGATCTTCACAGCCACACCCTGGAAGTGGCATGTCCCCGTTTGCCTGGAGGCCATGAACACCGGCAAGCATGCCGCCACGGAGGTGCCGGCTGCCCTGACGATACAGGAGTGCTGGCAGCTCATCGAGACCTCGGAGAACACCGGCAAGCATTGCATCATGATGGAGAACTGCAACTATGACCGGGAGGAGATGATGATCCTCAACATGGTGAAAAAGGGCGCCCTCGGAGACCCCCTGCACGCCCGTTGCGGCTACCTGCACGACCTGCGGGCCGTGAAGCACGACATGAACGGGGAGGGTGTGTGGCGGCGGGCCCATTCCATGACCACCAACGGCGACCTGTATCCCACCCACGGCCTCGGTCCTGTCGCCCAATGCCTCGACATCAACCGCGGAAACTATTTTGACAACCTGGTCTCCTTCGGCACCAGGTCGATGGGGCTGCACAAGTACGCCGTCGAGCAGTTCGGTCCCGACAGCCCGCAGGCCAGGGAAACCTTCGTCCTGGGCGATGTGGTGTCGACCATGATCACCACCAAGCGAGGCGAGACCATCCTGGTGACCCACGACACCAGCAGCCCGCGGCCCTACAGCCGCGACATCCTGGTGCAGGGCACACAGGGCCTCGTCAGGAAATACCCCGAGCCCCTTGTGCACATCGAAGGAAAAAGCCCTGCCCACCGTTGGGAGGCACTGGAAAACTACAAGGAGGAATTTTACCATCCGCTGTGGAGACAGCTTGAGGAAGAAGCAGCCGGTGCCGGCCACGGCGGCATGGATTACCTGGAGGACTACCGGCTGGTGCATGCCATCAAGAATGGCCTGGAACCCGACATGGACGTCTACGATGCTGCCGTGCTGAGCGCAGTCACCGAGTTAAGCGCCAGGTCGATCGCCGGCGGCAACTGGCCCATGGCATTCCCCGACTTTACCCGCGGGATGTGGAAGACCCCACGTACGCTGCCGGTAATGGAAGTATAAGGGAGAGGTTAACAGGTTCTTTTATTGGAAATGGACGGGCAGTGGGTTGATGGTTTAATGGTTATGTTGCTAAATGACTATATGGCCAAATGGTTGAATGGTTCTTGATCACCAACCACCTGGATGGCCCGGACGATCGGTTCAGACACTATTAACGCATTTACGCATTCACTCATTGTAAAAGATGCTCATCATCGGAATAGCAGGCGGTTCAGGATCGGGAAAGACCACGGTGGTCAGGAAGATCATCAGGAGCCTTCCTGCGGAATCGGTTTCCATCCTGCTTCAGGATGCCTATTACAAGGATAATGGTCACCTGTCGGATGAGGAGAAGCGCAAGATCAACTTCGATCATCCCTCCTCCATCGAGTTCAACCTGCTGATCCAGCACATCGAGAAGCTTAAGCAGGGGGAGACCGTCGGCATGCCGATCTATTCATACGTGACCTGCGCCCGGGCAAAAGAGGTCACCCCGGTTTTTCCCCGGAAGGTGGTGATCGTCGACGGCATCCTGATCCTCTCCAACCCCCGCCTGCGCAGCAAGCTCGATATCAAGGTGTTCGTGGATGCAGAACCCGACGATCGCCTGATCCGCATCATCCGCCGCGACATCGAAGAGCGGGGACGCGATTTCAAGCAGGCGCTGGCGCATTATGAGAAGTTCGTCAAGCCCATGCACCTGCTGTTCATCGAACCCAACAAACGCTACGCCGACATCATCATCCCCCAGGGCGGCAAGAACCAGATCGCCATCGACATCCTGACCTCGCGGATCAAGGAGAAGTTGAATGAATAACAATACAGCATTATAACATTACAATGAAAAACCCTCCTTCGTCGCAACCCCCGTCATTGCGAGGAGGCATTGGTGAATGGTGGCGGTCTGTGACAATGGATATGGCCGACAAAGCAATCTTTATCAAGCTACGCGGCACGTAACAGGATGAGATTGCCTGCCTGACGGCGAGGCAGGCTTCGCTTCGCTTGCAATGACGGGTAATTGCATTTTCCTGTCCCTTCCTGTACCTTCCTGATCCGGACAAACGGCCAACCGGCCACCCGCGAACAAAAAAAAGGGGACGGCCATTCCGGCCGTCCCCGTGCAAACTCACATTAATACCAAATTATTTATCGTCTTTGACCTCTTCGAAGTCCACGTCGGTCACTTCATCATCCTTTGATGAGGCCTGTCCTCCGTCGCCGCCCGGCTGCGGCCCGGCGCCCGGCTGACCCTGTCCGCCGGCCTGTTGGGAGGCGTTGTACATCTCCTGGCTGGCGGCCTGCCATGCCGCGTTCAGCTCGTTCATGGCGGTGTCGATGGCTGCGAGGTCCTTGCTCTTGTGCGCCTCTTTCAGCTTGCCGAGGGCAGCCTCGATGGGACCCTTTTTGTCGGCCGGAAGCTTGTCGCCGTATTCCTTAAGCTGTTTCTCCGTCTGGAAGACCAGGGCATCGGCATTGTTCAGCTTGTCGATCTCCTCCTTGGCCTTTTTGTCGGCTTCCGCGTTGGCGGCGGCTTCGTCCTTCATCCGCTTGATCTCCTCGTCATTGAGTCCGGAGGAGGCCTCGATGCGGATGTTCTGTGATTTGCCGGTGGCCTTGTCCTTGGCCGTTACGTGCAGGATGCCGTTGGCGTCGATGTCGAAGGTCACCTCGATCTGGGGTATGCCCCTCGGCGAGGGCGGAATGCCGTCGAGGTGGAACCTGCCGAGGCTCTTGTTCTGGTTGGCCATGGGCCTTTCTCCTTGCAGGATATGGATCTCCACGCTCGGCTGGTTGTCGGCCGCCGTCGAGAACGTTTCGGATTTCTTGGTCGGGATGGTGGTGTTGGACTCGATGAGCCTGGTCATCACTCCGCCGAGGGTCTCGATGCCCAGCGACAGCGGGGTGACGTCAAGCAGCAGCACATCCTTGACCTCGCCGGTGAGCACACCGCCCTGGATGGCGGCGCCGATGGCGACGACCTCGTCGGGGTTCACCCCTTTGGAAGGGGTCTTGCCGAAGAACTCCTGTACGGTCTTCTGGATGGCCGGGATCCTGGTGGACCCGCCCACGAGGATCACCTCGTCGATCTCGGAGGCCGGCATGCCGGCGTCTTTCAGCGCAAGCTTGCAGGGCTCGATGGTGGCCTTCACCAGGTCCTCGGTCAGCTGCTCGAACTTGGCCCGCGAAAGTTTTCTCACCAGGTGTTTGGGGATGCCGTTCACGGGCATGATATAGGGCAGGTTGATCTCTGTCTCGGAGGAGCTGGAGAGCTCGATCTTGGCCTTTTCGGCAGCCTCTTTCAGACGCTGCAGCGCCATCGGGTCCTCCCTCAGGTTGATGCCCTCGTCGGCCTTGAACTCGTCGGCCAGCCAGTCGATGATCTTCTGGTCGAAGTCGTCGCCGCCCAGGTGGGTGTTCCCGTTGGTCGACTTCACCTCGAAAACGCCGTCGCCAAGCTCCAGGATGGAGATGTCGAACGTGCCGCCGCCCAGGTCGTACACGGCCACCTTGATGTCCTTGTTCTTTTTGTCGAGGCCATAGGCCAGCGAAGCTGCCGTCGGCTCGTTGATGATCCGCTTCACCGTCAGACCGGCGATCTCGCCGGCCTCCTTGGTGGCCTGGCGCTGTGAATCGCTGAAGTAGGCCGGCACGGTGATCACCGCTTCGGTCACCTCCTGGCCCAGGTAATCCTCGGCGGTCTTCTTCATCTTCTGAAGCACCATGGCCGAGATCTCCTGCGGCGTATATTTCCGGTTGTCGATCTCTACGCGCGGGGTGTTGTTATCCCCTTTGACCACTTTGTATGGAACCCGTGCAACCTCCTTCTGCACGCGGTCGAAGGTCTCCCCCATGAACCGCTTGATGCTGTAGATGGTCTTCGTGGGGTTGGTGATGGCCTGACGTTTGGCCGGGTCACCCACCTTGCGCTCACCCGATTCGGTGAAGGCCACGATGGAGGGGGTCGTCCTCCTGCCTTCGCTGTTCGGGATCACCACCGGCTCGTTGCCCTCCATCACAGATACGCAGGAGTTCGTGGTTCCAAGGTCGATTCCAATTATTTTTCCCATAATATTTGTCGTTTATATCGTTTTTTTACAAATTAATTTTCAATGACTCGGCTGGGGGTGTTCAATCATTATGCCAAAGGATCAAAGACCTCCCTGTGGGTCAAAGTCCGGAACCACCTGGCAGGATCTAAATAGGTTAGTATCTGATAATCAGTATGAAAGGGTGAAAATGTGGTTATCGGGCCGGTCGGTCGGCCACTTGAGGAAAAAATGACAAAACGTCAGGAACGGCTTGTCATTGGGTGTCGCAAAGGGGCTGTCAGAATTTGAACTTCAGGTCGGTGTCCAGGTTTTTCAGGTCGGTGACCGTTTCCGAGTGCAGTTTCTTGGTTTTGAACTTGCGGATCCGGCTGCTGAAGATCCCGATGCCGTTCTCGACGTTGGTGAAGTTGGGCCTTTCCTGGACGATGCTGGTGGACGGTTCGTTCACCTCCAGGTATTTGGCGTAGTCCTCTTCGGCCACGGAGACCACCATCTCGATCCGGGCGGTATAGCGCTCGCGGACCTGCTCCTCGGCGGCGGGGTCGCTGTAGGGGATCAGGTTCTCGCAGGTGCTGAAGAACTGGTCATCCCAGTAGTAATAGACCATGGTGTTGCTGCCCGGGGTGCCCGCGACGGTGGCGGAGGCGAGCACGATGTACTTGTAGACGGTGTCCTGCGATCCCCATTTCCATTCGCCATAGTTGAACCGGAGCTCGAATTCATACTTGTCGCCGTTGTCGGCTTTTTCCCATTCGAATTCCTTGGGGTTGACAGGTTCGGGCACGAAGCGGATGGTTTGCCCGAATCCCGGCTTGGTGATCCTGAAATCCTTCACCAGGGGTGTCTCTGACCTGATCACCTTGCCCGTTTCCGGGTTGGTGATGACGAGTTTGTAGATATTTTCCTCGTTGAGCCAGAAATATTCGATGCCGACAGTGTCGTTGAGGCCTTCGACGATGTATTTGATCTCATGCGGCTGGTCGGGCTTGTCCCAGCGGTACACCACCTGCTCCGGGTAGTAGAATTGCCCGGGCTCCTTGTTGTAGACCGTGGTCGTGTCGAGCATGTGGGTATTGATCTTGTTCCCCGACTCCGTATACTCCTCCACGGCCACCTGGAGCTTGTACAGGTACTGGTTCGAGTCGGGGTCGGCTGCGTAGGTGAGGACGTCGGTCTCGCTAAGGAACGCCTTGTTGATCTTGATGTACTGGTAGGGCTCTCTCGAGTCGAGCAGGCCATATACTACGGTGATGTCCTGGTAGTCCGCAATCGTGGTGAAGTCGGTCTCGCATGAGTTTGCGATGACCAGCAGCACCAGGGCCAGGATACCGGAAATGCATTTCTTCATAAAGGATCGGTCAAATCAAATGAGTGACAAATGTATACAAACCTTTTCTATTAACCCTTTCTTTCGGCAAATATTATGCGGAGGCCGGCAAATCGCCGGCAGCGGCAACAAAAGTTGATGGCCCTATGGTAAAACTTCGTAGCTTTGCCTTTGCGAATATCATCCTAAACCCCATGGATTCACGGCAATATTACACAAAGATCACCACGCACGTACTTCAGGAAATGAAGCTGAAGGGCGAAAAGATCGCCATGCTGACCGCTTACGATTATTCCATGGCCAGGATCCTCGACGAGACCGGCATTGACGT
>CAYLTG010000053.1:0-22396 GCA_964386225.1 uncultured Bacteroidales bacterium
GGATCACACACGGGGATTTTAACAGCATCAGCTACGAGATCATCATCAAGGCGTTATTCGACAAGCGGTCGCTCGAACTTTTTACGCCCATCGTCTACGGCTCGTCGAAGGTCGCTTCCTATTACAGGAAAACACTTGACCTTAACGAGGTGAACTTCAACCTGGTCAAAAAGGCCGACTATGCCAGCAACAAGCGGGTGAACATCATCAACTGCTTCAACGACGAGGTGAAGATCGAGGTCGGCCAGTCGACCCCGCTCGCCGGCGAGATGGCATTCCTGGCGCTTGAAAAAGCCATCGACGACCTGAAATGGAATAAGATCGACGTGCTCGTCACCGCCCCCTTCAATAAAAAGAACATACAGTCGGAGAAATTCAACTTCAAGGGGCATACCGATTACCTGGCCTCCAAATTCGATACGGACGATCACCTGATGCTGATGGTGAACCGCGACCTCCGCATCGGCATCCTCACGGGGCACATCCCGCTGAAGGATGTGAGCGGTGCCATCACACGGGAATTCCTGAAGAAGAAACTCCGTGTGCTGAACCGGAGCCTCGAGATGGACTTCAATATCAGCAAGCCGAAGATCGCCATCCTGGGGTTGAACCCGCATGCGGGGGACCAGGGCCTGATCGGGGCTGAAGAGCACGAGGTCATCCTCCCGGTGATCGAGGAAACCCGCGAAGAGGGACTGCTCACCTTCGGGCCCTACCCTGCCGACGGATTCTTCGGATCGGCCAATTACCGCAACTTCGACGGTATCATGGCCATGTACCACGACCAGGGCATGCTGCCGTTCAAAACCTTTGCGTTTGAAACGGGGGTCAACTACACCGCCGGGCTGCCCATTGTCAGGACATCGCCGGCCCACGGCACCGCCTTTGACATCGCGGGGAAGAACCAGGCCTCGCCTGACTCCATGATGCAGGCCATCTACCTGGCCATCGACATCCACAGGAACAGGAAGGAATACGAAGAGGCCCGCAGCAACCCGCTGGCGGTCCCGGCAGCCGGTCAGCGCGAAGGAGCACCGGGGCCGGGAAGGGGTCAGCAGGTCGCGCGCGACGTGAGGCAACACAATTAATTTTTCCATTTTTAAGCAGGGCATTTTCCTATGCAATCCGTTTCCTATTCGATACGTGAAATCGCAGATGCAATCGGCGGAAAGATCATTGCATCCATCCAGGACCAGGTGATCACCGATATCCTGATCGATTCCCGCCGCCTCATCTCCCCGGAGCACTGCATCTTCATATCGCTGGTTACCAAGAAGAACGACGGCCACAAGTACATCCGCGAGCTGCATGAGAAAGGGATCCGGAATTTCATCCTGTCGGACGACAGCGATGTACCCGCCGACAGCAACTGCATCCAGGTGGCCGACACCCTGGCCGCCCTCCAGAAACTGGCCGCCTATCACAGGAAGAAATTCGACATCCCCGTGATCGGGATCACGGGGAGCAACGGCAAGACCATTGTCAAGGAATGGCTGTTCCAGCTGCTGGCCCCCGACTACAACATCGCCAGGAGCCCGAAGAGCTACAACTCCCAGATCGGCGTACCCCTTTCGGTATGGCAACTCAAGAGGGAGAGCAACCTTGGGATCTTCGAGGCCGGCATCTCAGAACCCGACGAGATGGGCCGCCTGAAGGACATCATCAACCCCACCATCGGCATCTTCACGAACATCGGCCCGGCGCACGGGGAAAACTTCATCAGCCTGCAACAGAAAGTCGGCGAGAAACTGAAGCTGTTCACCAAGGTCAAGATCCTCATCTATACCCCCGACTACCCGGAGATGCAGGAGACCATCATCCGGAGCGAGCTGCTCAGCACCATCTCGGCATTCACCTGGAGCAGAAAGCAGGAGGCAGACCTCCGCATCCGGGCGATCGACAAGACGAAAAAGGGAAGGACGAAGATCACGGCCACATACAAAGGGAAGGAGATCGGGATCGAGATCCCGTTCACCGATAACGCATCCGTTGAGAACGCCATCCATTGCTGGGCCACTATGCTCTACATGGGTTATTTCAACGATACCATCGCCACCAGGATGGCCGGCCTGCAATCCATCGCCATGCGCCTTGAACTGAAAGAAGGGATCAACCACTGCTCCATCATCAACGACAGCTATAACTCCGACGTCAACTCCCTCATCATCGCGCTCGACTTCCTGCACCAACAGAACCAGCACAAGAAAAAGACCGTCATCCTCTCCGACATCCTGCAGAGTGGCAAGCACGAGTCGGAACTTTACAGCGAGATCGCCGAACTGCTGAAACAAAAGAAAGTGAACCGCATCATCGGGATCGGCCCCGCGATCAGCAGGAACGCCTCCGCCTTCGGGATGGAAGGGATGTTCTTCCCTGCGACCGCCGACTTCCTGAAAAAGTTCTCTTTCGCCGATTTCCAGCATGAGACCATCCTGCTCAAGGGAGCCAGGATCTTTGAATTTGAACAGATCAGCATGGCCCTCCAGCAGAAAGCCCACGAAACAGTCCTGGAGATCAACCTCAACGCCCTAGTTCACAACCTCGACCATTACCGGAAGAAGATCAATCCCGACACCCGCATCATGGCCATGGTGAAAGCCTTCAGCTATGGCAGCGGCAGTTTCGAGATCGCCAATATCCTGCAGTTCCATAACATCGACTACCTCGCGGTGGCCTATGCCGATGAGGGGGTCGAGCTGCGGAAGGCGGGGATAAAGACACCCATCATGGTGATGAACCCCGACGAACAGAGCTTCGACGCCATCATTAAGCATGGCCTTGAACCCGAGATCTACAACTTCAGGTCGTTGCAGCTGCTGGAGGAGGCCACGCGTGCGAACATCATCCCCGACAACAAGCCGGTGAAGGTGCACATAAAGCTCGATACGGGCATGCACAGGCTCGGTTTCTGCGAAGGGGAAGTCGACGAACTGATCGACCGGCTGACAGGCCTGAACATGATCTACGTGCAGTCCGTCTTCTCCCACCTGGCATCGAGCGAAGACCCGCGCGACGATGATTTTTCCAGGGAACAGATCGAGCGGTTCAGGAGGATGTCGGACAGGATAAAGGCCCGCGCCGAACACCCTGTCCTGCTGCATATCCTCAATTCAGCCGGCATCAGCCGTTTCCCCGATGCACAGTTCGATATGGTGAGGCTGGGGATCAGCCTCTACGGCATTGCCACTGCAGGCGCCGATGAGCAGATGCTGGAACATGTGAGCACCCTGAAGTCCACCATCTCGCAGATCAAGACCATCCATGAGGGCGATACGGTGGGTTACAACAGGACCTGGAAAGCGGAAGAGGAAATGAAGATCGCCGTGATCCCCATCGGCTATGCCGACGGGCTGAACCGCAAACTGAGCAATGGCAAAGGGTCGGTATACATCCACGGCAAACGTGCGCCCATCGTGGGGAACATCTGCATGGACATGTGCATGGCCGATATCACGGACATCGATGCCCACGAAGGCGACGACGTGATCATCTTCGGCAAGGATCACCCGATCACGGAACTGGCCGAAGCCCTTGAAACCATACCCTATGAGGTACTCACCAATATTTCAAGGCGGGTGAAGAGGGTCTATTATCATGAATAATGGCCCGGTGATCTGTTTTTCACGCAGCTGAAGCCGACCTTTTCCTGAATCTCAGGTGGTATTTTTCGTTCCACCAGACCCAGAGCATGAACATGACCACGTAGAAGAAGGGCCGCAGGATCCAGTCATGGATGAAATCCCAGTGCTCCGAAAGGTACATGGTCACGACGACCATCGCGATGATCCTGAATACATTCACCAAGTGGATCACCACAAGGCCCATGGGGATGAACCAGGACTTGTGCCGCCAGGGGCCCGGGAACAGGGTCATGAGGAAGAACCACTGGTAGAACTGCTTGAGCCCCGAACAGCTGGCATTGACCGAAACATAGCCATTGTTCTCAGCGAAATAAAAAACATTATGGCGGAGGCTGCCCCCGATATACAATTGGTCGAAGGCGGTGATCCGGGTCGTGAACAGGTCAACGACCCACCTGCTTTCGTGGTATACCTGCAGCGCCAGCCAGTCGGCCGAACTCCGAATGAAACCCACGGTGAAGATATTGCTGGCAAAGGCTTTCCAGACAAAGTGGAAGAAGAGGAGTATCGTCACGAAAATAGCCACGTCCCTGAACGCATCCAGGTGATATTTCCTGATGAAATCCGATATCCAGTGGAAGATTCTCTTGATCATACCCGGTGGTTCACCTGTCCTGCATGGCCCCATTCACCATACCGGAGGGGGTGCTAAAATAAGAAATCTTTGATTACCGGCTCCCGGCCGGGCAACTTTTGGAAAAGCATACACGCTGCAGGGCTTATGCCAGTTCAAAGTCCATCTGTTTCTTGGCGAGGTCGATCTTCCGCACCCTGATCCGGATGGGGTCACCCAGCTTGAATTGCTTGCCAAACTGGGCTCCCAGCACCATGTAGTTGTTCTCATCGAGGTAATAGAAATCATCGTCCAGCAGTTTCAGGGAGATCATCCCCTCACATTTGTTCCCTTCGAGTTCCACGTAGATACCCCATTTGCTGACCCCTGAGATCAGTCCGTTGAACTCCTGTCCTATCTTGTCTAAAAGGTATTCGGCCTGCTTGTATTTGACGGAAGCGCGTTCCGCCTCCATGGCCTGCCTCTCCATGTCGGAGGAATGCTTGCACTTCTGTTCGTATTCAGCGGGGTTGACCGATGCGCCGCCATCCAGGTAGAGGTGAAGGAGGCGATGGACCATCAGGTCGGGGTACCGGCGGATGGGCGAGGTGAAATGGGTGTAATACTTGAATGCAAGACCATAGTGCCCGATGTTCTTCACGGAATATTCGGCCTTGGCCATGGTACGTATGGCGATGGCCTCGATCATGTTCTCCTCCCCCTTGCCCTTGATCTGTTCGAACAGGTCGTTGAGGGAATTGGAAATGGCCTTTTGTGAGCCCATCTGGATGCGGTATCCCAGCTTTTTGAGGAATTCGGCGAAGGTGTTGAGCTTCTCCGGGTTGGGCATGTCATGGACCCGGTAAACGAAGGTCCTCGGCTCCTGCTTGCCGTGCTTCCTGCCGATCCGCTCGGCGACCTTACGGTTGGCCAGCAGCATGAAATCCTCGATCATGCGGTTGGAATCCTTTTGCTCTTTGATGTATGCTTCGATGGGCTTGCCGTTCTCATCCAACCTGAATTTCACCTCCTGGCTGGTGAAGGCAATGGCCCCTTTCTCGAACCGGACCTTCCTGAGCTTGGAGGCCAGGTCGTGCAATACCAGGATCTCCTTGCTGTTATCGCCGTCGCCTCCCTCGATGATCTGCTGTACCTCCTCGTAATTATACCTCCGGTCAGAATTTATGATGGTCCGTCCGAACCATTCCCTGATGACCGTGGCCTGATCATCCAGCTCAAAGACAGCGGCATAGCACAGCTTGTCGACATGCGGCTTCAGCGAGCACAATTCATTGGAAAGCTCCTCGGGCAACATCGGGATGACCCGATCGACAAGGTAGACCGAGGTGGCCCTTTTGTAGGCCTCTTCCTCGATCGCCGTACCCGGTTTCACATAGTGCGACACATCGGCAATATGTATGCCAACCTCCCAGTTGCCATTATCGAGTTTGCGCAGCGACAGTGCGTCATCAAAATCCTTGGCATCCTCCGGGTCAACGGTACAGGTGAACACCTGTCGGAAATCCCTCCTGCCCTTCAGCTCCTTGCCGGTGATCTCCTGGGGGATCTTCCTCGCCTCGCTGACAACATGTTTCGGGAAACTGACCGGGAATCCCTTGTCGGCCAGGATCGACTGCATCTCTACGTCGTGCTCGCCGGGTTTGCCGAGCACATCGGTGATCTCTCCAAAAGGATTGCGCGCATGCTCCGGCCAGTCGGTGATCCTGGCAATGGCCTTGTCGCCGTTCCGTGCATTCCTGAGGCCCGAAGCGGGGATGTAGATATCCACGGGGATGTTGGTGTCGTCGGGTATCAGGAAGGCATATTTCCCGGATAGTTCCACAACGCCGACAAACTGAACCCTTTTCCGCTCCAGCACCTCGATGATCTGCCCTTCTGTTTTCCTGCCCTGTCTCTTGGGAAAGAGCCTGACACGCACTTTGTCGCCGTCGAGGGCCCTGTTTGTGTTGTTGGCCGAGATGAAGACATCCTCGCCAAGGTCATCGGTGATGATGTAGGCCTTGCCTGTCTGCTTCATGTCGACGATGCCTGTGATGACATTCTTCACGGCACCGCTGCCGACATAGGATGGGTGAAGCTTGAACTTTCCACGGTTGGCCTCCACGATGCTTCCTTCATTCTCGAGTCCGGCCAGGATATCCTTGACCAGCTGCTTGCTGGCCTTGTCCGAAATGCCCAGGACATGGGACAACTGCCTGAAATTGTAAGCCCTGAAAGGGTTCTCGATAAAAACATCAAGGACCACCTTTGCGAACGTATTGTCCTTGGGCTTGCGAACCGTCTTTTTCTTTTTCCGTGCCATATATTTTATTAACGGATTTTTGGTTTTAAGAGCATCAAAGGTAGGTGTTTATTGCGGAATTTCTTATTTTTGATATGGAATGAACCTGATTAAAGACTTTGCGGGATTGTTTTTCCCCGCTGTATGCCATTCATGCGGCAACAGCCTCTACAGGAACGAAAAGGTCCTATGCACGAGGTGTTCGTTGCATATGCCAGAAACGAACTTTCATAATGACCCCGAAAACCCGGTGGCCAGGGTATTCTGGGGAAGGGCCGAGGTGAGAGCGGCCACCGCACTTTATTTCTACCGGAAGGGAGGGGCGGTGCAAAACCTGATCCATCAGTTGAAGTATCGCGGCCAGAAAGAGATCGGCATTCATCTGGGCAACCTGCTTGGCGGGGAGATCAGCCACCAGCCGCTGTTCGATGGGATCGATTGCGTTGTGCCCATACCCCTGCACCGGAAGAAACTGAGAAAACGGGGATTCAACCAGGCCGAACTGATCGCACTGGGGGTTACCCGGGTCCTGGGGGTACCCTTGGACACCCGGAGTGTCGCCAGGAAGATCGCCAGCGAGACCCAAACCAGGAAGGGTCGTTACACCAGGTGGGAAAACGTCAGTGATATTTTTGTGGTGCTGGACGAGGCTGGCCTGCAGGGCAAACATGTGCTGGTAGTGGATGATGTGATCACCACCGGGGCCACCATGGAAGCCTGCCTGCAAGCCATGAGCCGGATACCGGGGATCACCCTCTCGGTAGCCTGTGTGGCCTTCGCTTCCAAATAGGGATCATCCACCCCGGTCTGCGGGCAAAAAAAACAGACCGGCAGAAAAAATCTGCCGGTCAAGGTCAGGATAAGCAAACCAAAGGAGCAATTTTCTTTTATTCCCCGGCACTTCCCTGCCCACCGAGATACAGTTTGTGTGTCTGCAGGCCCATCTCGGTACGGATGCGTACAACGAACCATCCTGTGCGGCCATGAAGGGGGATCTCAGCTTCCTCCTGTCCCCCGAGGGACAGGATCCCCAGTGTTCTCCCAAGGATATCGCACACCATGGCCTCCCCATGCATCGGCCCGTTGGAGCGTACCACCACCTTTCCTTGCCTGGAAAATACATAGGGCGTTGCGGCAATGCTGGAGCCATGCAGCACCGGGATCTCCTCCGCAAAGAAGCGCAGCCTGAAGCGGTCGTCGAACACGCCGGCGAATGAATGAAACTCATACCCCGGGTCGCCGTGCAGGTCGATGTATTTTTGAAGGTATGTGTCCTCGAGGATGACCGGGCCCTGGGTGAACATGCCGGTGTCATCAAGTTCCAGTTTGTAGATCCCTTCCGTGCCGGTGCGGAAGCCCAATCCAAAAATGAGCTCCTCGCCCGTACCGGGAACACAGTTGATGGAAAGCCGGAAGCTGTCGGGCGACAGGACATAGATCTGGGGGGCCTCCTCGCAACCGAACAGCTTGAATGCATCGAACTGGCCGTCGAAACCGAAGGTCGCATCGGGGCGGATATAAAAGAACAACTCGTCCTTGTGCAGTCCCCCATCAACACGAATCCGTGCGAGGTCGGCCGTCATCTGCCGGTCCTTGTAAAAAGGCTGGGAGGAATGCACCCGGGCCGCATCATCCACAGTGATGGATCCCCCTTCCTCCGACAGGCACATCACGAAGAATCCCTGTTGTGGCGGGATGATGTTTGTGCCGCCGTTGGGACCGGGGTTCGGTCCCCCTTTCACATACGACGCATACTGGCTGCCATTCCAGAAATAGATGGCCATTCCCACATTGGTGGATGTCCTGATCCATCCCGCCCCCTCCTCGGCATCCCAATCCAGGGAGGAAGGATAGGGGTTGCCGACAAGGTTGTATCCGGAGGGGTCGTTTTCCGGGCTGGCTGTCCCGGGGGTATTGAAAACAGGGATGCTGAAGGCGCCCGCATTCAGGATGCCCGGGAACTCCGCGACTGCGGGTGAATCGGCCCATAGCCCGTACCCCGTCAGCCCTGCGTTCAAAGGGACTCCCATCTCCTCGATGAACACCCAGGTTTCCGTGGGCTCATCCCAGGTCATCAGGTACATCCCTTCAAAGATGTCTGAACTTATTTCAGGTACGGGCGACGCGACATAGTGCCATTGACCGGGGACAATGTACCGTTCCACGATTGCCGGGGGACCGCCGGCAGTGATCACGGAGCCGGAACCGCTCTCATCGGAATGTATCCTGAGGGTACCGCCCCCTGCGGAAGAACCTTCCACCGTGAGGGCTCCGCTGACGCCGACATCCACATCGGCCCCCACCTCGATCAGAAGGTCGCCCGTCTCTGCAAACGCATTGATCACGGGATAGACCGGGTCGGTGGTGGTCAATAGTGGGACAAGGGCATTGATCGCCGGCCCCGGGATCCCGTTGTCCCAGTTCCCGGGTTCGTGCCAGTTGTCGCTGAGCGCGCCTGTCCAGGCAGTAAAGCCGCCGATCTCCTGTTGGCCGTTCACTTCTCCGGGAGTCTCCGGCGCCGGGTCCGTCCATGAGAAATGATCATAATGGATGCCGGTTCCCGCCAGCTGCAGGGAATAGCCCACCGGACTGTTCGAGGGCTCCTCCACACCGACATCCACCGACAACTCTCCGGCCGCCGGCCCGTTGGTGCCCGTGAAGGTCCCTTCATAACTGAGGAACTGACCGCTGATGAGCATCCCTTCATAGGCAAGGGCCAGCCCTTCCGGGGCTCCGTTCTGAATACCTGGATAGTACCAGGTATGAATGGAATAATCGCCGGCGGCAGCTCCGGGTTCAAAGTTGTCGGCAGTCTGGGATGCGTAGTATTCACCCGTTGACCCGTTGTAGAGGAACAATTGCAGACCGGCAAGGTCGATCATCCCTGCATCCCGCACTACGACCTCGACGAACTCGGACACGTCGGTGCCGTCGTTGTCGTAATGAAATTCATTGATCCAGGCAACCGGTGATCCGGAAAGGGAGGCCGTCGTGGCCGTCGCGGTCAACCCCTGAGAATAGGAGATCCCGTCGTAGGACCATGCCATGTAATGGACGGTCTCACCGGCAGAAAGTCCCGAATGGACCTGCGGGGATTCGGTGCCCACGTAGAACAATGTCCCGCCGGCGAAGGCTTCCCCCAGAACAGGAGGTAGCCCGACCGGGGCCCCGAAGGACCCATCCGCGTCGAAAACAATGACCACATCATCATTTGCAATGTTGGGTACAAAAGTCAAATGAATTTCATTTTCAGATGCCGCCACTGCGTTGAATTCCTGGGGAGCCTCCACTCCGGCAGGACCATTGTCATAGAAAAGCTGAAAGTTATCGATCAAAAGGCGCTCACCTCCGTCGGTGCTGATCCTGATGCATGCCTTTTCCCCGGGCAGGGGGGCGATGTTCAGATCCGCCTGTGAGAATTCGCGGTATTCCTTTTCGCCGTAGCCCTGGCCTGTCCACCAGGATTCGTCGAGCGTGGCCAGAGGCACATAGCTGGCCCCTCCGTCGGCACTGTATTCCAGGAGGAGCACCATGGACACGGCAGGGTTCCAGTGGGCCATGTAAACTGAGAAACCGGCGATCACCTCTTCGCACTCGTAAAGGAAGTAAGGTGCACCTTCATTCCTCAGTCGCCAGGCATAGCCTTCCAAGGCATTGGTCGACTCGCGAACGGCCGCATCGGAACTGAACAGGTCATTGACGGGATCGGAGAGGTTCACATAGGTCTTGGCGGTATAGGAACCGGCCGCACCGCCCGACCAGTTGTCGGCCAGATCGAAGTTTTCGGCATACGTGGCCTGCCCGGCCACCATTCTGACCGACAGGGTCATGGCACAAAGACAGAAAAGCTTGAAAAAGGTAACGATTTTCATGGTGTTCGCATTTTTGGTTTATGGTCAGTGTTCATTCCAGCAGGCCGTACGTTCATGAACCCCGGTCACGGGAACAAACTGAACAGGCCTTTATGGTTAATCAGAAAAATGGGCCGATCGGTACCCCGAAACCGGCATTTTTTTTTAACCTGTTTTGATCGGGGACTGTAATGGTTTGCAAATGCGAAAGTTACTTTTCAAGAAATGACGGGGAGGGTGGACGCATGAGGATGGAGGACGGGCTACTTTCTGCCGAAATCGGCCGGGATCTCGCCCCAGTATTCCGTTTCCCATTTCAGGACCGGGTTGTCGTACCTGTTGGCGTGGAGCCAGTCGAGTGCCCGGGCCACCAGATCGAAAAGCTTCTTGTTCCTGGGAGAGACCTGCAACTTGGTATTGATCTTCCTTTTCCTCACCCAGCTGATGGCGGTCTTTGAATCGGAATAGACCGGAATGCTGCTGTTCTGTTTCTTCAGCAAAGCCAGGCCGTGCACCAGGGCAAGGAACTCGCCGATGTTGACGGTCCCTTCCGGAAAGGGGCCGACCCTGAACAGTTCCCGGCCTGAACCGGTATAAACGCCCCTGTATTCGAGGATGCCGGGATTGCCGCTGCAGGCTGCATCCACCGAAATGCTCCCGGCAATGGGAACCCCCACCTTTGCTTTCTTTTCCTCGTTAAAGGTTAGCTTGCGCTCGTCGAATCCCACGTAGTATTCCCATCCATCGTGCAGGGCCTTGCGGGCAAGGGCTTCATCCTTGAACGACTTGTACACCGCATCGGGAAAGCCTTCGATCTGCTTCTTGCACTCGTCCCAGGTGAGGTAAACGCCGGGGGTCTTACCTTTCCATACTACATAATATTTGGGGGCCTTGCCCATCGAATGATGTGAGTTAGATCACTGCAAAGCTACGTCATCTGATAAAACTGGCCTAAAAAAAGAAGCGGCAGGTCCATTGCCTTACTTAAACATGAAAAAGGATGGTAAAAGAGGAATCACCTCTTTGCATCGCGGGGCCGGGAAAGGGAGAAAGGAAAAGACTACAACCTGTACTTATTCAGCATTTTCACTGTTCCTGAAATCATAAATCCGCTTGACTCCGTAAGCGGCTCCGAGCGTGGCCAGAATAATGAAACCGCCTGCTACCGGAGACCCGCCACCCACGGGAAGATCACCTCCGCCGGGACCACCTCCCGGATCAGGGGGCTGATCGGCAAAGACCTCGGATATGATTAGAGGGCTGAATGCTAATAGAAAGGAGGATACAAATAAGATAATTATTTTCCTCATAGCGCGCAAGTTAATTCTAAAAAACCGAAAAGCGAAAGCTAAACCTTACTGGTAATAATTAGTTAATTGTCGCAAAAGTAATCGGTTTCCATGTGAAAACCAAATTTAAATCAACTTTTCTCCGGGTCAAACTAGGATTGAATGACTTATCAACAAGGGATTACTCATAAAAAAACTGAGGAATTTCAGGGAGGTCCCGCAAATAATAAATACGAGATCGAATCGGATTTATGGATACTTTTGCCGCATCAAATCCCTCAATGGCAATCATTTTCAATGACAGAAAAAAAGAGACCCCCTCGCAAAAACAACCTCTCCACGGGCAAAAGACCCTCCTCGCAGGGGCCCGGGTCCGCACGACCCGCCGCAAAGCAAAAACCGGAGGGCCCCGAACTCATCAGGCTGAACAAATACATAGCCAATGCAGGCATCTGCTCCAGGAGGGAAGCGGACAAGCTGATCCAGTCGGGCGTCATCGAGGTCAACGGCAAGATCGTCAAAGACCTGGGCACCAAGGTGTCAAAGGATGACGTTGTAAAGTTCGACAACCGGAGGCTGAAATCGGAAAAGAAATATTATGTGCTGCTGAACAAGCCGAAAGGGTATATCACCACTACCGACGACCCATTCGAACGGAAAACGGTGATGACCCTCATCAGCTCGGCCTGCAGCGAGCGGATCTACCCGGTGGGCCGGCTCGACAGGGATACCACCGGATTGCTGATGTTCACCAACGACGGCGAGCTCGCCAAGAAGCTCACCCACCCGAGGCACAACGTCAGAAAGATCTATCATGCCGTCCTTGACAAACCGATCACGAAAACTGACATGAAGAAGATCGCCGACGGGCTCACCCTGGAAGACGGGCCCGTCAACGTGGATAAGATCGCCTATGTCAGCGATTCCACCACGCGAAAGGAACTGGGCATCGAACTGCATTCGGGCAGGAACAGGATTGTCAGGAGGATCTTCGAGTCCCTGGGATACAAGGTCCTCAAGCTCGATCGGGTATTGTTCGCCGGCCTCACAAAAAAGGACATACCCAGGGGTACCTGGCGGTACCTCACCGAGAAGGAGGTCAGCTACCTTAAAATGCTCTGAGCAGGGCAGCAACTGTGCAGATGACAGACCGCATTTCAAGGTATTGATCCGGCACCTGATATTTTTTTATCCTGAAAATTTTTTTGCCCGCGATTTTTTGCTAACTTGCGCCTTCAATCTGGGCTAATAGAGGTAATTACAGCACCTTGGGCGGAAATACTTTCAACCCTCATATCAGCTACAACGCCACAGGTGTTTTTGATGTCAAGGTAATTGGGGAATGATGGGCAGGTCCAATCAGGTCCGGTAATTCACATATGAGATTTCAGTAATCAGGGATATCTATGCCGCTTCATAATTACGAAGATAAGCGTCCGAAAAGCCAGGGGGAGGAGGGTGAAACACCCGCCTCGGGCCCGGCCGGCCATCCAGCACCATCGGACAAGAAGCTGCTGCTCGGGACAGTACAGTTCTACGAGGATATCCTCGATTCCATGCAGAATACCTTCATTGCCGTGCTCAATGACAAGGGCAAGTTCATAGAGGTGTGGGGAAATGCAAGCCTGAAAGCCGTTTACGGGCTCAGCCCCCTGGATTTCAAAGGGAAGCTGGTGGACAACCTTTTCCCCGAATCCATTGCATTCCGGCTCAAGAACAGCATCCTTCAGATCCTGCAGACGGGGAACACCCAGCACGTCAAAGCCAGGTACCATTTCCCGAAAGGCGAATTCTGGCTCGAGGCCAACCTGTCGCCCCTCAAGAAAAGCGGCGGCGAACAGGGCTCGGTGGTCGCCTATTTCCACAACATAACCGATTCCGTGCAAAAGGAGCACGAACTGGAGGTCCACCGCGAGAAATATAAGAATTACATCGAGCAGGTGCCCGAAGGCATCATCTTCGTCAACCACAAAGGGGTCATTACCTCTGTAAACCAAGCCCTTCAAAACATTTCAGGATATCGTTCCGACCATTTCATCGGATACAAGCTCACCCGGATACCATTCCTCACGGGAGAGGACATCCCCCGGTTCCAGGCCCTGGTGGATTCGATCTACGACGGCCTCCACCCGGTAAGCTTCGAGTTCCAGTGGAGCAACGCCGCCGGATTGAACGTATGGACCGAAGTCAACACCAGTTTCATCACCAAGAGCGGAAAGGTCACCGGCGCACAGGTCATCTTCAATGACATCACGGAGCGGAAGATGATCGAACGTGACCTGCTGAAAAGCAAGCAGGCCTACAAAGTGATCATCGAGAATGCCCACGAGGCCATCTTCATTCTCCAGGAAAACCACATCCGGTTCTGCAACTCCCGCCTGCTCGACCTGGTGGGCTACAGCATGGACCACCTGCCACGCATCGATTTCGACCACCTTGTCTACGTCAAGGACAGGGAGAACGTGAAGGACTTCATCGGTGAGAGCTTCTCCGGAAGGAACAACCGGGAAGACTTCATTTTCCGGCTCGTCGACATCAACGGGAGCATCCGGTGGGTGAGCTCGAAGGCGGTGCTCATCGACTGGGACAACAAACCGGCCATGCTCCTCTTCGCCAACGATGTGACCGACCATAAACTGGCCAAGGCCAAGGAACAGGAGCAGCTGAAGAGCATCGAGTTCATTTCCGAGAAAGCCATCGAGTTCGGCGAATTGACAGGTGATTACAATGTATTCCGGTTCATCGGCGAAAAGATGAACGAGGTCACCGAGAACGTGGCCATCCTCCTGGTATCGTATGACTCCCTCCTGAACAGGTCGAACATCGAGCACATCGAAGGACCCCAGGAAACGATCGAAGAGCTCAGGGGGATCATCGAGTCCAACTTCGGAGAGTTCTCCCGTAAATTCAACCACGACCTGATCAGGAACCTCTCTTTCGGCACCCTCCTCAAATACAACGACGGGCTGTTTGAATACGGGTACAACGTCTTTCCGAGGAATACCTTCGACCTCATCCAGAAGAACCTGGATGTGGGCGACATCTATCTCGTCGGGCTGACCTTTGAAAATGAGGTGTACGGCACGGCCATGGTCTTCCTGCCCGAGGGCAGGGGGATCGCCAACCAGGAGGCCATCGAGACCGTGGCCAAGCTGGGTTCGGTGGCCCTGCACAGGAAGAGCAGCTGGGACACCCTGCGGACGAAGACCGAGAAATACCATAACATTTTCGAATCGTACCAGGATGTCTACTTCCGTGCCGACATCGACGGGATCATCGCCGACATCAGCCCTTCGGTCCAAAAAATAGGCGGCTACAAGCCCTCCGAGATCACCGGCAGGTCCATCCGGGATTTCTTCCCCGACACACCGGCCCTGAAATCCATCGTACGCCGCCTCCTCCGGAACGAATCCATCACCGACCATGACATCCGGCTCATCAGAAAGGACGGCTCGGTGGCCTATGCCTCGCTCAATGCCCGCCTGCTCAGGAACCAACGGGGCACGGCCATCGGCTCGGAAGGATTCCTCCGCGACATCACCGAAAGAAAAAAGATGGAGGACAAATTCCTGAAAAGTGAGGAGAAGTTCAGGACGATGTCGAACTTCACCTACGATTGGGAATACTGGATCTCCCCCGACGGTGAAATGGTCTATACCTCCCCGTCATGCGAACGCATAACGGGATATACCCCCGGGGAATTCATGGAGAACCCCGGACTTCCCCTCGAGATCACGCACGAGGATGACCTCAAGAGGTTCAGGCACCACCTCGAGTACGACGAACTGAACAACAAGGACGAGGCGCTGAGCTTCGACTACCGCATACGGACCCGCGACGGGGAGATCAAGTGGATCAATCACCTCTGCCGCGAAGTTTACGACAAGCAAGGGAGAACCCTGGGAAGAAGGGTCAGCAACCGGGATGTCACCCGCCAGAAGCTGGCCGAACAGGAGCTCCGGAACAGCGAGGAGCGGTTCAAGACCCTGTTCATGGAGTCGCCCGACGCGGTGTTCGTGGAGGACCCGGAAGGAACCGTCCTCGATGTCAACCCTGCCGCCTGCGACATGCTCGGGATGAAAAAGACGGAGCTCGCAGGCAAAAACATCCTGGACATCCTCACCCCCGAACAGGGAGGTGCCGAAACCATGGATTTCGCCCCCTGGATGAAGAACCACATGAAAAAGTTCAGGGGCATCCTCACGCCGTCGGACGGAAACGAGGTCCCCGTGGAGGTGAATGCCAGCGAGATCACCTTTTCGGGCCAGCAGGCCTTCCTGTTCATCGTCCGCGACATCACCGAGATCATCAGGAAAGAAGAAAGCCTGAGGCTTTCCGCCGAAAAGGCCGAGGAGGCCGACATGCTGAAATCGGCCTTCCTGGCCAATGTCTCGCACGAGATCAGGACTCCCATGAACGCCATCATCGGCTTCTCCGAGATCCTCACCAACCAGGACCTCAGCCAGGAGGAGCGCGAGGAATTCATCAACTACATCACCCAGGGAAGCAACACGCTGATGAACCTCATCGAGGACATCATCGACATCACCAAGATCGAGGCGGGCCAGATCAACATCCAGTACAGCGACTGCAACGTCGACAAGCTGCTGGACGAACTCTACGCCACGTTCCTCAAGATGAAGAACAAGAACGGCCGCTCCAGCGTGGAGCTCCGGATGAACAAACCCATGATGGACGAAGATTTCATCTTCAGCACCGACCCCAACAGGATCAGGCAGGTCATGTCGAACCTGCTGGGCAACGCCATCAAGTTCACACGCGAAGGCTTTATCGAGTTCGGGTTCCAGCTGGCATCGGCAAGCAGCATCCAGCTCTATGTCAAGGATTCCGGCATCGGGATCCCCGAAGACAAGCTGGAGCTGATCTTCGACCGGTTCGGGCAGGTGAACGATGCCCAGAACGAGCACAAGGGCACCGGGCTGGGGCTCTCCATCTCGCGGAAACTGGCCGAACTGCTTGGCGGGACCCTGACCGTTGAATCGACACTGGGCGAAGGATCAAAGTTCACCCTGACCCTGCCCCTCGAGAAGGAATACCCGGTGCAGGAACTTGCCGCCGGCAAACCACCTGCCTCCAAGTACGACTGGCACGACAGGACGTTCCTCATTGCAGAGGATTCCATCCTGAACTATACCTTCCTGGATGCCCTCTTCCAGAAGACCCGGGTCAACCTCATCTGGGCCAAGAACGGCAAGGAAGCCATTGAGATGTGTCGCAAACACGAGGAGATCGACATCGTGCTCATGGATATCAAGATGCCCGTGATCGATGGGCTGGAAGCCATCAGCGAGATCAAGAAATTCAGGAAGCAGCTGCCGATCATCGTGCAGACGGCCTATGCCATGCCGGAGGACCGCGACCGGACCTTTGAAGCGGGGGGCGATGAACACCTGACCAAGCCCATCAACCCCGAGGAGCTCTTCAGCGCCATCACCCGGCACCTGTCATGAGTCCCCGCGCCATTTGCCGCGGGAGATCTCCATATTTTTTTAAATTTGAAGCAAATTCCCCGCCCTATGACCCGCATCATACGTGTTTTTCTTTACCTGTTCGCCGCAGCCAGCATTACCATCAGCATCCCCAATGACCTTCCCCACAGAGAGGCGCAGCCCCCCGGGAAACCCAACGACTGGTTCTTCATGCAGCGTGCGTTCCCTTCGGGACAGATAAACCAGGAGGCCTACCTCCACGCAGTGAAGGTCACGAGGGCCCTCACAAGCTACCAGGATAACGAAAGCCTCTGGACGTTCGGAGGGCCTGTGAACTCCGGCGGCCGCCTCAGTGACGTGGAGTATCATCCGGGCAAGGAGACGATCCTGGCCGGGGCAGCCTCCGGCGGCATTTTCGAGGTGTCGCCCGACGGAACCGCATGGGAAACCATTTTTGACGATGCCCTCAGCCTGTCAATCGGCGACATCGCCCTGGCACCCTCCAACCCTGACATCATCTATGTCGGCACCGGCGAAGCAAATGCCGGCGGAGGATCCCAGACATACGACGGGGTGGGGGTCTACAGGTCGGACGACGGAGGGGATACCTGGGCACACGTCGGCCTGGAGGAGAGCAGGAACATCGGCAGGATCGTGGTCCACCCCGATGATCCGGACATCGCCTGGGTCGCGGCCATGGGCAACCTCTTTGCCGACAACCCTGACCGGGGCATCTACCGGACCACCGACGGCGGGACAAGCTGGGAGCAGGTGCTCTTTGTGTCGGATTCCACAGGGGGCATCGACCTGGTGATCGACCCGGCGACGCCCGAGGTACTCTACGCCTCCATGTGGGAACGCATCCGGCGACCCGATCGGCGACGCTACGGCGGGCCTACCTGCGGGATATACAAAACAGCCGACGGCGGCGACAGTTGGTCGGAGCTGACCTCAGGCCTCCCCTCGCCCGCTGGATCGGTAGGTCGCATCGGGATCGACATCGCCGCCTCGGATCCCAATGTGCTGTATGCCATCTACGCCGATGAGATCGGCTACTTCAAAGGCGTATACAAGACCGGCGACGGCGGGGCATCCTGGACGCAGACCAACGACGGGCAGCTCTCCAACAGCTTCCAGTCCTACGGCTGGTGGTTTGGCCGTATCGAGGTGGACCCCACCGACCCCGACGTGGCCTTCGTGATCGGGTTCGACCTCTACAAGACCACCAACGGCGGCCTCTCCTGGTCCAACATATCCTCCGATGTCCATGTCGACCAGCACGGGCTGTTCATACATCCCGAAAACAACAACACCCTCTTTCTCGCTAACGACGGAGGGCTCTACATCTCCGCCGACGGAGGGGCCGGATGGGAATTTCTGGACATCCTTCCCATCACCCAGTTCTACACCTGCGAGATCGATGAGCAATACCCCGAAAGGCTTTACGGGGGCACCCAGGACAACGGGACCAACAGGACCCTGACCGGGGCCACCGACGACTGGGAACATATTTACGGGGGCGACGGATTCCATGTGCTTGTGGATCCCGTCAACAACAACTTCGTCTATGCCGAATACCAGTACGGCGGACTGGGCCGGTCCACCAACGGAGGGCTCTCCTTCAGCAATGCCACCAACGGCATCAGCAACAGCGACAGGAAGAACTGGAACACGCCGGTGGTCTTCGATCCCGCCGACCCGGCCGTCATGTACTACGGCTCGAACAGGATTTACAGGTCTGTCAACCACGCCTCTTCCTGGACCGCCATCAGCGGTGACCTGACCGACGGCCCGGGCGTCAACCTGACCTATGGCACCGTGACCACCATCGCCGTGTCGCCGGTGAACCAGGAGATCATCTATGCCGGCACGGACGACGGCAACGTATGGGTCACCGATGACGGCGGCGCAGCGTGGGACCAGATCGGCGAAGGGCTCCCCCAGCGCTGGGTGACCCGCATGGCGGCAGACCCCCAGGTGGAGGACCGGGTCTTCATCACCTTCTCGGGCTACCGCTGGGACGAGTACCTTCCCCATGTGTTCATGTCGGACAACAGGGGTCAGGACTGGATGGACCTGTCGGCCGACCTGCCTGAGATACCCCTCAACGACATCATCATCGACCCGGAAAACAACAACATCCTCTACGTGGCCTCCGACGCCGGGGTCTTTGTCAGCAAGGACCTGGGCTTCAGCTGGCAGGTGATGGGCACGAACCTGCCCCTCGTCCCCGTCAACGACCTGGACCTTCACAACGGCACACGCAAACTGGTCGCAGCCACCTTCGGCAGGTCGATGTATTACTACGACCTGTACCAGGATACGGTAACCACCATGATCCCGATACCAGGGGAAGGGATCACCGGCATTCATCTATCGGTGGTGCCCAACCCGGTCAGCCGGTTCTCCAGGGTGATCATTGAAGCGGATCACGCCGGCACAGGTGATCTCAGGGTGCTTGACATGACGGGGACCAGCCACCGTGAAAAAAAGGGCCTGCATTTTCCGGTGGGGAGAAGTGCATTGTACGTGAAGGACCTGGGCCTCAGGTCTCTGGCTGCCGGTGTTTACATCCTGGTGCTGGATACGGGTGCAGGGCTTTCCGCAGAGCGGTTCCTGGTAGGGGAATAGGTCAGGTCATGTACATGTTGACCCGCTTCAGGGCATGCTTCCTGCCCTCCTTCTCGCAAATCGGGCAATGCTCGTGCTGCTCGGAGAATACATAACCGCATTCTTCGCATTTGTAACGCTCCTCGGTGTACATGTTCAGCTTCCGGTGCTGCGAACTGAGAAAGAAGGCGAGCCCGATGACAGGGGTCAGGAAAAGGCTCACCCAGAAGAGGCTCTTTCGTCCGATCTCCCGCCTGGCGCCCAGCTGTGCAAAGAGGGCCACAACCAGGACATAGGCAAGGATCAGGATCACCAGTACAAAATGCTTCGTCTCCATATATTCCATATCCCCCTGCGGGAGATTTCATTGGCGGTGCAAAAGTAAAAACAAAATCAGTTCGGTACGGCGATTTATTCTTGCCAGAACAGGTCGGAGGCGATGCCGTCGGCATGCAATTTGCCAGCTTCCGTCAGGATGACCTTTCCGTCCTTTACCTGCAGCAGTCCCCGGTCGAGGAATTTTCTGATCCCTGCCTCGAAATAGTGCCGGTATTCCACCCCGAAAGCAGTTCCTATCTCAGCCGGATCGGCCCCCCACATCGTACGCAGGGACACCATGACATACTCGTCATATTTCTGATGGGCCAGCAGTTCCTCCCTTTCATACCATGGGCTGCCCGACCTCATCCCTTCGATATACTTGCCCAGGTGTGACGCATTCCATTGCCTGGAGACACCGTCGTATGAATGCGCTGACGGGCCGAAGCCAATATAGCTCCCACCCAGCCAGTAACCGGTGTTGTGCCGGGCATGCATGCCCTCGCGTGCGAAATTGGAGATCTCGTAATGCTGGTATCCATGCTCCCTGAGCTGAGCGGTAAGCAGGCTGAACTGCCGGGCCGCGCGTTCTTCGTCCACCCCGGCCGTTTTGCCTTTCCGGATCATGACCTCCAGGGCCGTGTGCGGCTCCACGGTGAGGCCGTAGGCCGACAGGTGAGGGAGGCCCAGGCCGAGGAATCTGCCGATGTTGTCCAGGAGCCCGGCATCATCCAGTGTGGGGATGCCAAAGATCAGGTCGATGGTGAGGTTGGTGAACCCGTGATCGCGGGCCCGGACCACGGCCGTTTCGGCCTGCCTTCCGTCGTGGACCCTGTTGAGATAGGCCAGGTCAGTGTCGCGGAACGATTGCACCCCGATGCTGAGGCGGTTCACCGGCGTAGCCCTGAGGCCCGCCAGGTAACGGTCGTCCAGGTCGTCGGGGTTCGCTTCCAGGGTGATCTCCGCATCTCTGGCAATCTGATGATTCGCTGCAACGGCATCGAAGATCACCATCAGTTCATCGCTGCTGAACAGGGATGGCGTACCCCCTCCAAGGTAGATGGTGCCGATCAACCCGCCGCCAAGGTATCCCTTCCGCGACCGGATCTCGGTGACGAGGGCATCAAGGAATTCATCCCTGTACCTGGTGGTGGCCAGGGAAAAGAAATTGCAATAATGACACTTTTGCCTGCAGAAGGGGATATGGATGTAAATGCCGTTCACGGTGTCGTCTTCAATGAACCCTCGTGCGGAGATGAAACTTCTGTGCCGCAGTCCTCATCATCGCAATTTCTTTCTGAGAATGATGCGGATGGTCGTCCCTTTGTTCAGGGCCGATTGCTTGACGAAGATCTTGCCCTTGTGATAATCCTTGATGATCCTCTTGGCCAGGGAGAGGCCCAGTCCCCACCCCCGCTTCTTGCTGGTGAAGCCGGGGTTGAATATGGTCTTGAACAGGGACTTCGGGATCCCCTTTCCGTCGTCGGAGATGTCGATGAGCACGAGGCTTTCCTCCTCCCTGACGTCGATCTCGATGTGACCATGCCCCCCCGTGGCATCGATGGCATTCTTGAGGATATTCTCGAGGACCCACTCGAACAGGTGGAGGTTGATGGGGGCGAATATCTCGGTCCCCGGCGGCTGGACGA
This sequence comes from uncultured Bacteroidales bacterium, assembly GCA_964386225.1. Lineage (GTDB taxonomy): Bacteria > Bacteroidota > Bacteroidia > Bacteroidales > JAADJA01 > JAADJA01. The sequence continues at coordinate 21,664 of CAYLTG010000053.1, forward strand.
CCTGGTAACTCATCTTCCTGGACGACCTGGACTTGATGTAACCCACGGCTTCGTAAACCATGTCCACCATGTTCTCGTTCTTCAGGATGGGCTCGGAGCCGATCTTCGAGAACCGGTCGGTGATCTTTTGAAGCCTTTCTACATCCTTGTTCAGCTCGTCCACGGCATCTCCCCCTATGCCTTCCATCTTCAGCAGCTCGATCCAGCCGATCATGGACGACAGCGGTGTGCCCAGCTGATGGGCCGTTTCCTTGGCAAGACCTACCCAAACCTGTTTCTGCTCCGAATTCCGGGCGGAGCTGAACAGGATGTAGGCCACGAAGAGGAAGACCCCGATCACGCCCAGCTGGAAATAGGGGAAGAACATCAGCCGGGTGAGCAATTCGGAATTCTGGTAGTAGATGTACCTTTTGCCCTGGTCGGCCAGCTCGATCTCGATGGGATCGTTGTCATCGGCCATCTCATGCAGGGTCTGCATCACATAGAGGCTGTCCTCGATACGCCGCGGGTCAAGCTTGCCGTGCTCGATCACCACCTGCTTCGTGCTGTCGGTGATGATCACGGGCACGGAAGCCGAGTTGATGACGATCTCCGAGAAGAAGGAATCGATCAGGTCATCGAGCACCTCGCGCAATTCATTAAAAAGAATGGATTCCTTGTAGAACAGATAATCATACTGGTTCCCCTCGATGGCGATCTTCACGGGCTCGTAAACCGTGAACTCCGACCTCAG